>NZ_BPRB01000236.1 GCF_022179685.1 Methylobacterium trifolii
CAGAGGGGGGAGGGAAGGCGCGCGCCATAGCCGGCCTCCCTCCGCGGCGTGGTCCATCAGCCGCGCTCCAGCGCCACCAGCCGGATCGCGTCCTCCACGAGGCGGACCTCCACCGCCTGCCCGCGAAACGCCGGGTCGAGGTCGTCGGCGGTGCGGTAGAGGCCGTCGATGGCGACCAACTCCGGCTCGAACTTCCGGCACCAGATCCGGGCCTGCGGGTTGCCGGCCGCCCCCGCCACCGCCCGGCCGCGTAAGGGGCCGTAGACGTGGATCGAGCCGCCCGCGATCACCTCGGCGCCCGAGGCTACCGCCCCCATCACCGTGACGTCGCCGTCGAGATGCAGCACCGCCTGGCCCGAGCGCACCGGCGCGTCGAGGATCAGCGAGCGGGCGGCCGCGGGGGGCGGGGTCTGCGGCGCGGGCTCGCCCGGGGTCTCGACCTCGCCGGCCGGGCGCCCGCCGGAGAGCGGTGGCGGCAGGCCGGGGGCGAGGATCGCGGGCGGCGCGCCCTCGATGCCGAGGATGGCGATGTCGCGGGCGGCCAGGTCCGCCACGAGGTCCACGAGGTCCTGGCGCACGAGGCTGAGGCCGGACAGGTCCAGGATCACCGGCCGCCCGGCGAAGAAGGCGGGCGCCCGCCGGCCGAGGGCGTCGAGGTCGGCGAGCCAGTCCGCCACCGGCGGCAGGGGCGCCAGCACGGTGGCCATGAACGAGCGGCCGCGGAAGCGGATCGGGGGGCGGGCCGGGTCGGGCTTTGCGTGTGTCACGGGGTCGCTGAGGTCTCGCGGGGGTTCGGCCGGGGCGGTGGGCCCGGAGCGCGCTCCGTCGACGTGGAGGCCGGTTCGGCGAACGAGCGCGCGTCACGACAAGAGCGGGGGCCGGTCCCGATTGCAACGCGATCGGGACCGGCCCCCGCCGATCCTAGCCCATCCGCGTGCGGACCGCGCGCGGGGCGGGGCACGTGTCGGCAGGCGATGTCATCCCTGCCGCCGGGGCCGTAAGGGGCTGCGCCCACACTGGAATCGTTCCGAAACATAGCGGTTGCCCCCACCTTCGCGGGCTTGCTACCCCGCCTTCCGCAAGCATGTCGAAGAAACTCGTGGAGGCCGCGATGGGCGCACGACAGGAGAGGTGGTCCGGCCCGGCCTATCGCTTCGGCGTGGCCGGACGCGTCGTGCTGGCGAGCCTGGGCAGCTACGTCGTGGCCTCGCTGCTCACCGCCCTGCTCTCGCTGACGCTGCCGCTGGTACGCTCCGAGGCCGTGACCGCGGCGACCCTGCTCAGCTTCCTCGTCATCACCCTCCTGGCGCTCTACGTCTTCGCGGCCCGCAGCCTCGGCCGCGCCGCCCTCACCCTCGGCCTCGTCGGGCTGGCGCTGGCCGCAGCCCTGTGGCTCGCCGGCGGGTTTTCCGCTCCGGGGCCTGCGGCATGAGGCAGGGATTCCGCCAGTCGATGGCCTGGCTGCACACCTGGTCCGGCCTCGTCGTCGGCTGGGTGCTGTTTGCGATCTTCGTCACCGGCACCGCGAGCTACTACCGCACCGAGATCTCGCGCTGGATGCGCCCCGAACTGACGGCCGCCACCGCCGACCCGGCCCGCTCGGCGGACATGGCCGCCGCCTACCTCAAGCGGCAGATGCCGGATGCCGCCGGCTGGTACGTCGAACTGCCCAGGCCCGAGACGCCGCTGATCGAGGTGCATTGGTGGAAGAGCCTCGAAGGGCCGTTCCACAACGCGCTCCTCGACCCCGCGACCGGTGCGCCGTCCACGGCGCGGGCCACCAAGGGGGGCGACTTCCTCTACCGCTTCCACTTCGAGCTGGGCATGCCCCCGACCGTGGGGCGCTGGATCGTCGGCCTCTGCGCCCTGGTCCTGCTGGTGTCGCTCATGAGCGGCATCGTCACCCACCGGCGCATCTTCGCCGACTTCTTCACCTTCCGGCGGGGGGCCAGGACCACCCAGCGCCGCTGGCTCGACGCGCACAACGTCGTCGGCGTGCTGGCGCTGCCGTTCCACCTGATGATCGTCTACACCGGCCTCGTCACCCTGGCGCCGATGCTGATGCCCTGGGGGCTCGTCGCCGCCTACCGGGCGGAGGCGCCCCGGTTCTACGTCGAGGCCGGGCTGATGGCGGACATGCGGGCGCCGGCGGGCCGACCCGGGACGCTCGCGCCGCTGGGGCCCATGGTGGCGCAGGCCATCGCCCGGCAGGGCGAGGCGCCGGAGGCCTTCGCCGTCTACAACCCCGGCGATGCGGCAGCCACCGCCGTGGCGACCTTCGAGGAGCCGCACGGGCTCGCCCACCAGCACCCGCAGATCACCTTCGACGGGGAAACCGGCGCGATTCTCGGCACCGCGGGGATGGCGCCGACGCGGGCGGCGAGCACGACCTCGACCGTGATGGTCGGCATCCACGAGGCGCATTTCGCCGGCAGCGCCCTGCGCCTCCTGTTCGTCCTGTGCGGGGTGATGGGGGCGGCCACCGTCGGCACGGGCCTCGTGCTCTGGGGGGTGGCGCGGGCGCCCAAGGGTGCCGAGCCCGCGGGCTTGGGCCTGCGCCTCGTGCGCATCCTCAACCTCGGCACCATCGCCGGGCTGCCCCTGGGGATCGCCGCCTTCTTCCTGGCCAACCGCCTGCTGCCGCCGGACCTCCCCGCCCGCGCCGACTGGGAGATCCGGATCTTCTTCGGGGCCTGGGCGCTCGCGGCCCTGGCCGGCGCCCTGCGCCCGCAGGACCGGGCCTGGCGCGAGGGGCTGGGGCTGGCGGCCCTCGCCTACCTCGCCGTGCCCCTGGTGGGGCTGGCCACCGTGGGGCGCAGCCCCGTGCCCGCCTTCGACATCGCGATGGTGGCCGTCGCGCTCCTGTTCGGATGTGCCGCCTACAAGGCCGGCCGGAGCCCGCTCGGCGCGCGGGCCGCCCGGCCGGCGCAGGACCTGTCGGGCGAGGAGGCCTTGCGGGCATGAACCCGGTCGTCCTCGGGCTCAACCTCGCCCTGTGCTTCTCCGGCCTCGCGGCGCTGGCGCTGAGCCTCGACCGGCACCACCGCGACGCCTTCCTCAGGCGCGTCCCGCCGGGCCGGGCGCGGTCCCTGCGGGCGGCGGGATGGGCCGGGATCGGCCTGTCGCTTGCGGCGGCAATCGCCCTGGAGGGCTGGAACTTCGGGCCGGTGCAGTGGATCGGGGCGCTGACCGGCGGGGCGCTCCTCGTCGTCGCGTTCCTGTCCTACCGCCCCGGCTGGCTGCGCCCGGCGGCGCTCGCGGCCCTGCCGCTCGCCCTCCTCGCCCTGCCGCTTGCGTTGAAGGGATGAGCCGTAACGATTCCTGACGCCGCGTTTGCGGCGTTCGGGCGCGGAGAGCGCCCCGCGGAGCGGGTTTTCCGGTCTCGGAAAACACGGAGCGGAGGATCGGCCTGAGCCCGCGGATGCGGGCGCCGGCGATCGAGGCCATGCAAGGAACCGGGGCAAGCGCCCTTGGCCCCCCCTTGGGCCCCCCTTGGGCGATTGCCCCGGGATGAGCGATCCGCCCTTGCCGGGCGGCCTCACACCTTATATTGCGACGCAATAGCACGAATCCGCCATCGCACCCGGCGTGGGCGGCCGCATCTGCGGCCGGCCCCGTGGCGGGTTCTTCTCGCTTCGGATACCCCATGAAGCTGCGCAACATCGCCATCATCGCCCACGTCGACCACGGCAAGACGACGCTCGTCGACAAGCTGCTGTCGCAGTCCGGCTCCTTCCGCGAGAACCAGCGGGTCGAGGAGCGGGCGATGGATTCGAACGACCTCGAGAAGGAACGCGGGATCACCATCCTCGCCAAGGCGACCTCGGTCGTCTGGAAGGACACCCGCATCAACATCGTGGACACCCCCGGCCACGCCGATTTCGGCGGCGAGGTGGAGCGTATCCTGTCGATGGTGGACGGCGTGATCGTGCTGGTGGACGCGGCCGAGGGGCCGATGCCGCAGACGAAGTTCGTGGTCTCGAAGGCCCTCAAGATCGGCCTCAAGCCGATCGTGGCCGTCAACAAGGTCGACCGGCCGGACGCGCGCATCACCGAGGTGGTCAACGAGGTGTTCGACCTGTTCGCGGCGCTCGACGCCACGGACGAACAGCTCGACTTCCCGATCCTCTACGGCTCCGGCCGCAACGGCTGGATGGCCACCGCCCCGGACGGCGCGCAGACGGACGGGCTCGCACCCTTGTTCGACCTCGTGCTGGAGCACGTGCCCCAGGCCAAGGTCGAGGAGGGTCCGTTCCGGATGCTCGGCACCCTCTTGGAGGCCAACCCGTTCCTGGGCCGCATCATCACCGGGCGCATCGCGTCCGGCACGGTGAAGCCCAACCAATCGATCAAGGTGCTGGACCGCACCGGCAAGCTGGTCGAGACCGGCCGCGTCTCCAAGATCCTGGCCTTCCGCGGCCTGGAGCGCGCCCCGATCGAACTCGGCGAGGCGGGCGACATCGTCTCCATCGCCGGCCTGGTGAAGGGCACGGTGGCCGACACCTTCTGCGACCCGCAGGTGGACACCCCGATCCAGGCCCAGCCGATCGACCCGCCCACCGTCACCATGTCCTTCATCGTCAACGATTCGCCGCTGGCCGGCACCGAGGGCGACAAGGTCACGAGCCGGATGATCCGCGACCGCCTGTTCAAGGAGGGCGAGGGCAACGTCACCCTCAAGATCGAGGAGGCGGCCGACAAGGATTCCTTCTACGTGTCCGGGCGCGGCGAGCTGCAGCTCTCGATCCTGATCGAGACCATGCGCCGCGAGGGCTTCGAGATCGCCGTGTCGCGTCCGCGGGTGGTGCTGTCCAAGGACGAGGACGGCGGCATCCTGGAGCCGATCGAGGAGGTCGTGGTCGACGTGGACGAGGAGTATTCCGGCGTCGTCGTGCAGAAGATGTCCGAGCGCAAGGCCGAGATGATCGAGATGCGCCCGTCCGGCGGCGACCGCCTGCGCCTCGTCTTCCACGCGCCCACCCGCGGCCTGATCGGCTACCAGGGCGAGCTGATGACGGACACCCGCGGCACCGCGATCATGAACCGCCTGTTCAAGGCCTACGAGCCCTTCAAGGGCGAGATCGCGGGCCGGCGCAACGGCGTGCTGATCTCCAACGACAAGGGCGAGGCCGTGGCCTACGCCATGTGGAACCTGGAGGACCGCGGCCCGATGATGATCGAGCCCGGCGCCAAGGTCTATCAGGGCATGATCGTCGGCGAGCACAACCGCGAGAACGACCTCGAGGTGAACGTGCTCAAGGGCAAGAAGCTCACCAACATCCGCACCACCTCGAAGGACGAGGCCGTGCGCCTGACGCCGCCGATCCGGATGACCCTGGAGAAGTCGCTCGCCTGGATCCAGGACGACGAGCTGATGGAAGTCACCCCGAAGTCGATCCGCCTGCGCAAGACCCACCTCGACCCGAACGACCGCAAGCGCTTCGAGCGCTCGAAGGAAGCCGTGACCGGCGCCGTCTGAGCGTCAACGGGTCGTACGTACGAAGAAGGGCCGGGCGCCATGCGCCCGGCCCTTCTTCGTGTCTAAAACCTCATCCCCCGCCGGGATCGGTGTCCTTCTCCTTCGAGGGCTTGCCCTCGGGGCCCATGCCGGGATGCCCCTCGGTCTTCTCGTTGGGATCCATCACCGCGTCGGGCGCCGCGTTGGCGGGCTTCTTCGCGGGCGGCGTCTCGTCCGTCCTGGGCTCGTCGCTCATGCGTTCCCCTCGCGCTCGGCCTTGCTGTGTCCGGCAGCGATCGTCTCGCCGGCCTGCGTGCCGCCCGACGCCTTCCGGTCGGAATGGCCCCCTGAAGCGCCGCCCGGAACCGGCGGCGACTGGCCGGGCTCGCCATCGGCGCTCCACGCCGCCTTGCGCTCGGCATCCGACGCGCCGCCCGCACCCATGTCGGTGATGGCGGATTGCTCGGCCGTGTGGTGACCGCCGCCCGCGGCGGGCGCGCCGGGCGATCCCACGGCATCGTCGGGCTTGCGGGTGACGGTCTGGGAGATTTCGGTGGTGTCGCGGGCCATCAGCGCGTCCCGTCGTCCTGGCCGACTGAGGCCGTGGCGCGGTCGATCGCCTCGGCGGCGGAGGAGCCGGGCTGCGCCTCGCCGCGGATCTTGCGCAGGTTGTCGGGGGGCGTCTCGGCCTCGGTCGCGTCGCTGGCGTCCTCGCCCTTGAGACCGGAGGCGATGCGGGCGGTCTCGGCCTCGCCCGCCGGGTCGCCCTTCAGGTCGGCCTGGGTGTTGGCCGCCAGACCCACGTCGAGGGGCGAATCCTGGCCGAGACCCTGGCCGTTCCGGTCGGCGTAGGCGTCGAAGTCCTTCAGGGAAGGCCGGTCGCGCGTCTGGTCCGTCATGGCTGTTCCTCACTCTGTTGGAGGAACAACCGGTTCGGTGGGGCCGGAGTTGCGTCCGGGCCGTCGCAGACCCCGGCGCCACTGTCGCAGCGCCGGGGGGACGGGGGTTAGCCGATGCCCTCGAACAGCGCCGAGGAAATGTAGCGCTCGGCGAACGAGCAGGCGACCGTGACGATGCGCTTGCCCTTGAACTCGGGCCGGCCCGCCAGTTCGAGGGCGGCGGCGACGTTGCCGCCCGTCGAGATGCCGCCGGGGATGCCCTCCAGGCGGGCGAGTTCCCGCGCCGTCTCGAAGGCCGCCTGGTTCGTCACCTTGAGGGTGCCGTCGAGGATCGTGGTGTGCAGGTTCTCGGGGATGAAGCCGGCGCCGATGCCCTGGATCTTGTGGGGGCCGGGCTGGCCGCCGGAGATCACCGGGGAATCCTCCGGCTCGACGGCGAAGACCTTGAGGTTCGGCAGGCGGGGCTTGAGCACCTCGCCGACGCCGGTGACGGTGCCGCCGGTGCCCACGCCCGCCACGAAGGCGTCGAGCTGGCCGCCGGTGTCGCTCCAGATCTCCTCGGCCGTGGTCCGGCGGTGGATGTCCGGGTTGGCCGGGTTCGAGAATTGCTGCGGCATCACCGCACCGGGGATCTCGGTGAGCAGCTCCTCGGCCTTGCTGATCGCGCCCTTCATGCCCTGCGGGCCCGGCGTCAGGGCGAGTTCCGCCCCGAGGAAGGCCAGCATCTTGCGGCGCTCCAGGGACATCGTCTCGGGCATCACCAGGATCAGGCGGTAGCCGCGCGCGGCGGCGACGAAGGCCAGCGCGATGCCGGTGTTGCCGGAGGTCGGCTCCACCAGCGTGCCGCCGGGCTTCAGCTTGCCCGAGGCTTCGAGGGCGTCGATCATGTTGACGCCGATGCGGTCCTTCACGCTGGCGATGGGGTTGAAGAACTCCAGCTTGAGCAGGATCTCGGCCTCGACGCCGCGCGCCTGCGGCAGCCGGTTGAGGCGCACGAGGGGCGTGTTGCCGATGGTCTCGGTGATCGAGCCGTAGACCCGGCCGTGGCCGACCTTGCGCGGCGCGGTGGTTTCGAGGGAATCGGCCATCGGTGAATCTCCTGGTCGGCAAAGGTGTCGGGTCGCGGCTCTCGGCCGCCGGCGACCCCGTGGACGGGCGTCGCGAAATCCTGTCGGCGGGCCGCGTCGGGAGGACCGGATATCGCGTCGTCCCGGCTCAGGCAATCGACCTAAGCACCGGACACGACAATTCTTTTCTCGGTTTCGGACGTCATCGGCGCGGCCGTAGAAGATTCGTACTGCCGCGACCTGTATCGGGGAAACGCCGTTCTCGGCGCCCCGCGATGCCGCGCTCCGTCAGGGCGTGGCCCCGGCCTCGCGCCAGGCCGCGAGGAATCGCTCGGCCATCGCCTCCGGCCCGAACGCGCCCACGATCCGGGCGCGGGCGGCGAGCCCCTCGGCCCGGCGTGCGCCGGAATCCTGCGCCGCCGCGCCGCGCAGGGCCGCGGCGAGCGCGTCCGGCCGTCCGGGCTCGAGCAGATGCCCGAGGCCGTCGAGGATCAGGGCGGAGTCGCCGACGCGGGTGGCCACCGGCAGGAGGCCCGCCGCCATGCCCTCGGCGAGCGCGTTCGAGAACCCCTCGCCGAAGGCCGAGGACGAGACCACCACGTCGCCCGCGGCATAGATCCGCTCCACGTCGTCGCGGCGCCCCAGGGCGCGGGCGTTGGCCGGCAGCACGAGCGCCTCGGTCCCGGCGCCGACGAGCAGGAACCGGACCTCCGGTGTCCGGGCGGCGGCAGCGATCAGGCCGGCATGGTCCTTCATCGGGTCGACCCGCGCCGCATGCACCGCCACGACGTCACGATCCGCAAGGCCGAGTTCGGCGCGGCAGGCGGCCCGCGCCGCCGGGTCGGGCCGGAAGCGGGCGGTGTCGATGCCGTTGGAGATCACGGTCATGCGGCGCGGGCGGTAGCCCTGCGCCCGATGGAAGTCGGCCCCCGCCCGGCTGTTGGAGATCACCACGCCGGGCCAGGGCGAGAGGCGCGCGCCGACCCGCAGCAGGCGGCCGTAGCGCGCGTGGTCGATGTCGGAGTTGCGCAGGCCCCAGGCCAGCAGCGTGTCCCGCGGGGCGCCGGCCAACCGATGGGCCAGGGCGGAGAACAGGTCGCCGTGATAGAGCCAGCCCTGGACGACCGCGGGGCGCAGGCGCCGGATCAGCCGCGCCAGGCGGAGCAGGCTCATCCCCGCCCCCGGCAGGCCGCGGGGGGCGAAGGCGTGGACGCGCACGCCCAGGGCTTCGAGGACCGGCGCGTTCGGCCCGTCCGGCGTCAGGCTGACCACGTGCTGCGGCAGGCCCCGCGCCTGGAGCGCCCGGCAGAGGGCCACGAGCATGGTCTCGGCCCCGCCGGTGCGCAGGCCCGAGATGACGTGGAGGATCGGCCGCGGCGCGGCAAAGTCGGACATGGCCCGTGGCCGGATGAGTTTCTGTTCCGGAACGTATTTCCCCTCCCCGCAAAGGGGGAGGAAAGGCCCGCGGTAGGTTCGGTCGAAACGCAGCGCGGCTCCCTCTCCCGTGCGGGAGAGGGTTGGGGTGAGGGACAAAGGTCTCTCCAGAGAGGTCCCATCCCTCACCCTGTCCCTCTCCCGCACGGGAGAGGGGACCCGCGCACAGCCCGCCAGCGTCGCGAGATGGGTGAATACACGAGCGCCACAAGGGAGACGAGAGGCCGGCGGCACGTCCTGGCAGCGATGTGCGCCTTGCCCTCCCCCCTCTGCGGGAGAGGGACGCGCGCCCTATCCGTCAGCCGCCGATCCGGGCCCCGAGCAGGAGCAGCGCCGCCAGCAGGGGGGAGCCGGCCGCGAGCCAGAGGGCGGCGGGGTGGAGGCTGCGCAGGGGGACGTAGCGGGACTCCGTCCGCACGCCATCGCGCAAGGGCGCACCCTGCCGAAACCCGACCCTGACCGCCATTTGCCGCCCCGTCCGCCCGTTCGGACGGAGGAGGCACCCGGGCTCCTCAAGGCCTGCTGAATCCGGCCGGGCGCCCTGCGCGCGTGGTCAACGGAGGCTTAAAGGGCGCGGTCGAACTTCAGTTCGCCGTTCGGGCTCTTGAGCACGAGCTGCGAGCCGACGAGGTCCCACTGGGCGGTGGTGCGCAGCGCCACGAAATACGCCTGTTCGAGGGCCTGGAGGGCCTTGTCGCAGGGCTTCTTGGTCAGGGCCAGGGGGCCGACCGCGAGGTGCTGCTCGCGCAGCGGGAAGGCGGTGGCGGCGAAGGTGTTGCAGCCGCCGTAGCCGCGGGCCCGGTACTGCTTGTCGATGATGAAGCTCGGACGGTCCGCGCCGCCGAAGGTCTTGCCGTTGAGGCTCACGGCGGTCCAGGTCGAATCGAGGGGGAACTGCTTCTCGGTCGCCTTGGCGGCCGGGATGTACTGCTCCTTCTTCTCCTCGCCGCCGGGCCGGCGGTTGCCCTTGCCGAAGCCGGTGATGTTCCCGCTCTGGGCCTGCGTCTCCGTCGCCGTGGTCAGCCCAGCGGCAACGACGGTGCAGGCCAATGCGGCGATTAGCAACGCTCTCATGGTATGGCCCCTCTCGCTCGCGTATCAGCGCGTCGTCGTCGATCCCCGAGCCGCCGAGGCCCGGTCGCAGCCGTCGATCGATTCTGCATCGGATGGCGTGCGGACCTGCCGATCCGATAAGATTTCAGCACAATTATGGTCAAGGCCGAGCATTCGGCCGTTTCCCCGCCGTCCCCGCCGAACTTCGTGCCGGCGGGAGCCGGCCGGAAACGAACGCGGCCCCCTTCCGTTGTAAGCTCATCATGGATGCAGGGAGGATCACGTGGCCGGATCGGACGAAGGCACGGCGAGCGGGCTCGCGCAGGGCGCGATGACCCCGGCCCAGTCGCGGGCGGCCCGCGGGTTGCTGGACTGGTCGGCCGAGGACCTCGCGGGCAAGGTCGGGCTGGAGCCCGGCTTCGTGCGCGCCTTCGAGGGCGGCCACGGCGATCCGCCCTCCGGCCAGGTCGAGGCCCTGCGCAGCGCCCTGATGGCGGCCGGCATCGTCTTCACCGACGCGCCCTCGCCCGGCGTGAGCCTGGACCCGCAGGGCGGCGGCGGCGAGGGCACCCGGCTGGACGCGCTCACCACGGAGAACGACCGGTAGGCGCGGGGCACGTCGGGCCACGCCGACCGTATCCACCCGTCTCGCGACGATGTGGGACGCGGCGCGGGTCCCCTCTCCCGTGCGGGAGAGGGACAGGGTGAGGGATGCGACTTCTCCGGAGAGACCGGGGTCCCTCACCCCAACCC
>NZ_BPRB01000237.1 GCF_022179685.1 Methylobacterium trifolii
GGGCGCTCGTGTGCGGCCGATCTCCGCCAAGTCCTTGTAGACTGCACCGGGTATGTGGCCGTTCTCGACAAGCCCGGCCGCCCAGGCATCCGCCTCACGCGCCATCGGCGTGTCGGGGTATCGGACCATGAGGCAGGAGGCGAGCACGTAGGATCGTGCCAGGGCAAGGTCTTCCGCCGGCGGGGTTCGCGGTAGCGGCTTCGCGAGGGCCGATCCGGGCAAGGCTTCAAGAAGAAGGGCCAGACCCAGTGTTCGGCACATCGGTCTCAGAGGGGCCACAGAACCATCTCCTCCACGGTGCCTTCGTTTTCTGCCGTGCTCGGGTCGTCCTGCTGCGCGCGGTAATCGTCGTGGTCATTCTCCCGAAAGGACGATCCGTCCCAGAGGGCGATATGACCGGAGGCACTCTGCCACCCGGCGACGCGGAAAGCGACGATGCCACGCTCGCCTGCGAATGCCGTCTGAAAATCCTTCTTCACCGTTTTGGGCGTCACACCGATGGTGTGGGTCAGGTAGGTTCGGAGTTCGCGCACGCGAAACAGGTAGTGCTTCTTGTCGTCGCCCAGCAAGGCATTGAGACTCAGTTGTTTGATCTGCTTGGCCGTAATCGGATGGTTGGCGTAGTTGAGCGCTCGCGACATGCGCGCAGCGCACGTATTGCCGGCGGGACCGAAGCCGGGCTCATCGATGTTTCGCTTGAGGCCGCCGCCGAGCCAGCCGAATAGATCCTTCAATGTCGGATACTTGCCGTGATCTGGGAAATAAGTCCACATCCAATCGAAGCTCGGCTTGGCCACAACGCACCTCGCGACGGTTTGCTTCCCACGATGACAGTGCATGTGGCTTTGGAGTATGTCCAGCGTATGCCGGATCGATAGACAGCTTCAGGCTGCCCGAATGCCCTGGACGACGTCCGCGGAGGGTGCCCAGATCTGATTTCGGTCCTCGCCAGCCTTCGGTTCCCATGCGATCATGCAGCCTGCCGGTCGAAGTGGCGGCCGTGTCGGATCGTCATCGATCGGGTCGGATCGAGTAGTCTCCGTTGTTGTGCGCGTCTCGATGCCGAACCGATGCCCTCGGAGGGCGCCGCACCTGTCGATGGGAGGAGGCCAGGGATGCCGACGATGCTCATCCTGCGAGGCAACAGCGGCCGCTTTCCCGATGAGGATGGCAATCCGAAGGACTACCCAAAGGGCGCGCTTCACGAGGCGGCGGCGACACAATACGCCCATCGCGTCGGGTTCAGCGGCGAGGTGCTGGACATCTCGGGCGATCGTGGGGGGAGCAGCAGATCTCGCAGCCCACAGACGATATTCGCCCTGGAAAAATTCCAGCGCCGGGACGACGTCACGGCGTTTTACGGTTTTTCGGGTGGAGGCTATAATGTCTACTGGATCTTGCAGGCCTTGAGCGAAACGGAACGTCGTCGGTTAACTTGGATCGCCGTGCTCGGCGCCCCCGAGACCGCTAAGGCGAAATACGAAGCCACGGCTTATCCCGGCGGATCGTGGACCCTCGTCTATCAACTGGACCCACCCCTGTCGGTGGCACCGAAAGGCAAAGGCCTCAAAGACGCGCACATGTTCGGTCCCGATTGGCTGCTGTCGAAGACCGCCGCCCCGCCGGCCACCACGCCTTGATGTTGCGATTCGTTCGAGCGCCAGCCGTTCACGGTCGCGGGCTATGACGATATGACAGGTCGCTCGAAGGGCGCACGTCTCGCTTTGGATATGGCATAAGGCTGCGTGCCGACATCGTCCTGTAGCTCAGCAAATCCCTGTGTCTGATTCATCCGATGATGCGCTTCGGACGTAGCTGCGCTCGGTGCCCGATCGCGGCTGCAGGAAGCCCGGTCATCGTCGGTGCTGTAGGGAGAATCCCCGCATGGATTTAGCCGATCTGGTTCGGGCGGCGGCCGAAAAGGCCCGTCGCCTCGCTGAAGGCTATCCCCGCTCAGGGCTGCGAGACGACCTGCCGTGGAAGATCATCGAGGCCTTCGACGCGGACGTGCGCGGGCACGTCGAACGGGATCGCCAAATTGAGAATGAACGCGATCGGGTGCTCATCGCCGCCGTAAAGCTAGCGGATGTTCGTCCAGACGATGAGGCGGCCGTCGTCGACGAGGCCCGCCGGGAACTCGTCGACGCGGTCGACTATCTCGAGCAGGCCGTTTTGCGCTTTGGCGTCGTCAACCGCACTGCCGGCGCACGCGGTCTGGGCGTTGCCGGTGGTCGCGTTTCAACGGATCGGTAGCTGCCCGGGCGTGCTGCGGAGGCACCCGGGTCGCGCACCGCCCGATGGTTCGGTTCCGTCGGGGACGGGCAATGCTACGGTCTCTGAGGTGAGCAAGGGCGGCAGCTTGATGCACGAGAACTACGCTCCGATCCCGAGGCTCTCCGCCTGCGGCGAGAGGGTCGGCGGCGTCTACAAAGGCGACTCGGCTGGCTCGGGCCTGAATCTCGGGCCCCGCGCCGGCGCGGCTTGGACCTGAAACACCCCCATGCGCGGGGCCGGCCTTCGGGTAATGTCATCGGCACCGGCAGGAATCCGGTCGGCTAGAAAGGAAGGCGACGATGAGGACGTCCCGACGAGACCTGATCGCGCTCGCGGCGGTGGCGACGACGTGCGGCACGCGCCGGGCGGAGGCGCTACCCGCGCCCGATCCGCTCTTCGCCCTGCCGGCCACGACCATCCCCATCCTCGGCGAGAGCCGCGTCTTCCCCGTGCGCCGCATCTACTGCATCGGCCGAAACTATGCAGCGCACGCCCTTGAGCGCGGATCCGATCCGAACCGGGAGCCGCCGTTCTTCTTCCAGAAGCCGACGGACGCGATCCAGAACGTCGCAGTCGGCGAGGTCGCGGAGCATCCCTACCCCTCGCTGACAAAGAACTACCATCACGAGATCGAGCTCGTCGCCACCCTTCATTCGGGTGGCGTTGATATCCCGATCAAGCGGGCCCTCGACCACGTCTTCGGATACGCGCTCGGGCTCGATATGACCCGCCGCGATCTTCAGAACGGCAGTGCGGCGGAAAAGAAGCCCTGGGAGATCGGGAAGAGCTTCGACAATGCCGCGGTCATCGGCCCGATCCAGCCCGTCGCGCAGGTCGGGCATCTGCGCAAGGGCGCTATCTCGCTTTCAGTCAACGGAACGATGCGGCAGAACTCCGATCTCGACAAGATGATCTGGAGCGTGGCCGAGCAGATCTCGAAACTGTCTGAGGCCTTCGCACTCAAGCCGGGTGACCTCATCTATTCGGGCACACCCGAGAACGTCGGAGCGGTGTCCAGGGGCGACGTGCTCCTCGGCAAGCTCGACGGTCTGCCTGATCTGTCGATCCGCATCGTCTGATCCACGCGCGCTTCAGCCGGTTGGAGACGAGAGGCCAGCCTCTCGTGCAGGAACCAGTTCAAGAGCGGCGAGGCCCGTGCCGCGGCGTTTGTAGGCGATCCGGTCACCGAAGTTCCGGAAGGCGCCGCCGTAGCAGAACAGGAAGACGGAGCGCATCAGCTTCGACTTCGTGCCCGGCAGATCGCGCGGCAGCTCGATCGGTCGGTAAAGCCATCGCGCAGGATGTGGGGCGCTCCGAGCCCGAGGAACCAGACGGCAAAGCGCATGGATGGCGCGGTCAGGATACGATGTCCCAGACCAAGACGCCCGTGACGAAAGCCTTGCACTCTGGAACCACCGCCATCCGCATCACGCCCTTGGGTCGAAGCTTGTCCAGCCAGGGAAAATCCTTTGCGGCCCGGCAAAGGTGTCCTTTGATAGGTAAATCAGCGGATCACTGGACGCACGAACACGATGGCGACGATTAGGAAGTTGCGCGGACGTTGGCAGGCTGCTGTGCGCCGGAAGGGCATGCAACCTCGAGCCAAGAGCTTCGACACCAAGACTGACGCCGAGCGCTGGGCGCGCAGCCTCGAAGCTGAACTCGACCGCAACGGCGTCTTGCCCGACACCAGGCTGGCTGAGAACTCCACCCTGGCCCAGATACTTACTCGCTACCGGGACACGGTCTCGCCGGAGAAGCGCAGTGCAGTGACCGAGATTGCGCGCATCAACGCTATCCTACGCCGGGCCATCACCCATCGAACGATGACCCGTTTGTCGACCGCCGACATCGCCGCCTACCGCGACGAGAGGCTCAAGACGGTCGCACCGGCAACAGTGATCCGCGAGCTCAACACGATCTCGCACGCCATCGACACTGCCCGCCGCGAGTGGGACATTCACCTCTCCCAAAACCCCTGCAAGCTCGTGCGCCGGCCATCTGCCCCGAAAGGCCGCACGCGACGACTGGAAGGCGACGAGGAGCAGCGCTTGCTCGCCGCCGCCGACATGGGTCGCGTGCCTTACCTGCGCCCGCTGATCGAGCTTGCGATCGAGACTGGAATGCGCCGAGGTGAACTGCTCGGCCTACGTTGGGAGCACATCGACCTCGACAAGCGCGTTGCGCATTTGCCCCAAACGAAGAACGGCACCAGCCGCGACGTGCCCCTGTCTTCTCGCGCCGTCGAGACTCTAAGAGGGCTCAGGACAGGCGACAGCACCACGGTGTTCACGGCAGCCCCAAATGCCGTCCGGCTCGCCTGGGAGCGTCTGCGACGACGTGTGAGCCTTGAGGATCTGCATCTGCATGATCTTCGGCACGAGGCCGTATCGCGCCTGTTCGAGAAAGGGTTCAATGTCGTTGAGGTGGCTGCCATCTCCGGCCACCGTGAGTTGAGAATGCTCACGCGCTATACGCACTTGCGGGCAGCTGACCTCGCCATTCGGCTGGGTTAAGCAAATAAGGACCAATAAAAATTACTATAAATAATGAGGATTTGTATTTTATCTGAGTATTTGATGAGTATTATTCTTTTGATACGCTAATAATGCAAGGTAAGTCAATATTGAATTATCAACTCACGTGGCTGATGGGCGTGTTGTAAAATTTCGAAACCGGTTATGCAACCATGTGAAGGTAACTATGTAAAAAAATCCTAGTTGATCTTGAGGATTAATGGTAGGTAAAGTGAAAGGATCTTTAAGTCGGAGTGAATGACGTTGAAAGTTTATCCCTTTAGTCCTGAAGAAAATGGCGAGCATCCGTGGGATGAAATCAATTATTTGCAGGAATACATTTGCAGCACGGGCAAAGCTGGATCGCATGAAATAACTTCATACATGGACAAGTTTGAGACGCATCTACAGACTCTTCTTAATTTTACTGTGGATTGTAAGCTTGCAGAATTAACAAGTGATGTTGCGCTTGACCGAATGGTATTGAGATATCTTGTCAAGCATCTGGATTGGATATCAAAAATAACAGACTTTATCAACCAAACATTGAGCGATGTCATAGTGAATTACGATATATCTAACGCTGCGATTGAGCCAATTCTAGAGCATGATTATTCTACCATTTGGCGGAACAATCAAAAGCGTATTGCGCAAAGGGGGGCCCAGGAACGACGCGTAGACGAGAATGTTCTCGCGCGCATGACGGCGAACAGCAAAAACAACATTCCTGTGCCGGATAAAACGAAGGTGCGACGTAGACGCCAGTCACCGAAAAAGTGAACCTCGGTAATTTGAGTATTCAATGGTCATATAGGCGATTTATTGCAAGATTTGATCTTGATATTTCTTGAGCTCGGCCGGAGCGCTGGGAGCGGTGTGCCCGATCAGCCCGGCTGGACCGTCCGTGTTGAAGGCCAGCACCCAGTCGCGCACGGTCTACAGGTTCAGGGTGTGTTTCGGCGTGCAACTTTGGCTCTGACGCACTTTCGCTGATCCTCAAGGCGTGAGGCCGATCAGGCGAGCTTGGAGCAGGTCGATCTTGCCGCGGCCGTACATCTGGCGCTTTACAAGCTTGAGCTTGGTGATCTGTCCCTCCGTTTGGCCGTTCGACCACGGCAGCGTGATCGCGGCCTGAACTGCGGCTCGGTCTTGACCGATGCCGCGCGCGAAGGAGGCGACGAGACTCGCCTCAGCTCGCCTGAGCCATCCTTCGAACTGGCCAAGCTCGTTTCCTCGTACCATCGTCTGGAAGGCGCCGACCACCTCGCGCGCCTCGACCAGCGCCGGCACCCCTTCCTCGACGGCGGCCACGGTCAGCGTCTCCGCCCTGGTCAACCGGTCCCGACCCGTCGTCAGCAGTCGTGCCAAGGTTCGCGCCGACGGCACGCGCTGAAGCCGCTCGATGTTGGCCTGCTCTGCGCGACGGCGCCGCGTCGCCCATTCCCCGACGACCCGGAGCGATCCTTGGAAGCCCTGCACCTTCGCCTTCCGCCAAAGTTCGGTGGCATTGCGATTGCCAGCGTCCCACTGGGCATCGAGCCAGAGCAGATGGGCTTCGAGCGAACTCTGGCGGACCCGGAAGACGTCCGTACGCTCGCCACGCAGGACCGCACGCACCACCTTGCGGCTGTGGCCCAGGCGCTGGCCGATCCGGCGGATCGGGACGCCGGCCTCGGCGAGCGCGCGGATGGCCGCGTCCGCCTCTTCCCGCCGCAGGTAACCCTCGTACTGGATGCGCTCAGCCGCGGTGAGGAGCGCCGGATCAAGGGTGGCCGCGCCAACGACCTCGCGAACCTGACGCATCGACCTGCGTACGGCGTCGAGGAAGCCGCGGCTGGCGTTCTCCATGAGGTGCCAACGATCGGCGACTTGGATAGCCTGCGGCAGAGCGCGGGCGATAGCCTCACCATATCCGCCGCCACGGTCGCGGGCGACAATCTCGATCGAGGCGTTCTCCTTCAGCCAGGTCTGTGCGGTGGCCTGTTCGCGGTCCGGTAGGAGCGCCACGATGCGGCGGCATTCGAGATCGCAGACCAGGGTGCCGTAGCGGTGGTTGCGTCGCCAGGCGAAGTCGTCGATGCCGATGACGCCGAGCGAATCGGACCGTGTCGTCGCCCGTCGGCGGACGACGCGCAGGAGAGTGTCGCGACTGACCGGCAGCATGAGACGCTGGGCAAGGCCCGCACCGGGCCGACCGCCAAGCGCGAGACCGACGTGATGGACGATCTGCTCAAGCCGCGAGGTGCGTCGCGCGAAGGCGGGAAGAACGCCATCGGGAAAACGCTCGGCGAAGATCTTCCGCCTGCAGGCAGCTGCGTCGCACCAGAAGCGTCGTACGACGACCTGGAGCTCGACGCGCCGGCCACCGAGCGGCAGGTCGGCGGCACGGCGCTGGTAGCGGCTTTGGATGCGACGCGAAGGGGTCCGGCAGTCTGGGCAGCTCGTCACTGCGGCTCCCGACCTCACGACCAGATCGGTCCGATCGGCGCCGACATCGACATAATCGACGACGAATCCAGCGGGTACGAGGCTCGACGATCGGAAGCGAGGGCGCATGCTGCGGCTCCATCGTGGATGTCCACATCCTCAACGCCGCCGGCATCAGCAAGAGTGAGTCAGAGCCAAAGTTGCACGCCGA
>NZ_BPRB01000238.1 GCF_022179685.1 Methylobacterium trifolii
AGGTGCTGACGTCGGACAGGCGCGAGGCCGGCGGGCTGGATGGGTTCGGCGGTGGCTAGCGCGTAGGCGACGCGGCCATTCTCGCGGTCAGGAATTTGGGCTAGGAGCACGAGGGGGGTCAGCGTCCTTTCCGACGAATTCGACGCAGATCCTTGACGGTGAAGTAGGTCACAAGGATGCCCAAGGCACCCAAGCCGGCGCAGAACGTCAGAAAGGCCCAAAGGGGAATCATGACGACCGATGGCCTGCTGTCCGTAACAAATTGGATCTACCTGCTCTCGCTGTTCGTGGCCGCAATGGCGAGCGTCGGACTCTGGCGGCTCTCAATCGCCTCTGGCGAAGAGAAGGACCGCCAGCTCGACCAATATAAGACTGAGGCAGCCGAGAGGATAGCCGGGGCGAACGCGAACGCCGAAGGTGCCAAGGCTGACGCTGCCCGCGCCAACGAACGGGCCGCTGTTTTAGAAAAAGAAGCAGAGCGTTTTAGGGCACGAAGCCTAGAATTAGAATTGCAAATACAAAAAATTGGCCCCCGAACTATGACAGAATTACAGTCAGCGGTGCTATCGCGGTCATTAAAATCGGAACAGCTCAAGCCTCTGATTAGGATCGATGTTTTTGATGATGGTGAAACTTTATCTTATGCCCAAACTATCGCAGACGTCATCACGGGCAGTGGTTTAGTCACAGCAGTTGGGAACAGAATTATGGCCGGAGGGCATTTCGGCATTCTAATTATGGATCGATCCGGGGCGCTTCAAAGAGCATTTCGAGCGGCTGGTATTGATTTTGTAGAGGCCGCCCTTGATCCTAACGCCAGCCTGACCGTGCTGAGCGTGGGCAGAAAGCCTCCTGGTTAATGCTGGTGGGCTGAAGGCGGGGCTGGAAAGGGCGACCGGCTGAACAGATTCGGCGGTGGGGGCGGGTCAGCCTGGAGGCGGGCCCTTCCGAAAGGTGATCGTCCCGACGATCAGGCCGACCAGCGCCGCCGCCAGGATGTAGACCCCGCAGAGGTTCTGGGGCTCGGGGTGGGTCACGGAACGGTCGTCTCGATCAGGGCCGGCTTCAGCTTCATGGCGACCCAGCGCAGATCGGGGGAGGCCGCCGTCAGCCCTACGATGAAGACCACGGCCAGCACCCAGGCCAGCCCGAGCCGGAACCGAGACCATCCCGAGACGCCATGGCCGAACAGGTTGGGCGTCGTGATCAGGATGAAGATGCCCGCGCCCATCAGCGAGACGGTGAAGGAATAGACGTCGTTGTTGACCACGAAGAGCTCGAAATTGCTCAGCCGCCAGAGGATCTGAAACAGCCCTCCGAAGGCGAGCCCGCCGAGGAGAAGGCACGTTCCGAGGGCGGCCAGGAGCGGCTCGTTCGGCCAGCGGTGGGCCTGATACGCCCGGACAGCAACCCCGACGTAGGCGGCAAGCCCCATGAAGGCCAGCGTCACCACGCCGGTGCGCACGCCCTCGGCCAGGGTCGAGACGGGCGCGGCGCGGGCGATCAGGTAGAAGGTGAGGACGTAGGCGATTGACAGCCACGTCAGCCGGTTCGTCAGGAAGCGCCTAAGCCCGGTCATCGCGGTCCTTGCCTCTGTCGATCTCGGCCAGCATGCCGCCGAGCATCGCCCGCACGCTGCTCTCGGCCGCCATCGCCCGGCCGGCCGTCAGGACGGCGCCCATGGAAATCCGGTTGTTGGCGTCCATCGCCTGCGCCTGGCGCTTCGTGAGTTCGGCCTCGGCCTGGAGGCTTTCCTCGCTCGGCCCGAGGCGCCGGTGCGGCCGCCTTCGTGGCGGCGGAACGCGGGACCAGAGAGCGTCGAGCATGGCCCTGATCCCCATCAGACGCCCCCATTGCCGGAACCCGCCCTCAGCGATACGCGCAAGAGCTCGCGGACTTGGGCGGCCAGTTCACCGATGCGGTCCTGGTAGACCTTCAGGTTCCGGTCGATCATCTCACTGTTGTTGCGGGCGATGAGCGCCACGCTCTCCAGCTTGCTCGCGAGTTCGTGCAAGGTCGCGGTGCGATCGGCCTGCGTCTGCGAGAAGGCGGCCATCGAGGCCGTCGAGTTGTTGAGCGCGGCGACCAGGTCCCGCAACTCGGCGACGCGCTTTTCATGGTGCGACTCGATCTGCCGCTGCCACTCCTCCCGGTCGTCGTCGTGCGTCTTCTGCGCCGCCTCGCGCGCCGCCTCGGACTTGTTGGTCCGGCTGTGCATCTCGCGCGCGAGAAGGACGATGGCGGCCAGGGCGAGGACAAGGAGCGCCCCGAGGATGCCGCCGTCGCTGACGAGCCGGGTCGCGGCCTCGCCCACGCCCGGGGGCAGGACGGGGCCCGCACCCGTCGGGATGCCGGTCGGCACTTCAATGGCTGCGGCTTGGATGAACTCCATCGCTCAGCGCCGCGCGAGCGCGGCCGCGCCGGTCCGGATCGCCTGGACCACCGGGGCCACGACGAAGAATGAGAGCAGGATTTTGCCCTGCCAGTCGTCGTAAGGAGCCGGCGGCTTCGGCACGCCCCAGGCGCCGACGACGTGTGCGCCCCATGGCGTCCAGAAGGGCAGGCTGTCGAAGTAGATGCCGGCCGCGTGCATCGCGGGCGGGACCGCGATCAGGTAGACGATCCACGGGTAGGCCGCCTGGGACGCGACCTTCAGCTTGTTGGCCTCGACCACGCCCTGAAGCGTCGCGAGATCGCGCTGGCGGTCCGCGTCGATGCCGGCGACCGCGATGTCCCGGCCCGAGGCGTCGCGCTGCTTGAAATACTCCAGGACGGGGGCGGCGATGCCCGACCCGAGGAGCTTGACGAGGAAGCCGCCGAGGAGCGCGAGCATCAGCCCGGCCCCCCGGTACTGATCTGCTGCTCGACCACCTGCGGCGGGGAGAACCACTGGCGCAGGACGATGTTGGCGACGTTGACCGCCACGACGTACAGCAGCGCCTTCTCCGGCGTGAGGATGCCGGCGAGGTTCACCGTCTGCAGGTAGCCGAGCACGGCCAGCACGGTCGAGGCGAGCCCGCTGACGATGTTGAGCGCCAGGAGCTTCCAGGACCGGCGCCGGACCGTCGTGGTGGTGACGACGGTGCCGGCCGGCGGCGGGTTGTGCGCCTCGACCGCGGAGACGACGACGGGATCGACCATCGCTCAGGCCCCCGCGCCGATGGCGAAGCCGATCACGCCCGAGAGCAGGCAGACGCTGATGGCGCCGACCGTAAACGTGCGTGGGTTGGCGGCTGCATAGGTCCACAGCCGGTGTAGGGCGCCTTTCGCGGCCTGCTGCGCGAGCGTCGTCGCGTGCGCGGCCATGCTGTCGAGGTCCATGGTTGTCTCCTCAGTGGTTGAAGCCGTTGGCGATGATGCCGAGGACGAACAGGATCACGGCGACCGCCGCGACGCCGAGGACGACCATCAGGGCGATGAAGCCGAGGCCACCCCAGGTGACTGCGGTGCCGGCGTCGGCCAGCGCGGGAGAGGCGACGCAGGCGAGCGCCAGCGCCGCGAGGATGATGCGGTTCATGGGGCGGACTCCGATCTAGGGATTAGCTGGCGGGCTTGTCGTCGTCGGGCAGGGCGACGCGCGACGGCTGAAACACCGCCCGGTTCAGCGCCATGAACGCCTGCTCGATGCCGGTGCGCCCGATGGCGAACCAACGGCCGTCGATGGTGCCGGCGGGCAGGGCCCCGAGCTTGTCGAACTGGCGCAGGACGCGCTCTTCCAGGGCCTTGTTCTCGTTGACGAGGGCGACCTTGTCCTCGGTCTGCGGCAGGTAGCCGGACACGGGCAGGCCGTGATGCTGCTTCGCGGTCATGATGGTCTCTTGGGCTTGAGGGACGCCGGATCACCCGCCGGTTCGGGAGCGGTCAGTGCGGATGCGCGCCCACCGCGATCATCGCCGCCACCGCGCAGGCCGCCATCAGCGCCAAGCCCGTGCCCACGGCGACCGTCCAGCAGGCGAGGCGGCAGATCACGACCGGGCTCCGAAGCGCTCGTCGACCCAGTCGCTGATGCGCTTGAGCAGGTTCGGCTTGGCGACCACGGCCGGCGGCGGGAGGACAGGGATCGGCGCGAGGGGCTTGGTCTCGACGGGCCCGACCGGGATCGGCTTGCCGACGGCGTCGGTGACGGCCGCGTTGCGCGGCATCCCGGCGACGACCAGCGCGTGCTCGAAATCGCCCGCGTAGCTCGCGATCTGCGCCGCCTTGTCGAGGATGTTCACGACCCGGCGGGCCTGGACGTAATCGCAGCGGTCGCCGTCGATGTAGTCCTCCAGTGCCTTGCCGGAGAAGTCGCCACGCCCCGAGATGCCCCGCAGCATGCCCTCGACGATCACTCGCGCCGAGGTGGCGGGCTCGAGCACCAGGTCTGGGAACGCGACGAGGTCGAGGCCGAGCACCTGCCCCATCCGGCGGTAGTTCGCCTCGAAGGTGAGCTGAACGTCACCCCGGCCATAAAAGCTCTGCCCGCGCGCGTTGGGCAGGGCGTAGTTCTGGCTGATCTTGCCCTTGGCGTAGAGGCCCGCCACCGCCGCACGCGCCGCCGCGTCGGTGGCCGCGAAGCCCTCGCGGACCGGCATCATCCGCCGGCCGGTCTCATGGTAGGAGGTCGCCAGGATGTAAGCGAGATGGCGCCGGTCGCCCGAGCCGTAGAGCGTGAAGGCGGCGATCAGGCGCTCAATGCCGTCGACCTGCGCCTGTGAGAGGCTTCCGCCGAACAGGTCGGCGCGCGCAGCCGCGAAGAACGCGGCCCTGTCCAGGGATGCGGCCATGGTGGTCTCCGGGTTTCGAAGGGAGTTAGTGGGTTTGACTTGTCGCTCGGCGGCACGTTTTGTGCATGAGCACAATCAGGAGGTGCCGATGCTCAGCAGATTTCTCTCTGCCGCTCGCCGAAAGACCGCCTCGGAGTACGCCGAGCAGGATCAAGACGATGCCGCCCGCTCTTTGGCGGGCCAGGGGATTGCATTCGCGCCGATGGTGCCGGTCCAGCCGCCAGAAGCCGTGAACGACGACTCCATGAAGGCGCTCTACGATGCAGTCGAGAAGGAGTTGCGGGCGGCCGGCTATTTGCGCTGACGGGGCAGGGCGAGATGATGCATCAGGACCAGACGAAGCGGTGGCACACCCCGGCCGAGCTGGCGCTCGCCTGCGGATGTTCGGTAGACGACATCGAAGCGCTGACCCGCCAGAACCACTGGCCGCGGGTGCATGGTGAGCACGGCCAGAAGATTGGCGTGGAGCCAGAGATCGTGCGTACCGCACTGAGTGGCCCGACGAGAGCCCATGGCCGCATATCGGCTGGCTAAGGCCGTTGAGATCCCGGCCGACTATCAGTGCGCCGTCCAACTCGTTCCGTCGCAGTAGACCGGCGTCCGGATTGTACCGCCGCCTGTGAGCGCCCCGCGGTAGGTCGGCGCCGTGGCATCAGAGACCGCGCGAATGGTGTCTTGGGTGCCGGCATTGCAGGTCGGCAGAGCGGCAACCGTTGTTGCAGTGAAGGCCACCGAGGGCGTCGAAACACCGGTGCTTGTGATTTTCACTGCTGCGGCGCCGCCGACGTAGAACGTGTGCGCCGCCCCGGCCGGCGCAACGTAGTCCAGCGCCGATGACGAGACGCCGAAGCCATACCCGCCATTCCACAGGTCGAGCTTGGTGATACCGCCGGCCGCGCCCGTCTGGCTCGGAGTGATCCTCAGGGACGACGTGGTCACGATTTGGCCGGTGCCCTTGCCCCCCATCGAGAGATTGACGTTCGTATCGCTGCCGGTGGCCGTCACGGACGGGCTGATTGTCGTCGTCGCTCCAGTCACCAGGACATAGTTCACCCCAGACGCAACTGGGCTGACCTTGAATGCCTCCGCTCCAGCGCCGTTCTGGAAGTCGAACGACCCTGCTGTTCCGCTCGTGCGAAAGATGAACGGGATCGTCGCGTCCGCGCCCGTAGCAGTCAGGATCGGCGGCGTTCCTACCGGCCCGGGCGTCAACGTCAGGCCATTCGCCAGATTGGTGTTGGTATTGACCGTGAACAGAGGGTTGCCAGCGCTGTTCGAAAATAGAAGGCCACTGTTCGTGAACCGCAGGTTCTGGGCGGCGGCGTCTGTCGTTACTGTTGATCCGAAGGTAGCCTGACCACCCGTCGAGGACATCCACTTCAACAGATGGCCAGGCGTCATCTGCAGGGCGGCGCCTGTGCCGGCGCCTGTGCAGTCAACGCCCTGGATCGAGTTGCAGCCGAAGTGGATGCCGGTGAGCCAAGGTGAGCCAACACTATTCCCGCCATTCACGCCGTTGTTGACGATGGCGTAGGCCGCGCTGCATGCGGCGCTATCGGCAAGATCACCGCGTCCGCACGAGCTCCAGTAACCGAACGTCGCGCCCTGGGCGACGCCATAAGGCGTGACAGGAACAACGCTCCCCTGATTGATCGTATTGCCTTCGAACAGATGAGTGAAGCCGGCGCCGGACTTGCGCCGGGCTTCGCCATAGAACCCGTAGCACGAGGACACCACGGTCGCATTGTCGTTCAGGCAAAACCCCGCGACGCCCTGCGTTCCCTGCGCTCCAGGCGTCGTCGTATTGTCGGAGGTACGGCTTGCGCCGAGCAACCCGATCCGGCCCTTAAGAGCGAGAACTGAACCCTGCGCGATCGAACTGCTGTAGGGAATCTCGGTCTCAAGCCAATCCTTGCCCGTATCAGGATTCGCCCCTCCCAGACGTAGGATGCCCGCCTTGCCAGATGGCGCCTCGCTGATGAGCGGACCAGGCGCGAAAAGGCGTGACAGCAATGCACCCGAGGTCGTCATCCCGTCGAACTGAGTTGGCGCCTCAAGCAACTTGGCGAGCGAGCCAGACGCCGCGCCTGAAGACGGCGTGACGCTCATGCCGGACACATCGCCGGAGGAGCCCGTACCTTTGATTTGAAGAGCGTCCGGCTGGGAGGTGTATTTGCCACCGGACCATAGCCCCAACGTCGGCCCACCCGGCAATACGATCTTGCTCGAATTATCGATCCGCGCTGGTGCCAGGATCTGATCTGCATGAAGCGGCAGGACGACAACGAGGAGTGCCGCGGTGGCAACGAGGAAGCGGAGAGAGCGGATCATGCGAAGGTCCAAAGGTTCGAGCCGTTGGAGTGGAAGGCGAGCTTTTGATAAGGCGACCCCATCGTGATGGAGGCCTGGCCTGCGATCGTATCGCTGCCGGCCGCAGCCACCGTGATCGGCAACGTGGGCGAGCAGAGACCCGTCTCGTCGGCTACGAAAAGGGTCTGGCCGGGCGGATAGGCGCTGGCGGCTGGAAGGGTGACTGTGCGTCCGACCGTCAGCGCGGAGATCCCGACGTACACGTCGGCCACCTGGGCACCGTAGTTCGCGTCGGCGACGGGCTTGCGCCCAGAGCGAGCCAGCAGAATGCCGCCAGGCGTCGTCCCGTTCATGATCCGGAGCGTGTCGCCATCGAAGATCGGCTCGCCGCTGGCCCCGGCATAGGCGTTCACGGTCGCTCGGTCTGGAAGGTCGGCGACCCCCTGCCGCATGAACTGTCGCTTCTGGCGGGCCATCAGCCGTTGCTCCAGTCGTTAGAGATGTCAGAGGCGCTGTCGAAGCTGAAGTCGAAAGCGGCGAGCGCGAGAGCCGCTGCGTACTGACGCGCGTCAGCAGCGTAGCCCTGCGCCTCGGCGGCCTTCGAGATCGATGTTCCAGCGGCGGATTGAGCCGTGCTATTCGCCGCCACAGCCTGCGCTGCTGCTGGAAGCGTTACATCTCTGGCAGACTCAGTGACCTGTCTCGCAGTGACTGCAATCCCAGCCTGCGTAGTGGCCGTCCCGGCCGCCCCTGTAGCAGCGGTTGCTGCGCCCGAGGTCGTAGCGCGATCCTGGCCCGTCTGGATTCGGTCGGCGGACGTGGCCGCACGATCCGATCCCGTTTGCGTCCGGTCGGCGGACGTGGCAGCCGCGGCACCTGCCGCCGTCCCAGCTGCGCTGGTGGCGAGGGCCGCCTTGTCATTAGAAAGACTGGCTGCGCTTTGGGCTTGCACCGCCGCTGCCTGCGCATCTGCAGTGGACTGCGCGGGAGTCGTCTTAACCTGCTGTCCGGCCGACCAATCGGCCTCCGAGTTCGAATTGGCGAGCTTCACGTAGAGGGTGAAGGGTGCCGGATCGACCGAGAGGAAAACGAATCCCGCCGGCTGATTGTTGAGGCTGGCGCGCTGCGTGAATGGGCCAGCGGCATCGAACTTCAACGGCAGAGCCGCGTCCAGCTTCCCGATCAGGTCGGTCAACTGTTCATTGGTCGTGACGGTGGTCGACCAGTAGGGGCCGCTGCGTTGTGTCGCGAAGTCCGTCCGCCCCGCAAGCGTTGCCCCCGGCCAGGGCTGGGTCAGGGTGAGCCGGCTCGGCGTCGAGTAGGAGATCGGCACCGTGAGACCGGCAAGGATGAACAGGTCACCCCTGCGCTCGATGAAGGACGTGCCGACACCGACGACATCCGTCGAGCCGGCCGTCACGGAGACGGTAGGATCAGCCATGCAGGTATCCTGACGGTAAAGAGGCTCAGCCGGGCTTCTTGGGGAAGCGGGCCTTCACAGCCTCGCAGTTCTCGACCCAGGCCATGGCCTCCGGCGGGATCGGCTTGCCATCGGCGATGGCCCGGAAAGCCTTGGCGATGACGTCCAGCGCGTCCCCGTGAGACGGATAAGCGTTCGCACGATGCTCGCGGTGATTGGTAGCGTGCCGCAGGATGCGGGGCTCACGCATCGGTGGTCACCGTGAACACGCCCGGCAGGTGCGGAACCGAAAGCACCCGCACCGTCCAGATGGCGGCATGATCGAAGGCCAGGGTGAGTGCCGGCTCGGACCAAGAATAGACCGTGGGCACGGCCGGCAGCCCCGGCTCGGCCGGCAGGTTGTCGATCTCGATCCGGCAGG
>NZ_BPRB01000239.1 GCF_022179685.1 Methylobacterium trifolii
GCACGGGAGAGGGGGCCGCGCGGCGCTTCGACCGAATTGTCCGGTTTCCGCTGAGCGGAGATGTGTGAAACCGGTAGCTCGCAGAGGGGAGAGCGAAGAGCCGGTTCGGTAATCAGGACGGATCGAGACAGGACAAAATACATCATGACGGCACTCGGCCTCGCGGCGCCCGCCGCGCGGGGGCGGGCCCCCTTCCACCGGCCCTGGGCCCTGGAACTGCGCGCGACGCTGGCCCTCTCCGCCCCCCTCGTCCTCACCAACCTCGCCCAGCACGCGGTCATCACCGCCGACGTGGTGATGCTCGGCCGGATCGGGGCGGAGGCGCTCGCCGCCGCGACGCTGGCGACGGGTCTGTACTTTATCCTCTTCATCGGCGGTCTGGGCCTGACCTCGGCCGTGGCTCCCCTCGTCGCCGGAGCCCTTGGCCGGGACGGCACGGCCGGGGACGAGGCGCGCCGCACCGTGCGGGCGGGGTTCTGGGCGGCCACGCTGGCCGCCGGGCCGCTGATGCTGGCCCTGTGGCATACGCGAACGCTCCTCGACCTCATCGGCGAGCCGCCGGCGCTGGCGATGGCCGCCGGCACCTACATGCGGGCGCTGCAATGGGCGATGTGGCCGGCCCTGCTGTTCATGGTGCTGAAGGGGGCGCTTGCGGCCCTTGGGCGGCCGGGCTGGCCGCTGGCCGCGAGCCTGGCGGCGCTGCCCGTCAACGTGGTGCTGGCGGTCTGGCTCGCCTTCGATCGGCCGGGATGTCTCGGCCTCGGCCCGGTCGGCGTCGGGATCGCCACCAGCGTCAGCGCCTTCGTCATGCTCGCGATCCTCTGCGGGGTGATCCTGCGCGATCCCCACCTGCGCCGCCACCGGCTGCTGCACCGGGTCTGGCGCTTCGATCCCGTCCGCCTCGGGGCGATCTTCCGCCTCGGCCTGCCCATGGCCGCCACGGGGCTCGCCGAGGCCGGCCTGTTCGAGGCGGCGGTTCTGGGGATGGGCCTGTTCGGGGCGAGCCAGCTCGCCGCGCACGCGGTGGCGATCCAGGTCGCGGCCTTCTGCTTCATGGTGCCCAACGGCGTGGCCCAGGCCGCGACCGTGCGGGTCGGCCTCGCCCGCGGCGCCGGCGACCGGCACCGCCTGCGGCTGGCCGGCCGGGCGGCCCTCGGGCTGGCGCTGGCCTTCATGAGCCTGTGCGCCCTGGTCCAGCTCACGCTGCCCGAGAACCTGATCGCCCTGTTCCTCGACCTCGGCGCGGCGCGAAACGCCCCGGTGCTGCCCTATGCCGTCGGCTTCCTGAGTCTCGCCGCCCTGTTCGCGGTGGCCGACGGGGTGCAGTCCGTGGCTTTGGGCATGCTGCGCGGCCTTCAGGACACCCGCGTGCCGATGCTGATCGCGGTGGGCGGCTATTGGGGCGTCGGCGTGCCGGTGGGGGCCGCCCTCGCCTGGGGCGCGGGGCTTCAGGGCTACGGCATCTGGCTCGGCTTCTGCGCCGGCCTGTTCGTCGTGGCCGGGCTGCTGCTGGCGCGCTGGCGCCGGCTGGCCCGCGCCTGAGGCCGGCCCGTTGCGCGATGCAGCGCGGCTACACCCCCCGGATGGGTGGAACAGGCCGGGCCGAATGCCATCCGTCCGCGTCTTGACTCCGGGCGACGCGCGGTCGCATTGCACACTTTAGAATGATGATGCTCTGGTCCGGCTCGGATCGGCCCGCCCCGTGACCGTCGCTTGCGACGGGCGGGGCCTCGTCGTTCGCACCCTTGCACCGCACGCACGGCGTGCGCTCCTGGAGTTTGAGACCTTGGCGAACACCTCCGCCGCGCCCGCCGGCACCGCCCCTCAGGACGGCACCCGCCGCGACTTCATGTTCCTGGCCACCGGGGCCGGCCTCGCGGTCGGGGCCGGCGCCGTGGCCTGGCCGCTGGTCGCCTCCATGGCGCCGGACTCGGCCACCATCGCGGCCGGCGCGCCCATCGACGTGGACCTCTCCCCGATCACCGACGGCCAGATCATCAACGTGTTCTGGCGCGGCAAGCTGATCTTCGTGCGCAAGCTCACCGAGAAGGAGGTGGGCGACATGAAGGGGGTGCCGCAGGGCCAGCTCATCGAACCGGCCGCCTTCGACTCGCGTGTCAAGAAGGGCCACGACCAGTGGCTCGTCGTCTACGGCAACTGCACCCATCTCGGCTGCGTGCCGATCGGCCACCAGGGCAACTTCGAGGGCTGGGCCTGCCCCTGCCACGGCTCACAGTTCGACGCGGTCGGCCGTGTCCGCCGCGGCCCCGCCCCCATCAACCTGCCCATCCCGCCCTACGCCTTCCAGACCGACGCGAAGATCCGCATCGGCGAAGAGGGCGGCAAGGCCGCGGCCTGACACCAAGAGGAGCGGGTAGCCCCATGAGCAGCGTCCACGCCAACGCCTACGTCCCCAAGAGCCGCATCGCGAAGTGGTTCGAGTCGCGCCTGCCGATCGCCGGCCTCGTGCACTCGTCCTTCATCGCCTATCCGGTGCCGCGCAACCTGAACTACTTCTGGACCTTCGGCGCGATCCTCTCCGCCTTCCTCGGCATCCAGATCATCACCGGCGTCTGGCTCGCCATGCACTACGAGCCCTCGGCGACGCGGGCCTTCGAATCCGTCGAGCACATCATGCGCGACGTGAACTACGGCTGGCTGCTGCGCTACGCCCACGCCAACGGCGCCTCGATGTTCTTCG
Source organism: Methylobacterium trifolii (assembly GCF_022179685.1). Taxonomy (GTDB): domain Bacteria; phylum Pseudomonadota; class Alphaproteobacteria; order Rhizobiales; family Beijerinckiaceae; genus Methylobacterium; species Methylobacterium trifolii. Next base: position 2,702 of record NZ_BPRB01000239.1, read on the forward strand.
TGGCCGTCTACGTGCACATGTTCCGGGCGCTCTACTACGGCTCGTACAAGGCCCCGCGCGAGGTGCTCTACATCCTCGGCGTGGTGATCTACCTGCTGATGATGGCCACCGCCTTCCTCGGCTACACCCTGCCCTGGGGCCAGATGAGCTTCTGGGGCGCCACCGTCATCACCAACATCCTGGCGGCGATCCCGGTGGTGGGCGACACCATCCAGAGCCTGCTCTGGGGCGGCTACTCGGTGGGCAACCCAACCATCAACCGCTTCTTCTCCCTGCACTACCTGCTGCCATGGATGATCGCGGGCGTCGTCGTGCTCCACGTCTGGGCGCTCCACGTCACCGGCCAGAACAACCCCACCGGCATCCCGATCAAGTCCGGCAAGGACGCGGTGCCGTTCACCCCCTACGCCACGATCAAGGACGTGTTCGCCACCGTGGTGTTCATGATCCTGTTCGCCTGGTTCATCTTCTACCAGCCGAACTACCTCGGCCACGCCGACAACTACGTCGCCGCCAACCCGGCCGTGACGCCCGCCCACATCGTGCCGGAATGGTACTTCCTGCCGTTCTACGCGATCCTGCGCGCGGTGCCCTCGAAGCTCGGCGGCGTCATCCTGATGTTCTCGGCGGTGCTGATCCTGGCCTTCGCCCCCTGGCTCGACACCTCGCGGGTGCGGTCTGCCAACTACCGCCCGATCTACCGGCAGTTCTTCTGGGTCTTCGCCGCGGTGACGGTGATTCTGGGCTGGCTCGGCTCCAAGCCGCCCGAGGGCGGCTACGTCATCGCCTCGCAGATCTGCACCTTCTACTACTTCGCCCACTTCCTCCTCGTGATGCCGCTGGTCGGCCTGTTCGAGACCCCCAAGGCCATGCCGGGATCGATCCTGGAAAGCGTGACCGGGCCGGGCAAGCAGATCTCCGGTTCGGGCATGCCGACGGGCGCGGCCGCATCCCCGACCACGAAGGGCTGAGGACAAGCATAAAGATGAAGACGAGAAACGTCCTCGCCGCATCCCTGATCGCGGCCCTCCTCGGCGGCGCCTCCCTGGGTGCCTCCCCGGCCTCCGCCGAGAATGCCCACGGCGGCAACCAGCCGCCGCGGATGAAGTGGAGCTATGCCGGCGTGTTCGGCCGGTTCGACCAGGCCCAGCTTCAGCGCGGCTTCCAGGTCTACAAGGAGGTCTGCTCCGCCTGCCACGCCATGAAGCTCGTGGCCTTCCGCAACCTCGCGGAGGACGGCGGCCCCGACTTCTCCGCCTCGCAGGTCAAGGCGCTGGCCGCGACCTACACGGTCAAGGACGGCCCCAACGACGCGGGCGACATGTTCGAGCGCCCCGGCCGCCCGGCCGACCGCTTCCCGCCGCCCTTCCCCAACGACCAGGCCGCGGCCGCGGCCAACGGCGGCAAGGCGCCCCCGGACTTCTCGGTGCTGGCCAAGGCCCGCACCTACGAGCGCGGCTTCCCCTGGTTCATCACCGACGCGCTGCCCTTCGTCGGCTACTCGGAGCAGGGCGTCGACTACATCCACGCGCTCATCAACGGCTACGAGGAGCCCCCGAAGGGCACCGAGGTGCCGGACGGGGTGCACTACAACAAGTACTATCCCGGCCACCTGATCGCGATGCCCAACCCGATCAGCGACGGGCAGGTGACCTACGCCAAGAACGACAAGGGCGAGCCGGTCGTGCCGGAGACGGTGGACCAGTATTCCAGGGACGTAGCCGCCTTCATGGCCTGGGCGGCCGAGCCGCACATGATGGCCCGCAAGGCCCTGGGCTTCCGGGTGATCCTGTTCCTGATCCTGCTCTCGGGCCTGCTCTACTACGTCAAGAAGCGGGTCTGGTCCGCCGTCGGCGGCGAGGTCCACGGCCTCCAGCCGGAACTGCACAAGGCAGGCTGAGTCTGTCCGACCGACCCCAGGACGGGCCCCTCTCGGGGCCCGTTCCCGTTTGGGCGCAGGGCGGCGGACGTGATACCGGCTGCCGGACGTCGGCACCATCGAGAAGGATTCACGGATGACGGCAGCGGTGCTCGGCGTGATGGGCGGGTCCGGCGTCTACGACCTGCCGGGCCTGGAGGACGTGCGCGAGGAGCGGATCGACTCCCCCTGGGGCGAGCCCTCGGACGCGCTGCGCATCGGCCGGATCGGCGGGACGACGGTCGTCTTCCTGGCGCGCCACGGGCGCGGGCATCGGTTCTCGCCCACGGGCATCAACTACCGCGCCAACATCGACGTGCTCAAGCGCGCGGGCGTGACCGACCTCGTGTCGCTGTCCGCCTGCGGCTCCTTCCGCAACGAGCTGCATCCGGGCCTGTTCGTCCTCGTCGACCAGTTCGTGGACCGGACGCACGGCCGGCCCTCCTCCTTCTTCGGCAACGGCTGCGTCGCCCACGTCTCGCTCGCCCACCCCGTCGGCCCGAACCTGCAGAAGCGGATCGCGGCGGCCGCCGATGCCGAGGAGATCGGGGTGCACCGGGGCGGCACCTACGTCTGCATGGAAGGCCCGCAATTCTCGTCGCTCTCCGAATCCAAGAGCTACAAGGCCCAAGGCTTCGACGTGATCGGCATGACCAACATGCCCGAGGCCAAGCTCGCCCGCGAGGCCGAGATCACCTACGCCACCATCGCCATGGTCACGGATTTCGACTGCTGGCATCCCGCCCACGATGCCGTCGACGTGGCCGCGGTGATCGCGGTCGCCCGCGCCAACGCCGACAAGGCGGCCCGGCTCGTGGCCCGTCTCGCCCGCGACTTCCCGGCCGAGCGCGAGGATTGCCCCGTGGGCTCGCACCGGGCCCTCGACGGCGCGATCATGACGGCGCCGGCCCAGCGCGACCCGGCGCTTCTGGCCAGGCTCGACGCGGTCGCCGGGCGCGTTCTGAACGGCTGATCGCGGCCAGGTTGCAACACCCTCTTCCCCTGCCGCGCGTTTCCGCACTAGAACGCCAGCCCGGCCGCAGCGGCGGCTCATGCGAAACCAAGAAGAATGCGCAGCGCCAGCATCAGCCGCAAGACAGCCGAGACCGACGTTTCCGTCGCGATCGGCCTCGACGGCACCGGCAAGGCCGCGATCGCCACCGGCATCGGCTTCCTCGACCACATGCTGGAGCTGTTCGCCCGGCACGCCCTGTTCGACGTTGAGGTCAAGGTCGCGGGCGACCTGCACGTGGACCAGCACCACTCGGCCGAGGATTGCGGCATCGCCCTCGGGCAGGCCTTCGCCCAGGCGCTCGGCGACAAGCGCGGCATCGCGCGCTACGCCGACGTCCACCTGCCGATGGACGAGGCGCTGACGCGGGTCTGCATCGACGTCTCCGGCCGCCCGTTCCTGGTGTTCCGCACCGCGTTCCGGGTGGAGAAGATCGGGCAGTTCGACACGGAACTGGTGCGCGAGTGGTTCCAGGCCTTCGCCATGAATGCCGGCCTGACGCTGCACGTCGAGACCTTCTACGGCGACAACGCCCACCACGTCGCCGAGAGCTGCTTCAAGGGGCTGGCCCGCGCCTTGCGGAAGGCGGTGGCCATCGACCCGCGCGAGGAGGGCCGCGTGCCCTCCACCAAGGGCACCCTGTAACGCCGACGAGGGCCGCGGATGCGCATGCGCAGCTACACGCTACACCTGCCGCCGGAGGCGCGCCCCGGCGAGGCTCACGGCCTCGACCGGGCGCAGCTCGTGCCGGACGGCTTTGCCCCGGCCGCCTTCGCCTTCAGCGTCCTGTGGTTCCTGTATCACCGCCTCTGGGTCGCGGCGCTGATCGTGCTGGCCGGCCTCGCGGCCCTGGCGGGGGCGGGCTATGCGCTGGGCCTGCCGTCAGTCGCCGCCTCCGGGATCAGCCTGCTCGCCGCCCTCCTGATCGGGTTGGAGGCGTCGAGCCTGCGTCGCTGGACCCTGGCCTGCCGCGGCTGGCCAGCCCGCGATGCCCTCGTGGCCGCCAATGCCGAGGAGGCCGAGATCAAGGCCGTGGCCCGCTGGCTCGATCCGGAGCGTGCCGCGCCCGCCCCGCGCCCGCCCTTCCCTGCGGGCGGCGCCCGCCGCTCCGACCCGGTCATCGGCCTGTTCCCGGCACGGGAGGGTGCGCGGTGAGCCCGTCGTGAGCGTCGAGACCGTCGCGATCATCGATTACGGCTCGGGCAACCTCCACTCGGCGGCCAAGGCCTTCGAGCGCGCCGCCCGCGAATCCGGCCGCGACGGCACGCGTATCCATGTCACCGGGGATCCGCAGGCCGTGGCGGCTGCCGACCGGGTGGTGCTGCCGGGCGTGGGCGCCTACGCCGATTGCCGCCGGGGCCTCGACGCCGTTCCCGGCCTGGTCGAGGCCATGACCCAGGCGGTGCTTGGTGCCGGCCGGCCGTTCCTCGGCATCTGCGTCGGCATGCAGCTGATGGCGACCCGCGGCCTCGAATACGAGACCACGCCGGGCCTCGGCTGGATTCCCGGCGACGTCGGCCCGATCCGCCCGTCCGACCCCGGCCTCAAGATCCCGCACATGGGCTGGAACACGCTGGCGCCCGAGCGCGACCATGCGCTGCTCGCCGGCATTCCCCTCGGCGCGGCGGGCCTGCACGCCTATTTCGTGCACAGCTACGCCCTCACGGCCGAGCGGCCGGGCGACGTGGTGGCGCATGCCGATTACGGCGGCCCGGTCACGGCCATGGTCGCCCGCGACAACCTCGCGGGCACGCAGTTCCACCCGGAGAAGAGCCAGCGCCTCGGCCTCGCGCTCATCGCCAACTTCCTCGCCTGGCGTCCCTGACCCCCGCCCGTCTGGTTCAGACAAGGATAAGTCCCGCGTGATCCTCTATCCCGCCATCGATCTGAAGGAGGGGCGCTGCGTCCGCCTCGTGCAAGGCGACATGGCCCAGGCGGTCGTGTTCAGCGACGATCCCGCCGCGCAGGCGATGGTGTTCGAGGAGCAGGGCTTCTCCTGGCTGCACGTGGTCGACCTCGACGGGGCCTTCGCGGGCGCGCCGCGCAACGCGGATGCCGTCGACGCCATCCTGGCCCGCACCGCCCTGCCGGTGCAGCTCGGCGGCGGCATCCGCGAGATGCGGACCCTGGAGGCCTGGCTCGCCAAGGGGGTGGCCCGCGTCATCATCGGCACGGCCGCCGTGCGCGACCCCGCCTTCGTGCACGAGGCGGCCCGCCGCCATCCCGGCCGGATCGCGGTCGGCATCGACGCCAAGGACGGGCGCGTGGCTGTGGCCGGCTGGGCCGAGACCTCGAGCATGACCGCCGAGGACCTCGGGCGCCGCTTCGAGGACGTGGGCGTCGCCGCGATCATCTACACCGACATCGCCCGCGACGGCATCCTCAAGGGCCTCAACGTGGAGATGACCCTGGCTCTGGCCGAGGCCGTGAGGATCCCCGTGATCGCCTCCGGGGGGCTGGCCTCGATCGAGGACGTGCACCGCCTGCTCCAGCCCGACTGCGCCCTGATCGCGGGCGCCATCACCGGCCGGGCCCTCTACGACGGCCGCATCGACCCCCGCGCGGCCCTGAAGGCCATCGCGGAGTCACGCAGCCGTACCGCCCCGTGATAGGATCGCCCCTCGGGAGGCGACGATGACGGCTCTGAAGGCGGCCCGGCCGACTGCGACCGGCGGCACGGCCTACGCGGACGACTTCTACACCTGGACCCAGGAGCAGGGCGCGCGCCTCCGGGCGGGCGACCTCTCGGCGCTGGACCGTGAGGACCTGGCCGAGGAGATCGAGAGCCTGGGCCGCAGCGAGTTCGGCAAGCTCGTCGCCGCCTTCCGGGACATCCTCCGTTCCATCCTCGTGTTCGACCACCGGCCCGATCTCCCGGCACGAGACGGAGCGCTCCTGATCGCGGCGCAGCGCTTGGACGTGACGTTCCTGCTCAAGGACAGTCCCGGCCTGAAAGACCGTTCGGAGGAGGCGATGGCGCGCGCCTACCAGACCGCCCGTCTCGGAGCGGCCGACGCGGCGCAATTGCCCCTCTCCCGATTCCCCGAGACCTGCCCCTACAACCGCGAAGACCTGATGCGCCGTCCCTTCGCGATCGACCCCGACGATACGACCGCCTGAAAGCCCGAAGTGCTCAAGACCCGCATCATCCCCTGTCTCGACGTCAAGGACGGCCGCGTCGTCAAGGGCGTGAAGTTCCTGGAATTGCGCGACGCGGGCGACCCCGTCGAGGCGGCCAAGGCCTACGATGCGGCGGGCGCGGACGAACTCTGCTTCCTCGACATCACCGCGAGCCACGAGGCCCGCGGCACTCTCCTCGACATGGTGAGCCGCACGGCGGAGGCCTGCTTCATGCCGCTCACCGTGGGCGGGGGCGTGCGTGCCGTGGCGGACGTGCGCGCCCTGCTGCTCGCCGGTGCCGACAAGGTCGCGATCAACACCGCCGCGGTGAAGGACCCCGACCTCGTGGCCCGCGCCGCGGAGAAGTTCGGCGCCCAGTGCATCGTCGTGGCCATCGACGCCAAGCGCACGTCCGCGCCCGGCGAGCCGGCGGCCTGGCAGATCTTCACCCATGGCGGGCGCAATCCCACCGGCCTCGACGCGGTCGCCTTCGCCCGGACCGTGACGGCCAAGGGGGCGGGCGAACTCCTCGTCACCTCGATGGACCGGGACGGGATGCGCTCGGGCTACGACCTCGCCCTGACGCGGGCCATCGCCGACGCCGTCCGCGTGCCGGTGATCGCCTCGGGTGGCGTCGGCGGCCTCGACGACCTCGTCGCGGGCGTGGCCGAGGGTGGCGCGAGCGCCGTGCTCGCCGCCTCGATCTTCCATTTCGGCCAGCACACCGTGGCCGAGGCCAAGGCCCACATGGCGGCGGCCGGCCTGTCGATGCGTCTCGACGTTTGATCCGGCACCATCCTGCAGGGCACGCGCCCTACAAAGTCGCAGCGATTTCAACGCTCCGGCTTGCCCGCGGACCTGCGGTGCCGCAGACACGGGAACCCGATGACCCTTGGCAGGGTCATCGGGTTCCCGT
>NZ_BPRB01000240.1 GCF_022179685.1 Methylobacterium trifolii
CGCCGATGGCGGGCCGGACCCCTGGGGCTTCGAGACCAGCGCCTACGAGCAGGCCAAGTACGCCGCCACCCTCGGATGCCTCTCGCAGCCCCGCTACGGAAGCGCCTTCGAGGCCGGCTGCTCGATCGGGGTCCTCACCCGGCAACTCGCGGCGCGCTGCGACGCGCTCACCGCCCTCGACCCGGTGCCGGCCGCCGTCGAGGCCGCGCGGCGGCGCTGCGCCGACCAGCCCTGGGTCTCGATCCGCGAGGGCGCCGTGCCGGGCGACTGGCCGGACGGCCGCTTCGACCTGATCCTGTTCTCGGAGGTGCTCTATTTCTTCACGGCCGCGGACGTGGCCGCCCTCGCCGCGCGGGCCGGGGAGAGCCTGCTGCCCGGGGGCGAGGTGATGCTGGTGCACTGGCTCGGGGAGACCGACTACCCGCTCTCGGGCGATGCCGCGGTGGAGACCTTCCTCGCGCGGGCGGACGGCTTCGCGCGGCCCGTCCGGCAGGTCCGCGAGGCCGCCTACCGGATCGACGTGCTGCGGGCTGGGCATCCTCCCACGGCCCGCGGGTGACGGACGATGCGTATCGAGGCGGTCGACGCAGGGCGGCGTGGGCGCAGCCGCGTGACCGTGCGGCGTGCGGGGTCGTCCGAGGGGACCGCGAACGGCCGGCCCTGTCGCGGGACCGGATCGCTAAGATTCGACGCTTCTTCTTGATCGATCGCTGAGCCGATCGCGATAGGGCTGGGTCATGCGATCCGATCCATCCCTCGCACGACCCCTGACCGCCGCCGCGGCCCTCGTCGGCCTGGCCGCCATGATGCTCGACGACCGGGCGACCACCCTGGGTCTGCGCGTCGGGATCGTGTGCCTGGCCGTCTCCGTCCTGGCCGCCGCCTTCGACCGGGCGAAGGGATCGAAGGCGCGGCCCCCCGCCCGGCCCCGGCAGCCCGCGCTCGTCCCGCGGCCGCCGGTCACGCCGCGGATGTGGGTCGAGGCGCACCGGCCGCCGCGCTCTGCTGCGGTGCAGCCCGCGATCTTCAGGGGGATGCGCAAGCGGCGGCTGGGCGCCTGACGGGACCGGGCCGAAGGGTCTCCACCCGGCAGGCGCGGCGAGGCCGCGTGGCCGGTACGGAACCCCGCGGTCCCCGCCGCCGTTCGCTCGCATAGGGGCCTCGCGCCCGAACCGGGAGACGGCCATGAGAAGCACGATGATCCGTAGCGCGCTCGCCGGGGCGCTGATCCTGGGGGCGTCCGGCGCCGCGTTCGCCATCGGCGGTGGCGGCGGCGGTTCGGGCAGCGGCGGGGGCGACGGGTTGAACCCCTATGCCGAACTCAGCGGGAACGGCCGCACCGGCGGGGTCAACAGCGGCCCCTATGCGCCGCCGAAATACAACACCTACCTGCGCGCCTACGGCCGGGACGGCTACAGGGAGCGGCCGGTCCGCGGCGAGGATCGCCGGCAGCCGCGCCCGCGCTACGGCTATCCCTACTAGCGGTCGGCTCCCGGCCGGCCGCGCCGATGTGCGGCTCGCGTGAGAATCGTGGCGCGGATGCCCTTGCGTCCGGCACCGCCCGTGTGTAGACACCCCGCCGTGATCCCCGATAGCTCAGTTGGTAGAGCAGGCGACTGTTAATCGCCTTGTCGCAGGTTCGAGTCCTGCTCGGGGAGCCAAAATCTCCCGAACGATGTCAAATACATAGCACCTTCTCCTCTTGCTCCGCGCGAGTGCGTTAGCGGAGGGTAGACCGCTAGGTTAGACAGACAGGATCGGTTCGCAGGCCCCCTATGGACCGGATGGCCGCGAGTTCTCCTATCCCGGGACAGTCGCGGTCTGCGACGCGCTCGCCTGGCGCCCGGCGCGGCGCTACGGTGTTGGTGAGCGTCGCGGTGACGGTCTTTCCGAGTGTCATGGTCTTCACCGCCTGCCACGCGAAGGTGGCCCGGGCCCCGTCCGGTCCCGTCACCGGGGTCTTCGCCCGCGGCAGGTCGACTGCATGGGTCTGAAGGTCAGGAAGCGGGACGCGTCCGTCACCCACCCGAAAGCGAGTTCGACAGGTGTGCCGGCGGTGGCCTGATCCAAGAGGGTCGCAGACCGCGCCTATCCGGGTGATCGCGTCGGCTCGGCGTGTCCGCCTCCCGGATGGCGGCAATGATAGGGGCCGCTGCCGTCGAGATAGGAGGGCGCGATGCGCCCGCCCGAAGCCTGGCACCGGGCCCGGACCGCGTCGTGCGGGCGGTGGAAGCTCCAGATGGCGAGCATGGGCAGCACCATCGTCAGGACGACGCTGCCCATCACCACCGCGCCCGCCCAGGCGTTTCCCGGCAGGGGCGCGGGCGGCGCCGGCTGCTCGGGGGGGAGCGGCGCCAGGAAGGCCAGCGTCAGGCCGATCCACTCGAATGCGCTCATGAGCCCGTCTCCGTGGAGGCCTCGCCGGGGCGTGCCCCCCCCGCCTATGCCCGCATCCTGCGCCGACGGCCCGGCGTTGAGAACGTGACCGATCGCGCCAGCGTCCGCTCGCAGGGCCTTGGGTGCGCGGCCGGGGGGCCTCGCGCCTCGATCGAGGGTCGTGCCCCCCGGCAACGCCGCCGCGCCGGCGGGGCCTATTGCGGCTGCAACGGCTGCTGGGTGGGCGCGCCACCGGTCGGCAGGGACGGGTCTGCGTCGTCGCTCAGGACGTCGCCCGGGATCTCGGGCGGCGCACCGGGCGCACGGATCGAGGGCGGGCGGACGGAGAGCGGGCAGAGCCGGTCGCAGAGGGCAGGGGGATCGAGGGGACCGTTGCAGACGGAGCGCATCTCGCCGTCGAGACAGGCGCAGCGGCAGGCCGCCGCCGCGCCGCCGGAGGTCAGCGCCAGCAGCGCCAGCCCGAGAGAGATCGCCCGCATCCGTCGCATCCGTCCGCCCCTGTGCCGGCCCCTATACGCCGGAAGGCCGGCCGGGCGCCACGGCCCTGCTCCTCGTGACCCGGCAGGCGACCCGCCTCCGGTCATACGAAATCCGTTCGATCGCGTCGCGATGCGGATTTCGGCTTCGCTCAAGCGCCGCGCGGGCTTGGTGAGACCGTGTCCGCTTCGATCGGGCGGACACGGTCTCACCCCCGGCGCTCGGGCGCGAAGACGAAGCGCTGGTAGACGAGGCCGATCGCGATCAGGACCGCGCCGAGGCCGAGGAATGACAGGGCGCGCAAGGGACCGTCGAGGCCGGAGAGGTCGAACAGGAAGACCTTGAGGATCGAGAGGCCGACCAGCGCCGCCGAGGCGAGGCGCGCCGTGAGCGAGCCCCGCAGGATGCCATAGCCCAGGGCGAGGAGGCCCAGCGCCAGCCAGGCGGCGGAATAGGCGTACCATTCCCGGCCGCCGGTCTCCCTGTCGAGGCCGATCAGCGGCCCCTGGAAGCCGTGCCGGATCAGCAGGCACAGGCCCACGAACCCGAGCACCAGCCCGGAGAGACCCGCCGCCCGGACGTACCAGAGGGGCCGCGTCGGCCGGGCGGCGCGTGCCAAAGCGAGGGCCGCCAGCGCCGGGGCGCCGTAGGCCAGGGCCACCGTGTTGAACAGGAGGCCGCCCGCCACCGGCTCGTCGGTGAGGTAGGGGTTGGTCAGGAGGACGAGGCCGCAAAGCCCCTGCAGCAGGGCCAGCGCCCCGAAGCCGAGGGAGGCGGCGCGGATCACGGGCGAGCCGTGCACGGCGTCGAGCCGCACCAGCACGCCGGCAAAGCCCAGGGCCGAAAGGGTCATCAGCCCCTGCTCCAGGAAACTTGTGTTCGGGGCGAGGATGTCGCCGTCGTTCAGGGCGTGGCGGATCTCGAACACCACCAGGAAGACCGAGAACAGCAGGCTCAGGGCCTCGGCGATCAGCGGCGGCGCGTCTGGCGCCCGGTCCGGCAGGCGGATCAGCCTGGCGGCCAGGGCGAAGGCCAGGGCCGGCACGCCGTATCCCACCAGCAGCCAGTTGAAGACCGGGGTGCGGCCGAGGTCCGGCCCGACCACCGCCGGGTCCCAGGCCAGGCGCGCTGCCACCAGCAGGCCCAGCGCCGCCACGCACCAGCGCAGGGCCCGCAGGTCGAGGTGCCGGGCGATGGCGGCGGTGGCCAGCGCCGAGAGGGCGAAGGCCAGGGTCAGGGAGCCCCCGGAGACGGCGCAGACGAGGCCGAGCGACAGGGCCGCCACGGACGCGGAGGCGAAGGCGCCGAGGCCGAGCCGCAGGGCGGGGCTCGAGGCCGCCTCGCCGTGGCGGCGGAAGGTGGCGGCGAGCGCCGTCATCACCGCCGCGAGCCCGCCCGCCGCGGCCGCAAAGCCCGGCGAGGCCGTGCCCTGCCCGATCCGCAGGTAGGCCAGCGACAGGACCGCAAGGGGCGCGAGCGCCGCGCTGCCGGCGTAGATCAGGGCGCTCGCGGGCGGGAGCCGGCTGCCGCCTAAGAGCCGCAGCGCCCCGGCCGCGGTCAGCGAGAGGGCCGGCAGGCCGACGACCACCAGGAACAGGCCGGAATCCTGCACCCTGCGCCAGATCAGGTACGGCTCGGCATTGGGGTCCGCGTCGGGCCAGAGCGCCACCAGGGCGCAGAGGCTCGCTCCCGCGGTGGCCAGGCCGAGGGCGGCGGCAGGCGCCAGGAAGGCGGCGGCCGCGGGAATCGCGACCGCGGCGAGCCCCGCCGCGATCCAGGCCGCGCCCGCGCCCTGCGCCGCGACCGAGAACCAGAGGGTGTGGACGAGCACCAGGGCGAGGCTCGCCAGCACGCCGGCCGCGACCGGATCCGGCCGGGCGGCCTCGTCCGCCTCCCCGCGATGGGGCAGGACCGCGAAGACGAAGGCGGCCAGCGCCGCCTGCACCACGGCGTGGACGAGGACGGGGGTGATCGCGGCGCCGGGGCTGTCCGTGGCGAACGCCAGGACGAGGCTCCACAGGGCCGCGCCGATCCAGGCGGCCAGGCCCAGGGCCCGCCAGCCCTTGTACCAGGCGAAGGCGTAGGCGCTTCCCGTCACCACCGGCAGGTAGAGGGTGAGCGGCCAGGCGCTCCCCCCGGCCTTGCCGACGAGGACCGGCGTGACCAGGGCGCCGACGAGGCCGATGCCGGCCAGCGCCGGCCCGTGCAGGCCGGCGGCGACCATGGCCGTCAGGCCCGTCGCCCCGAGGAGGACGAAGGCCAGCTCGGGGCCGATGAAGCCGTAGAGGGCGTGGGCGGCGTAGATCGCCCCGAAGCCGGCCACGATGCCGGCGGCCGTGACCATGGCCGGGATGTCGGGCCAGCGCGGCGGGACCGGGGCGGCGCCGCGCAGGCGCCGGCGCAGCCGTTCGCCGCCCGCGACCAGCCCGGCGGCCAGCGCCAGCGAGGAGAGGATGCGCGTGCCCGGCCCGAACACGCCCTGCTCCACCGAGTAGCGCACCAGCAGGACGGCGCCGAGCGCCAGGGCGATGCCGCCGATCCAGACGACCCAGCGGGTGCCGAAGCGCTCCTCGAACGAGGGTTTCTTTGGGATGATGCCCGGTGCTGGCGTCTCCGGCGGGGGAAGCCGGACGGGGGGAACCGCGGCGGGCTTGAGCGGCGCCTCCGGTTCGGGGGCCTGCGCTGCGGGCTGGGGCCTCTCGGGCGCGACCGAGGGCGCCGGGGCGGCCTCGGGACCGCGTGCCGGCGGGGCCGGCGGGACCGCGTAGAGGCCCGGCGAGGCCGATGCTGCGAGGCCGGGCCGCTCCAGGCGTGCCAGGCGGCCTTCCAGCGCCGCGATCCGCCCGCGCTGGCTCAGCACCAGCCCGAAGGCGACCGGCCCCGAGACCACGACCGCGAGGCCGATCAGGCCGATGAGCAGGTAGAGGTTCCAATCGTCCATCGCGCCCGGTCTCCGTCCGTCGGCGCAACGTCCTTAGCGCGAGGCCGGCTGGCCTCCTGTGCGCCGCCTCACCCGCCCGATCCCCGATCCAGTGGCGCGACTCGCCTCCGAACACAAGGACGCCGCCGGGCGGGTGCCCGGCGGCGTCCTTGTTCCATCGGCCGCGCCGTGCCTTACGGCTTGGGCGCGGGAGGAGCCGCCGGAGGCGTCGCCGGCTGGGCCGGGGTGCCGGCGGGCATGTCGGCCGAGGCGACGGGCTTGGCGAGTTCCGGATAGGCGTCCACCACGTGGGCGCCGTTCAGGGGCTTGTTGGCGCCGTTGTGGCAGGTGGCGCAGTTCACCTTCGGCACGTCGCCCTGCGGCCCGAGGCGGTTGGGCGGGAACGTGCCGGCCAGGGGCGACAGGTAGTCCTCGTTCAGGTCCCGCACCATGCGGATGCCGTGCCAGGCGGTGACGCGGTTCGGGGTGCTCTCGCCCCACTGCGCCACCGAGCGGGTGTTGTGGCAGAAGGTGCAGTTCACGCCCAGCGACTGGGACATGCTGATCATCAGCGCGAAGGTCTTCTCCGCGTCCTGGATCGGCTTGCCCTTGCTCTCCGGCAGCGCCGACTGCGCGTTGACCCGGATCGCGTCGTCGGGGGTGTTCTTGTGGGCGTAGAAGGCGGCGTAGACGCCGTAGGGCAGCGAGGTCAGGCCGACCTCGGGGGTCGCGACGTTCTGTCCGTTGTTGCGGGCGATGAAGCCGGACTTGGCGTTGGGGCCGGGGTTCTCGAACCAGATGTTGGCCGGCACCGGGTTGCCGCGGTGGCAGGTGTAGCAGGTCACCCCCGCCTCGTGGACGTGCTTCTCCTTCCAGGTGCTGTTGATGTGCTGGGTCATCTGCAGCATCCGCCGGGCGACGCGCTTCTGGTAGAGGCTGTCGTCGGCCATGTTCTCGGTGTTGTGGCAGTAGGTGCAGCCCTGTTCGGGGGAGACCCACTCCGTCATCGAGACCATGAGGCGGTTGAAGTTGTCGGCCGAGAGGTCGCCCAGGACCTTGACGTTCTGGTAGACGGCCGACGCCTTCTCGCCGCCCTCCTCGACCGGGTCGGCGGGGGCCGGGGCCTGGTTGGCCTCGGCGAGCGCCTCGTTGCCGGCCCGGGTCCGGATCAGGTCCATCCCGGTGCCGCGGTAGCCGATCTGCTGGCCGGCCATGGGCGGGCGGGTCCAGCCCGCCGTGCCGAGCATGGCGATGGTGAGGAACAGGGCGACGACGGCGCCCGCGACGACGAGCAGGGTCCTCATGGCTTCACCCCGGTGACGACGCTGGAGGGATCGACGATCGGGCCGAAGACCTGGGGATAGGACGGCGCGACGCCGTGCTTGACCGCCCAGAGGTACCAGTTGTCCACGACGGTGCCGGTGAGCAGGATGCCGATGCCGCCGGTGAGCGTGGTCAGGACCGCGAACCACCACGCCCAGCGGTGGATCGATTCCATCGTGGCGTTGAAGCCCATGGTCCAGCGCCAGAACAGGGCGGCGCGCTCGGTGCCGGTGCCGCGGTCGACGATCTGGTCGATCTCACGCTCGGCGCCGTAGCGGGAGCAGGCCAGGATGGTCGCCCCGTGCATGGCGAAGAGCAGCGTCGACCCGTAGAGGAACGCGATCGAGAGCATGTGGAAGGGGTTGTAGAACAGGTTGCCGTAGCGGAGCGAGAACGCGGCGGTCCAGTCGAGGTGGGGGAAGATGCCGAAGGGCACCGCCTCGCTCCAGGAGCCCATCAGCACCGGGCGGATGAAGCCGAGCACCAGGTAGAGCCAGATGGCGGAGGCGAAGGCCCACGGCACGTGGGTGCCCAGTCCGAGGGCGCGGGCCCGGCGGTAGAGGCGCAGCCACCACAGCAGGATCGCGGTGGTGAGGAAGAAGCCGGTGATCAGCCACCAGCCGCCCTCGGCGAGGGGGGGCAGGATCTTGAGGCCGTATTTCGGCAGGGGCGGCTCCAGGGCGAGCCAGGGGAGCTGGCGCACGAACTGGACCGGGTCCCAGTTCACCGAGGCCCACATGTTGAGGCCGATGATCTCGAAGGCGATCAGCCCGCAGGCGAAGGACAGCACCCCGAGGTAGCCGCCGTAGATCGGGCCGACCTGGCCGTTGCCGAACAGGCCGAACAGGTAGCTGTTGAACGGCTTGCCGAGCCGTTTGTCGGTCGCCACGGGGATGCCCAGCTCCGGGGTGACCGGACGGACCTGAACCTGCGTGAAGATGTTCTGATAATAGGCCACGGCGTCTCCTCCCCCTCGCCTAGCGCCACACGGGCAGGTTGAGCCACCAGCCCCACCATTGCGGCCAGCCCTGGGTCCAGAACGGCCCGCTGATCACGATGCAGACCGCGCTCCAGAAGCCGGCCGAGAGGGCCAGGAACAGGCCGAGGCGGTGGATGCCGAGCGTCCCGATTGAGTAGCCGATGGTGTCGCGGAAGAAGGTGTCCTCGTGCTCCGGCGTCTTCACCTTTTCGCCCTTCCCCGGATTGGTGGCCGAGAGGATCAGCGAGCCGTGCAGCGACAGGGCCAGCGTCGTCGTGAAGAAGAACGACACTGCCAGCATGTGGGCCGGATTGTAGTGGAAGTGCAGGTACTGGTAGCCGGTGTTCGACACCCAATCGAGGTGGCTGAGGATGCCGTAGGGGAAGCCGTAGCCCCAGGCGCCCATCAGGAACGGCCGGATCACCACCAGGGTGACGTAGGCGAAGATCGCCACGCCGAAGGCGAAGGGCACGTGGTAGCCGATGCCGAGCTTGCGGCAGATCTCGACCTCGCGCAGCGCCCATGAGACGAAGGAGCCCACCGCGCAGAAGGTGATGATCTGCCAGAGGCCGCCCTCCTTAAGGGGGGCGAGCGCCAGCCCGTACTTGATGTCGGGGGGCGCGATGTTGATCTGCCAGATGTTCCAGGTCGGCCCGAGCGCCGCCCCGTAGACGATCAGCGCGGTGCCGAGCACCGAGAAGAACAGGGTCGTCACGCCGAAGAATCCGACGAAGAACGGACCGACCCAGAAATCGAACAGGTCGCCGCCCATCAAGGTGCCGCCGCGGACCCGGTATTTTCGCTCGAAACTCAGCATCGCCATGGCGGAGACCCTTGGGTTGGACCGTCGGGGATTTTCTTATGGTCTGCCGCGGCGCTGGTGCGCCGCGGCTGGGGCCGCTCCGGTCAGGAGGGCATCGTCGGCAGGACGAGGGACTGGGCCTGCGCCGCCTTCGTCGCCTTGGGGCCTTCCAGCCAGTTGAACCGGGTGGTGCTGAGCAGGATGAAGTGGATCAGCAGCGCCAGGACGAACAGGAAGGTGAACAAGGCCACCAGGGTGCGCCGGGGATCGAACAGAAGCCAAACCTTGTGCATGGGGGTCGCTCCTCTCAGCCGATCATCGTGACGAGGGTCCGGGCCGCGTCGGTCACGCCTTCGAGAGAGGCGTAGCCCTGCGGTCCGGGAAGCCACGGACGCCACATCCACACGAGGATGTGCGCGACCACGGCGATCGCCGTGAAGATGATGAAGCTCGTCAAGAAGATCGCGTGGAACTCCTTGGCTTCGGGTTCCGTCAGCCCTGAAAGGCTGCTCGGTCTTTCGGTCGTTACTCCGCTTGCCATCGCTAGAACCTCCACTTGTCCTGGCCGCGCCGTTCATGAGCGCGGTGTGTGCCGCCGTGACGCGACGCCATCACGGCCTGTCTTCCCCCGGGTGACCGGACGGAAGCATCTCGTTGCCGGACCGGGGGCGAGGCCGCCCGGCCGGGAAAAGTCAGCCCATGAAGGCGAAGGGGATGGCGCAGACCGCCATGGCCTTGGCCTCGCCGAAGACGGAGCGCCGCGCGACCGGCAGGCCGGGGCGCCCGGCGGCCGGCGCCATCCGCTGGAGCAGGGCCGCCATCAGGAAGAACGGGTAGGTCGCGCCCAGGATGATCCGGAACTGCAGCGCCTCCTGATGCAGGCGCGACGTCGAGGGCATCGTACGCATGGCTGGAATCTCCGGGGTGAGACCATCGGAGCGCGGCTCCGGATGCGGGAAAGGGGATGGGGTGGCGGAGGCGCTCATGCGGCGGCCCCTGCCGCGAGGGCGGCCTGCGCCCGCTCGACGTGGCGGGCCTCGACCCGCTCGTCGGTCTCGCGCCGGGCGGCGCGCTCGGCGGCGTCGCGCAGGCGCTTGGCGGCCGAGATCCGGACCAGGACGGGCTGGGCCTCCACCGCCGCGTCCAGAAGGGCGCGGGCGGCCTCGTCCCAGGGCAGCTCGCGGTGCATGCGCGAGGGCGTGGCCTCCACCGCATCCATGTCGCGGGCCAGCGGCAGGATGTGGAAGAGCATGTCGAACAGGGCGTTGCAGACCTCCTGCACCAGGTAGGTCGCCCCGGCGTAGCCCATGAAGGGCGTACCGGTGTGCCGCCGGATGATGGCGCCGGGGAAGGAGGCCGGCACGTAGGCCGCCCGGCCCCCGCTCTCGGCGAGGTACATGCGCTCGTTGAAGGAGCCGAACAGCACCAGCGGCGGGTTCTTGGCGATCGCCGCGCGCACGGCCGCGTTGTCGGGCTTCAGCCCGGCCGAGCGGGCGAAGGCGAAGTGGCAGGGCAGGCCCATCTCCTCTTCGAGGAAGTGGCGCACGCCTCTCGCATAGGTCTCGGTCGCGACGATGCCGAAGCTTGCCGTCCCGAAGAAGTCCTGCGTCACCGAGCGCCACAGGTCCCAGACCGGCTTGATCGTGGTGTGCTTCTCCCGCTCGATGAACGGCTCCGGGTCGAGGCCGAGGATCGCGCCCAGCGAGCGCAGGAACTTGGTGGTCGAGGCGAGGCCGATCGGCGCCTGGAGGTAGGGCCGCTCCAGGTTCTCGCAGAGCAGGCGCCCGAACTCCCGGTAGAGGCAGACGTTGGCGTCCGCGTTCACGAGCTTGGGCACGTCGGCCAGATGCGAGCCGAGGGGGAAGGTCAGGTTCACCTCGGCGCCGATGCCCTCCACGAGGCGGCGGATCTCGGCCAGGTCCGAGGGCATGTTGAAGGTGCCGTAGGCCGGGCCGACGATGTTGACGCGGGGCTTCTCGCCGGCCTTGCGCTCGGGCCGGGCGGGGATGCCCTTCTTGGAAAAGCGCTTGGCGCCGTATTCCTGCCAGAGCCAGGAGATCGCCCGGTCGGCGGCCTGCCACTGGTCCTCGTCGATGGTGCGGGGCAGGAAGCGCTGGAGGTTGGTGCCCTCCGGGGTCACGCCGCCGCCGATCATCTCGGCGATCGAGCCGGTGACGACGACGCTGGGCAGGCCCGGATCGAGGGTGGAATGCGCCCGGCGCATCGCCCCCTCGGTACCGTGGCGGCCGAGTTCCTCCTCGGCGAGGCCGGTGACGACGATCGGCAGTTCGTGGGGCGGCAGGGCGTCGGTGTAGTGCAGCACCGAGGTGACGGGCAGGTTCTCGCAGCCCACCGGGCCGTCGATGACCACCTGCAACCCCTTGATCGCGGTGAAGACGTAGACCGCGCCCCAGTAGCCGCCGGCCCTGTCGTGATCGAGGACGAGCATCAGGCCATCTCCCCGATCGGATCGTGGTTGGGCTTCTTGGCGGAGACGACCTTCGGGCCCTGGCGCAGCTGCGGCACGTCCTGCCAGACGCCGGCGGCGAAGCCGGTGCCGACGCCCTCGAAGAAGTCCTGCATCGCGTCGAAGCGGTGCTTGTTGGAGAGCGCCGCGCTGACGACCCGCGCCAGCGAGCCGGCGCCGGCCGCACCCATCAGCGGGCGGGCCGAGATCAGGTTGGTGAAGTAGAGGGCCGGGACCGCCCGCTCCTTGGCCTTCTGCACCACGGGGGTGGTGCCGATGGCCAGATCCGGCCGGAAGGTGTCCAGCGCGTAGAGGTCGTCCTCCAGGGAGGCGCGGTAGCGCACCGTGACGCCGCGGGCCTCCAGCCAGTCGCGGTCGGCCTCCGACCAGGGGGTGCGCGGGCAGGCGGTGCCGACATAGGGCACCTCGGCGCCGCTCTCGATCAGCAGGCGCGCGACCAGCAACTCCGAGCCCTCGTAGCCCGACAGGGTGATGCGGCCCTTGATCGGCATGGCCGCGAGCGCCCCGCGGATCGCCGGCAGCAGCCGGTTCTTGGCGGCCTCCACCGTGCCGCGGGCGACGCCGCAGGCCTCGCCGATGCGGTCGAGCCAGTCCGCGGTGCCGTCGTGGCCGACGGGGGCCGAGCCGACGATCGGGCGGCCGGCCGCCTCGAACTCGCGGATGCTGGCCGTGTAGAACGGGTGGATCGCGGCCACCGCCGTGCCGTCCAGCGCCGCGTAGAGTTCGCGCCACTCGCGGGTCGGCACCACGGGGCCGGCGGCCAGCCCCAGGGGCTCCAGCAGGGCGGCGATCACCACCGGGTCGGCGGGGAACATCTCGCCGAGCAGCGTCACGGTCGGCCGCCCGGAGCGTCCGCCGCGGGGCGCCTGGACCGGACCATGCTCGGCCTCGGTGCGGGCGAACTTCAGCATGGCGCCGGCCAGCACGTCCTTGGCCTCGGCATGGGTCGGCACGCCGAAGCCCGGCACGTCGATGCCGATGACGCGCACCCCGTCGATCTGCTTCGGCAGCAGGCGGAGCGGCACGCCCGAGGCCGTGGGCACGCACAGGTTGATGACGACGACGGCGTCGTAATCCTCGGGCCTGGCGGTGGCGAAGACGGCCTCGCGGATGTCCTCGAACAGCTTGCCGGTCACCAGCGTCTCGGAATTGAACGGGACGTAGCCGACGCTGCGGCGGGCCCCGTAGAAGTGCGCGGTGAAGGTCAGGCCGTAGACGCAGCAGGCCGAGCCCGAGAGGATGGTGGCCGTGCGGCGCATGCGCAGGCCGACGCGCAGGGAGCCGAAGGCCGGGCACATGCTCTGGGGCTGGTCGTGCGGCCCCTGCGGATAGTCCTCCCGGAGCTGCGCCAGGGTCTCGGACATGCCGGCGGCCTCGGCTGCCGCCCGCATCGCGTCCTTGCCGGAATGGCAGCCGAGGCCGTCGCCCTTGGTGGCCTCGAGGTTGATCGCCGGGGCGGGCGGAGCCGTGGGCGCGGCGGGCCGCGGGCGGGCCCGGAGGTCGGTGATGTCGAGGGAGACGGCCATGCCCTCAGACCTCGTCGTAGACGACTTCGAGGGACGGCTTGGTCACGTGGGCGACGCCGCACATGTCCTCGAAGGTGGCCGGCTCCAGCACCACGTTCCGGCCGGTGGTCTCGCTGGAGAACAGGCCGAGCAGCCCGTCCTGCGAGAGCGGCGTGGGGTGGTTGGGCTTGGCCTCCGAGACGTTCTGGGCAAGCTCCGAGAACAGGGCGCCCCAGCGGCCGTCCGGCTTGCCGATGATCTCGTAGTTCGCGCTCTTCCTGCGGATGTCGTCGTCGGCCGGGATCGAGGCGAGCACCGGGATGCCGACGGCGGCCGCGAAGGCCTGCGCCTCGCCGGTGTGGTCGTCCTTGTTGATGACGAGGCCGCCGACGCCGACGTTGCCGCCGAGCTTGCGGAAGTATTCCACCGCCGAGCAGACGTTGTTGGCCACGTACAGCGACTGCAGGTCGTTCGAGCCGACGACGATGACCTTCTGGCACATGTCCCGGGCGATCGGCAGGCCGAAGCCGCCGCAGACCACGTCGCCCAGGAAGTCGAGGAGGACGAAGTCGAAGCCCCACTCGTGGAAGCCGAGCTTCTCCAGCAGTTCGAAGCCGTGGATGATGCCGCGCCCGCCGCAGCCGCGGCCGACCTCCGGGCCGCCGAGTTCCATGGCGTAGACGCCGTCGCGCTTGAAGCAGACGTCGCCGATGGCGACCTGCTCGCCGGCGAGCTTCTTCCGGGTCGAGGTCTCGATGATGGTCGGGCAGGCCTTACCGCCGAACAGGAGCGAGGTGGTGTCGCTCTTGGGGTCGCAGCCGATCAGCAGGACCTTCTTGCCCTGCTGGGCCATCATGTAGCTGAGGTTGGCCAGGGTGAACGACTTGCCGATGCCGCCCTTGCCGTAGATCGCGATGATCTGCGTCTCCTTCTTCACCGGGGCGGTCGAGACCGGATCGGGCTCGATCGCCGCCTCGGCGCGAAGCTGCGCGGCGTTTGCCAGGGCGGCCTTGTTCAGCTGCACGTTCATGCGCCGACTCTCCAATCGAGGATCATCTTCAGGCAGGCCGGATCGGTGAAGGCGGTGCGGTAGGCGCTCTCCGCACGAAGGGCCGGCTCGCGGTGTGTGATCAGGCCGTCGAGCGACAGGCGCCCGCCCCCGATCAGGGCGTTCACGGCCGCCAGGTCGTCCGGCCTGAACTCGGCCGAGACGCGGATGCGGGCCTCCCGCATGAAGGCAGCGGGGAAGGCGAAGGAGAGGGGTGCCTCGTAGAAGCCGGCGAGCACGATCTCGCCGCCCGGCGCCAGCCGCGCGATCAGGCCGTCGAGGCCGGACGCATCGCCGCTGACGTCCGTGATCTGGGCGTAGTCCCGACGCGGATCGGCGTCCGGGGCCAGCACGGGATAGCCGAACGCGCCCGCAGCCCGGACCGGATTGGTCTCCCACACGGTCGGCTCGGCGCCGGCCACCATCGTGAGGCGGGCGAGGAGCCGGCCGAGCACGCCGTGGCCGACGATGAGGGGGCGTCCACCGGGCTTGACACCCGACAGGGCGCGGTAGGCGGTGGCGGCGAGCGCGATCAGGCAGGCGTCGGCGCCGAGGCCCGCATCCACCGGGACCAGGCGGGCGGCCGGCGCGATCAGGTGGGAGGCGGCGCCTCCGAACAGGCCGCGGACCGGGCCGAAGCAGCGGGCGCCCGGCACGAACACCGTCTGCCCGACGCGGATGCCGGCTTCGGGGCCGGCCTCGATCACGGTGCCGACCGACTCGTAGCCGGGGACGAGGGGATAGCCCATGCCGGGGAAGGGCGGCATCCGGCCGGACCAGAGCAGGCGCTCGGTGCCGGTGCTGATCCCGCTCCAGGACACCGCGACCACCGCATCGCCCTCCACGGCCGGGGTGAGCGGCAGGCGGTCGAGGGCCAGCGTCTCCGGTCGTTCGAGGATGACGGCGAAAGCGTCCATGTCTGTGTCGATCCGCCCCGGTTGTGCGACGCCGTCAGGCTGCGTTGTCGCTTAGTGTCATCCTAGATAGACAGTTTGTTGCGTCAAGTCCTACTTACGTGACAACGGCGCTTTACGTGCGATCAGCAGGCGCGTCAGCAGGGGACGGCGCGTCCGAATCTCACGCATCTGTGCGAATCCCGCCTCCGCGAGCATGGCGCGCAGCTCCTCGACACGACGCGGCCGGCCGCTGCCCATGGCCAGCAGGTAGAAGCCGAAATAGGCGTCGCCGACCGGCTCGGCGCCGGGCGTCCCGGCCATCGGCTCGGCCAGGACCAGGCTGCCGCCGGGCGGCAGGGCCGTGTGCGCGGCGCGCAGCAGGGCAAGCGCCGCCGCGTCGTCGTGGTCGTGCACCACCCGCACCAGGGAGATCGCGTCGGCGCCTTGCGGCAGGGCGCCCTCGTGGAAGCTGCCGCCGTGGCAGGTGAGTCGGGGCCCAAGTCCGGCTGCCGCGAACCGCGCCGCGGCGCGGGCGGCCACGGGGGGCAGGTCGAAGAGCATGAGGGCGAGCTGCGGCGCGCGGCCCGCCGCGGCCTCCAGGAAGGCGCCCTCCCCCCCGCCCACGTCCATCAGGCAGGCGTGGCTGGAGAGCGGATAGGCGTCGAGAATGTCGCCGGCGATCAGGGCCTGCGAGGCCGCCATCAGGCGGCTGTAGGGGGCGACCGTCTCGTCGCCGATCTCGGCGGCACCCGTGGCATAGGGCCAGTAGCCCGAGAGCCGGGTCGGGGGTGCCTGCCCGCGCAGGAGCGCCACCGGGTCGGCGAGGTCGGCGTAGAGCATGGCGTGATGCTCGATCATGGCCGCGATCGAGGGGTTGCCGATCAGGGCCGCGCCGAGGTCGGCCAGGGCGAAGCGCCCGTCCGGCAGGGGGGTGAGGAGGTCGAGGGAGGCGGCCGCGCGCAGCAGGCGCTGCGCCCCCTCCTGCGGCAGTCCCAGGCGCCGGGCCAGCGCCTCGACGGACAGCGGCCCCGCTGCCAGGATTGCGAAGAGGTCGAGGCGGACGCAGGCGAACAGCACCTGCGCGTAGACGAAGCCGGCGCAGAGGTCGAACAGCGCCCGGGTGTTGCCTCGCGCGATGCGGCGGGTCAGGGGGAAGCCCGCGGCCCAGCGCTGGAAGCCGGGGCTCGCCACGCGGCGGTTGCGGAAGGCGAGCCAGCGCTCGCGCAGGCTCGGCCGCGGCATCGGTTCCGTCGCGGCCGCCGGCATGGGCACGGGCCGGCCGGTCAGGCCGCGACCGCGGCGCGCAGGCTGGCCGGCAGGAACAGCCGGGTCTGCGCCTCCACCTCGGCCCGCAGGGCGTCGGCGCCGGGGCAGTCCGGGATCACCGCCATCGCCTCGCGGGTCAGGCTCTCCAGCCGCTCCAGGGCGCCGCCGGTGCCGAGAAGCGCTGCGGCGTTGGGCCGGCCCAGCGTCGCGTCCCGGCCGGCGGGCTTGCCGATCTCCTCCTGGCGGCAGGCCACGTCCCGCAGGTCGTCGGCGACCTGGTAGGCCTCGCCCAGGCACTCGCCGAGCAGCCTCCAGGGCAGGGGCTTGGCGCCGGCGGCTGCCGCACCGGCCACGGTGGCCGCCGCGAACAGGGCGCCGGTCTTGGCCTGCTGGTAGTCGGAGAGGGCGACGTAGGCCTCCGATTCCCAGGCCTGGCCGGCCACGATGCCGTTGGGCGAGCCGGCGGCGCGGGCCACCAGGCCGACGAGGCTGGCGAGGCGGCCCGGATGGCGGGCGGCGCCCCGCGCCAGGGTCTCGAAGGCGGCCACGATCAGGGCGTCGCCCGCGAGCACGGCCAGCGGCTCGCCGAAGGCGACGTGCACGGAGGGCTTGCCGCGGCGCAAGGGGGCGTCGTCGAAGCAGGGCAGGTCGTCGTGCACCAGGGATGCGCAGTGCAGCAGCTCGATCGCCGCGGCCGCCGCGTCGGCCGCGGCCGGGTCGTCGTCGCCGCAGGCGCGGGCGACGGAGAGGCAGAGGCGGGGGCGGATGCGGTGGCCGCCGGGGAAGACGGCGTAGCGCAGGGCTTCGGCCAGGCGCGGCGGTGCCCCGGGGGCCTCCGCGTGGGATACGGCCATGTCGAGTGCCGTCTCGATCCGCCTGCCGGCTTCCATCGCGCCTCTCCCTGTGTCGACTTTTGTTGTCGTGCCGAAGTGTCATTTATTGTTGACACTTTACGCCGCCCCGATCAATCCCTGATCGCGAGGGTGCCGGGCGATCGCTCCAGGCCGCCTGCTCGAAGGGCGAAAAACCGCAGGGATTCGTGGCGGACACGCGGGTGGTCGTGATCGGTGGTGGCATCGCGGGGCTGGTCGCCGCCCTGCGGCTCGCCCATGCCGGCCTGGACGTGACGCTGCTGGAGCGGGCCGCCGCGCCGGGCGGCAAGATGCGCGCGCTTGCCGTGGACGGGGCCGCGATCGAGGCCGGCCCCACGGTCTTCACCATGCGCTGGGTCCTCGACGAGGTGTTTGCCGAGTGCGGCGCCAGCCTCGACGAGCGGGTGCATCTCACGCGGGCCTCCCTGCTCGCCCGCCACGCCTGGAGCGCGGGCGAGCGTCTCGACCTGTTTGCCGACGTCGACGCGTCGGCTGCGGCGATCGACGCCTTCGCGGGCCGGCGCGAGGCGGAGGGCTATCGCCGCTTCTGCGCCCGGTCGGCCGAGGTCTACCGGACCCTGGAGGGCCCCTTCATCCGCGGCGAGCGGCCGAGCCCGGTCGACCTCGCCCGGCGCGTCGGCCTCTCGGGGATCGGCGACCTCTGGCGCATCCAGCCCTTCGCCACCCTGTGGTCGGCGCTGGGCGACTATTTCCGCGATCCGCGCCTGCGCCAGCTCTTCGGGCGCTACGCCACCTATTGCGGCGCCTCGCCCTTCACCGCGCCCGCGACCCTGATGCTGGTCGCCCACGTGGAGCAGTCGGGCGTCTGGCGCGTGCGAGGGGGCCTGAGCCGGCTTGCCGGTGCGGTGGCGGAGCTCGCCATCGAGCGCGGGGCGCGCATCCGCACCGATTCCCACGTCGCGCGGATCCTGACCGAAAACGGCCGCGTCTGCGGGGTGGAACTCGGCGACGGTGCGCGCATCCCGGCCGACGCGGTCATCGCCAATGCCGACGTGGGGGCGCTGGGCGCCGGCCTGTTCGGATCGGAGGCCGCAGCAGTGGGCGACCGGATCGCGGCCTCCGAGCGCTCGCTCTCGGCCGTGACTGTCTGCGTGAACGCCGTGGCCCAGGGCTTTCCGCTGGCCCACCACACGGTGTTCTTCTCGCAGGACTACGCGGGCGAGTTCCGCCGCATCCTCAAGGAGCGGCGCCTGCCGGACGACCCCACGGTCTACGTCTGCGCCCAGGACCGCGACGATGCCTGCGCGGCGCCCGGCGGCCCGGAGCGGCTCCTGCTCCTCGTCAACGCGCCCGCGGACGGGCGCGAGCGTCCCCCCACGCCTTCGGAGATCGCCCGATGCCAGACCAACCTCTCGGCCAGGCTCGCGGCCTGCGGCCTGAGCCTCACCTTCTCGGGCGCGCCGGCGACAACGGGGCCGGCAGAGTTCGAGGCGCTGTTTCCCGGGACGGGGGGAGCCCTATACGGCCGGGCCTCGCAGGGCTGGGCGGCGACCTTCAAGCGGCCGGGGGCGCGCACGGCCCTGCCGGGGCTGTACCTGGCGGGGGGGAGCGTGCATCCGGGGCCGGGCGTGCCGATGGCGGCCCAGTCGGGCCGGCTGGCGGCGCAGTCCCTGCTCGCGGACCTCGCTTCGACGGCCCGGTCGCGCAGGGCGGCTATGCCTGGTGGTACGTCGATGCCGTGAGCGCGGACGGCCGCCAGGGGCTCACGATCATCGCCTTCATCGGCAGCGTGTTCTCCCCCTACTACGCCTGGGACGCCGCCCAGGACCCCTTCGCCCACTGCGCCATGAACGTCGTGCTCTACGGGGAGCGCGCCAACCGCTTCGCCATGACCGAGCGGGGGGCACGGCACCTCGCCCGCGACGCCCATTCCATCGCCATCGGCCCGAGCGCGATGGAATGGGACGGCAGTGGGCTCACCATCCGCATCGACGAGCGCTGCGCGCCGGTCCCGCACGCGGTCCGCGGCACGGTGCGGCTGCGGCCGCAAGGCCTCACCGCCGGCCCCTTCACCCTCGACGACCAGGGCCTGCACCGCTGGTGGCCGATGGCCCCCTCCTCCCACGTCGAGGTCGCCCTCGACGCGCCCGCCCTGTCGTGGAGCGGCACCGGCTACTTCGACACCAACGACGGCGACGGAAGGCTGGAGGACGCCTTCGCCCGCTGGACCTGGTGCCGGGCCGACCTGCAGGACGGGGCCGCGATCCTCTACGACGTGGCCCACCGCGACGGCGGCGGCCGCAACCTCTCCCTGTCGTTCGCCGCCGACGGCACCCGCCGGGACATCCGCCCGCCGCTGCCGGCCCCCCTGCCCCCGACCCGGCTCTGGCGCATGCCGCGCGAGACCCGCAGCGACGACGGCCGCGCGGCCGTGCTGCGGACCTTCGAGGACACGCCGTTCTATTCCCGCTCGCTGCTCGCCGCGACGCTCGACGGGCAGCCGGTGCGCGCCGTCCACGAGAGCCTGTCCCTCGACCGCTTCCGCAACCCGCTGGTGCGGCTGATGCTGCCGTTCCGGATGCCGCGGGTGTTGGGGTAAGGCTCGAATCGACGCGCCGATCGCGTCGATTCGAACGCTGATCTTAAGGAGATGCGAGGCCCGGCGCGGATACCGTCGCGTCGATGGATGAAAGCACCGCTCGTCTGGATCGTCGGTCGCGGCCGTGCCACCCCATCGGTGCAGAAAGGGGCTCACCGCAATGGATTCCGCGTCGACCAGCACGTCCTTGGACGCACTCTTTTACGCCAGCGTCGTGCATCGGCGGAACTTCCTCGCTGCGGGCGCCGCGACGCTGACGGCGATCGCGGCCGGGTCGGCCGCGATCCAGGCATTCGCCGCGGAGGCGGGGACGGAAGCGGACCGCGCCTTCATGAGCGAGGCGATCGCGCTGATGCGCAAGGCCGGCGTCGTCGACAAGACCGGCGGGCCCTTCGGCGCGGTCGTGGTCCGCGACGGCCAGGTCCTCGCCGCCTCCGGAAACAGCGTGCTGCGCGACAGCGACCCGTCCGCGCATGCGGAGGTGAACGCCATGCGCATCGCCTGCAAGAAGGTCGGCGCCCCCAACCTCAAGGGCGCCACGCTGTTCACCAGCTGCGAACCGTGCCCGATGTGCTACGCGACCGCCTATTGGGCGCGCGTCGACAGGATCTATTACGCCGCCGCCTGGACCGACTATGCCGACCTGTTCGACGACCAGAACATCAGCATGGACATGAAGAGGCCCTACCCTGAGCGGACCGTCCCGGTGTCCCAGCTCATGCAGGCGGATGCGCAGAAGGTCTGGCTCGAATACCGCAAGATGCCGCAGAAGACCCGCTACTGACATCGCTTGACGTCGCGGCGACGGCCTTCGGGGGCGGCGATCGGCCGAAGCCGGAGACGGGATATCGCCGCGCGAGCGGTTTCTCGTGGAGCACCGACCGGCACGGGCCGGTCAATCCCCCCGGCTCTCCCGCACCCGCGCGATGAAGCGCCCCAGCGCGCCGCCCGGCCGGGCCTCGCGATAGGCGAGGTGGAGGGGCGCGCCGAGGCCCGGCGCATCGTCGAGCCGGGCATAGGCGATGCCGTTGGTCTCCAGGCGGGCCATGGATTCCGGGACGATCGAGACCCCGAGCCCGGCCGCGACTAGGCTCAGGGTCGAGACCGTGCGCGGCGCCTCCTGGCTCACCCGCGGGCTGAAGCCGGCCGCGCGGCAGGCAGCGATGATGCCGTCGTAGAGGCCCGGCCCCGAGGGGCGCCGGTAGAGGATGAAGGCTTCCTCGGACAAGTCCGCCAGCCGGATGCGGCCCGTCCCGCCCGCCAGCCGGTGCTGCTCGGGGAGCGCGGCCACCATGTCCTCGATCAGGATCGGCTCGACGACGAGGCCCGTGGCCCCGTCCACGGGTGCGCGCACGAAGGCGGCATCGAGGCGCCCCGCCCGCAGGGCCTCGATCAGGTCGCTGGTGCCGCCCTCCTCCAGGGTCAGGGCCACGTCGGGGCTGGCCTGGCGCGAGGCCCGGACCACGGAGGAGACCAGGGGGTGGAAGGCCGCCGAGCCGGTGAAGCCGATGGCGAGCCGCCCCTGCTCGCCGCGTGCCGTGCGCCGGGCCGCGTCCACCGCGAGATCCACGTCGCGCAGGATCAGGCGAACTTTTTCCAGCAGGGTGCGGCCCGCATCGGTGAGTTCCACGCCCCGCGGCAGGCGCCGGAACAGGCTCTCCCCGACCTCCCGCTCCAGGGCGCGGATCTGCTGGCTCAAGGGTGGCTGCTGGATGCCGAGGCGCTCGGCCGCGCGGGTGACGTGGCCCTCCTCGGCCACCGCCAGGAAGTAGCGCAGGTGGCGCAGCTCGATCATCAGACGTTTCAGATATGGATCATGGGCAAACGATATATTGGACAGGCGGTCACGCGAAAGCTACCCCTCGGGCCGTCCTTCCCCACTGACAGAAAGGCTGGTCCGCCGATGCCCGCCCTCGCCAACCCCGCAGCCGAGACCGACCTTCGTCAGGCCCCCACCACCGCGGAGCTGTTCACGGGCTTCCTCGTCCTCGGCCTCACCGGCTTCGGCGGTGTGCTGCCGATGGCCCGCCGCATGATCGTGGAGCGGCGCGGCTGGCTCACCGGACCGGAATTCACCGACCTGCTCGGGCTCTGCCAGTTCCTGCCCGGCGGCAACATCATCAACCTGTCGGTGGCCTTGGGCCTGCGGTTCCGCGGTGCGGCCGGGGCGCTGGCCGCGCTGGTCGGGCTGATCGCGGCCCCGACCGTGATCGTGATCGGGCTGGGCGTGCTCTACGACCGCTTCCACGACGATCCCTACATCCGCCACCTCTTCGCTGGGCTGGCGGCGGCCGCCTCCGGGCTGCTGATCGCGATGGCGGCCAAGATCGCCTGGCCCCTGCGCAGGCGGCCCGTGGGCATCGTCGTGGCCGCCCTGTTCTTCGCGGCCATCGCCGTGCTGCGCCTGCCCCTGCTGCCGACGCTCGTCGTGCTCGCGCCCTTGAGCGTCCTGGCCACCTGGTGGAGCGAGCGGAGGACCGCGCCGTGATCCCGACTCTTTTCGCCCTCGGGCTGATCTTCGCGCAACTGTCGCTGCTGGCCTTCGGGGGCGGCAACACCATCCTGCCCGAGATGCAGCGGCAGGTGGTCGAGGTGCATCACTGGATGTCGGCGCAGGATTTTGGGGCGCTGTTCGCCCTCGCCCAGGCCGCGCCGGGGCCGAACATGATGGTGGTGCCCCTGGTCGGCTGGCACGTGGCCGGTTGGGAGGGCCTGCTGGTGGCCTCGCTCGCCAAGTTCGGCCCCTCCTCGGTGCTGACGGGGCTGTGCCTGCACGCCTGGGAGCGCTTCAGGGACAGGCCCTGGCGCCGGGTCGTCCAGGCCGGGCTGGTGCCGATGACCGTGGGCCTCGTCACCGCGAGCGCGGCGCTCATCACCCGCTCCACCGCCCACGACGCGGTGCTGGCGGGCATCGTCGCCCTCTCGGCCGCGGTAATGCTGGCGACCCGCCTGCATCCGCTGGCGGTGCTCGGCGCCGGCGCGGTGATCGGCTTGAGCGGCATCGGGCAGATCTGAGACCGGCGGTCGGCGCACCTGGGTCCTAGACCTACTCGCCCCCGGGCCGCTCCCGCGCTGCCCGCTCCCGGTCGGATACCTCGAAGAAGCGCGCAATTGCGGGGTTTGGCCGTCGGTTTGACGCCGCCCGCAGCGTTGGCGTGATCGGACTGGCGATCTGGCCGTCTGGCGGTAGTCGCGATTGGGCTCAGCGGGCCATCCCGAGGTTGGCTCAGGCCGCCACCGGCCGGGTTTCGATCCAGAGGAAGCGCTTGAGGTTGTAGGCGAGGTTGGCGAGCCCGATCTTGGTCCGGGCTCGGACCATTCCGATGGTGCGCACGAACAGGCCGAAGCGGTGCTTCTGGCCGGCGAACACCGCCTCATCCTGAGCTCGTCGAAGGATCGACCGCCGGGCGAACCTTGGAGCGGGCGCGGTTGGCCTTGCGCTGCGCTGGCTTCAGGTCGTAGCCGGGCGGTCGATCCTTCGACGAGCTCAGGATGAGGCGGTGTTCGCCGGCCAGAAGCACCGCTTCGGCCTGTTCGTGCGCACCATCGGAATGGTCCGAGCCCGGACCAAGATCGGGCTCGCCAACCTCGCCTACAAC
>NZ_BPRB01000241.1 GCF_022179685.1 Methylobacterium trifolii
GTGCTGACGTCGGACAATTTACAGTCCCTATGTTCAATGAATACCTAGAGCGCGTATTGGCTAAAAAATTGTAGATCTCGTCGCGACCAAAAACCACACTTGCACCTCAAACTCCCCGCCAATCGGCACCACTTGTGGGTATTGGGCCCAAACCTACAGGCATGCGGTGCCCCACCGGCTTTGCGTCCCTCGCTACTATCTCATTCGGCACCGCCTTTTTTGGGGGTAACCCGCATCCATGATGGCTGGCGTCCCGAGCACTAACTCTATTCGGCCGTATTCTGATCCTCTATAAGTCCCCATCGCCGTCATCGCTGGAACGCCATGTCGACCTTGCACTTCGTCCTCAGCATCGCAACGCCGCTAGCCACGGGTGTAATGGCCGTATTGTGGGCAGGCTATATCTCCAAAGGTATGAGCGAGCTGCCGCAGCGGTCGATGCCACGCGATATTAGGACGTGGTGAGCGCGAAGAGATAAACCACTTTATTCAGCGTCTTGAAAAGACAGCTAGGCAAACCAAGGCGTTGAGTAGACCGGATTTCTACTTTAGACCGGTTTCGTCAAAACCTTCAGCCACTTCCATCCGGCATATTTGTCTCCCGTCTGCCTGACGTGGGTGTACCGCTGGAGGCTCTGCCAGGAGCGGTGCCCTGAGACGGACGCAGCCAGTGGCAATGTGCGCCCCATCTCGAAGAGGCGTGTCACGCCTTCGTGGCGCAGGTCGTGGAAGTGAAGGTCGACGATCCCGAGGAAGGCGCAGGCTCGGGTGAAGGCCGCCGAGATCGCATCCGTGCCCGCGGGGAAGATGCGCGCAGCAGGACGGGGCAGGGCGCGCACAATCGCCAGGGCTTCGGGAGTCAGCTCGCACCAGACATCGTTGCCCGCCTTCTGGCCGGGGTTCTTCATGTCCCGCACAAGGATGCGCGAGCCATCCTCGTCGAGATCGCCCCAGGTGATCCGGGTGATCTCCTCCTGCCGGCGGGTGGAGAAGAGGGCGAAGGCGATGATGGCCTGCATCGGGATCGTGCCCGGCCGGCGCGTGCGCACCTCACCGAAGTGCGTCATCAGGCGGTCGAGTTCGTCCAGCGTCGGCCGGCGCTCCCGCATGCTGGATTTGGCGGTGAGCCCGAGGCGCTTGGCGACCGTCTGAGCGGCACGCATCTGTGCGGGATCGAGAGGGTAGCCCCAGGCTGGCTGGGCGACGGCGAAAATTGCACTGAGATGCGCCAGGTAGTTGCCGACCGTCTGCGGCTGGCGACCGGCAGACAGCTCGGCGGCGAAGGCTACGACTTCCGCGCTGGTGATCGCCGAGCACCGCTTCTCGGCGAGATCGAACCCCTTGATGGCTGTGAGCACCTGAGCCTTCGTCCGCCCGAGGGACCCACGCGAGTCCTTCACGTACCGGTCAATGACATCCGCCAGCGTCGGATCATCCACCTTCGCCGAGGTGAGCGCGCCCGGCTGCCCGAGTTCATGCTCGCGCTTCTTGATCCAGGCGCGGGCGGCCGGGAGCCGGTCGAACGTCTTGGTCTCCCGGTGGGAGAGACCATCTCTTTTGACGGCGACCTGGGCATGATAACCGACGCCACCGCTCTTTCGCTTTCGCTCGACGATGGTGCCCACGTCGCCCCCGAGCCGCCCGGTACAGCATGGGCCTCAGGAGTACAGCATTGCTGTACTCAGGGCAACGAAACCGGCACAAACTGGCCCGATCGGCCGGAAATGGTACAGCACGGAACTCGGACCAAGTGGCTACAGAAGTTGAAAAATCCAACGATTTCAGTCCGTTTCGGTTCTCCATCGCACCGATGATGGATTGGACCGACCGGCATTGCCGGGGGTTCCACCGCGTCCTCTCCGCCCGCGCCCGGCTCTACACCGAGATGGTGACGACCGGCGCCGTGCTGCACGGGCCGCGGGAGCGGCTGCTCGGCTTCGCCCCGGCCGAGCACCCGGTGGCGGTGCAGCTCGGGGGCTCGGACCCGGCCGACCTCGCCGAGGCCGCGCGGATCGCGGAGGGGTTCGGCTACGACGAGGTCAACCTCAACGTCGGCTGCCCCTCGGACCGGGTGCAGGACGGGCGCTTCGGCGCCTGCCTGATGCGCGAGCCCGGCCTCGTGGGCGCGTGCGTGGCGGCGATGAAGGCGGCCATCCGCGTGCCCGTGACGGTGAAGTGCCGCATCGGCGTGGACGACCAGGACCCGGAGGCCGCCCTCGACGCGCTGGCGGACGCGGCAGCGCAGGCCGGCGTCGACGGCCTCGTGGTGCATGCCCGCAAGGCCTGGCTGCAGGGGCTCTCGCCCAAGGAGAACCGGGACGTGCCGCCCCTCGACCACGACCGCGTCGTGCGCCTGAAGCGGGCGCGGCCCGGGATGCCGATCGCGGTGAACGGCGGCATCGTCTCGATCGCTCAGGCCAAGGCGCAGCTTGCCGGCCTCGACGGGGTGATGATGGGGCGCGCGGCCTATGCCGACCCCTCGGTGCTGCTGGGCGTCGACCCGGAGCTGTTCGGAGAGCCCCCCCCGGTGGCGGACGCCTTCGCGGCGGTGGAGGCCTACGCACCGGTGATCGCCGAGGCGCTGGCGGGCGGCGAGCGGCTGCACGCGATGACGCGGCACATGCTCGGCCTGTTCAACGGACGCCCCGGCGCGCGGGCCTACCGGCGCCACCTCTCGACGCTGGGCACCCGGAACGATGCGGACCTCGCGACCCTGCGCGCGGCCGTGGCGATGGTCTCCCGCGAGGAGCCCGAGACCCGCGCGGCCTGAGGAGTCACGGCCCCTGGAGGATCAGGCGGTCGCCGCGCACCTCGTAGCCGGAGAGGCGGGTCAGGAAGCTCTGGCCCAGGAGGTTGGTGCGCAGAGCCCCCGGCCGGCTGACCATGGCGTCCACCCGCCGCTCGGTGATCGGGCCGATGCCGACCGAGTCGAGCAGGATCGGGGCGGCGTAGGCCGGCCCGTTGGCGGTCGAGACCCGGACGGTGAACGCAGCCTCGGCCGGGCGGATGCCCAACGCCGCCGCGTTCTCGGCCGTCAGCACCACGGCGCTCGCCCCCGTGTCGAAGGCGAAGGACTGGGTCTTCCCGTTCACCTCCGCCTCCACCCGGAACTCCCCGTCCGAGCGCCGGGTGATCGTGACGCTGCCGCCGGGACCGAGGGCGGCCGAGCCGGGCCGCAGGTCCCCCATCACCCGGCTCGTCACCCCCTGGAGCTGATCGCGGTAGGAATAGCCGACGACGCAGGCGAGACCGATCATCGCCCAGACCAGCAGGGCGCGCAGGTTCGCGCCGATCGACCCGCTGAACTGGCGCCAGAACCCGGCCGTCACCAGGACGAGGATGCCGGCGGTCCAGGCGAGGCTCGCGAACCGGTCGGGCTCGATCACGCCGCC
The DNA here is from genome assembly GCF_022179685.1 of Methylobacterium trifolii. Classification (GTDB taxonomy): domain Bacteria; phylum Pseudomonadota; class Alphaproteobacteria; order Rhizobiales; family Beijerinckiaceae; genus Methylobacterium; species Methylobacterium trifolii. Next base: position 3,393 of record NZ_BPRB01000241.1, read on the forward strand.
GATGCTGTCGCTGCCGTCCGTGAGGACGAGGACCGCGACCACCAGGGCGATGCCGGCGAGCCCCAGATAGATCATGACGCCGCCGGCCCCCGCACCGGGGAAAGACGCGCCGCCCGCAGCCGCCCTTCGAGCCCCGCCATGATGGTGCGGCGCTGGGGCTCGGTGAGGCCGCCCCAGGCGCCGATCTCGTGGCGGGTGCGCCCGCAGCCGAGACAGAGGCCGGAGGCCGCGTCGATGACGCAGACCTTGGTGCAGGGGCTCGACGGCTTTTGCGCGGGCAGGCTCATGGGCCCTCCATGCCCGCGGGCAGCCCTTCCGATCAAGGGGGCGTGCCGTCGCCGAGGCCGCCGCTCGAACGCGCCGGTTTGCGCGGTCCGGGGGGAGGGCAAGGAACGGGATCGTCGCGATCGGGAGCGCCCTACCCGAAGAACCCGCTATTGACCTGGGCCGCGGTGACCCCGTTCAACTGAACCGTGCCGCCGCCCGACAGCGTCAGGATCGCCGCACCACCGGCGGTGGAGCCGATCGCGTAGCCCTGTCCGGACAGCCCGATCCGATCGCCGGCCGCCTGATTGAAGTCCGTGACGACGTCGGTCCCGGAACCGAGCCCGAACACGAACCGGTCCGCATCCGCGCCACCGGTGAGCACGTCGTTGCCGAGGTCACCGTAGAGGGTGTCCCGCCCGAGATCGCCGAACAGCACGTCGTCGCCCTGTCCCCCGTAGATCAGGTCGTTGCCCTGCCCTCCGAAGACGGTGTCGTTGCCGAAGTTCCCGAGAAGCGTGTCGGCCCCGAGGTTACCGAGCACGAGGTCGTCGTTCTGGCCGCCGTAGACGATGTCGTCGTCCTGGCCTCCGAACAGGGTGTCGTTGCCGAGATTCCCGAACAGGGTGTCGTTGCCCTGGTTACCGTAGATCGTGTCGTTGCCGCCGAGCCCATAGATGACGTCGGTGCCGCCGTAGCCGTAGATCAGTTCGCTGCTCGATTGTCCACGCAACACATCTGCGAAAGACGTTCCGCTGATCGTGCTTCCGTTGGCGAATATGGCGTCTACGGTCAGGCTCGCGTTGCTGGAATACGATCTGCCGGCGACGTTGACGTAGATGCCGTTCTCGTCCAGCGAGATGTCCTCGATCCCCAGGCGGACCCCGTTCGCGGCCACGAGCGTGACGCCGACGATGGGCGCGACGGTCCCGTCCGTGTCGGACAAGGAAAGCCCGTTGAACGCTCCGCTCAAATAGGAGCCGGAATTCTGGCCGACCTGATATGTGATGCGCGCCGCGGCAATATCGATCGATGCATTCACGACTTGAGCATTGTCGTTCGGATCGTTGTCATATCGGCCGATATTCGTGAACTCGGGCTGAGAGCCCGGCTGGTCGGTGACGACAGCCGAGACAGGCGTGCTCGTCGCCCGTCCGATGGTCGGATAATACGATACATATGTCAGGCGACTACCAATAAAACTCACACTAATCCCCTGCGCTTGTCTTGCTTGAGCAAGCTTGACAGTGAAACCAGCGCAGCACAAGCCTCGGGGGCTGTTAATAATAATCTCCGATTAACCCTCGATTCTGGCAAGACTCACACCTACCAGCCGGCGCATATGGAATATGATTCAATGAATCTTCATTAATAACGAAATGTTTGTGCCGTAGATAGAGCAGGTCTGTCCTTTCGATTAGATCGTCGCCTCCATATCCTCGCTCAAGGCAAGCCACTCCTCCTCCGCCGCGCCGAGCGCCGTGACGGCGTCCGAACGCATCTTGGCGATCTCGCCGGCTTTGGCCGCGTTCTGCTGGAAGGCGGAGCCGTCGGCGAGCGCCGCGTCGATCTTGGCGATGGCCATCGTGAGCTTCTCCATCCGCGCCTCCAGCCCTTCGAGCTTCTTGCGCAGGGGGGCCAGCGCCGCGCGGCGCTCCACGGCGGAACGGCGGGCCTCCGCCTTCTGGCCGCCGGCGCCCTCGGAAGCGCGCTCGTCGTCCCGCTCGGGCCCGGCCAGGACGAGGCGGCGGTAATCGTCCATGTCACCGTCGAAGGCCTTGACCGTGCCGTCGGCCACCAGCCAGAGCCGGTCGGCGCAGGCCTCCACCAGGAAGCGGTCGTGGGAGACCAGGATGACGGCGCCCTCGTAGTCGTTGATCGCCTCGACCAGCGCCTGCCGGCTCTCGATGTCGAGGTGGTTGGTGGGCTCGTCCAGGATCAGCAGGTGGGGGCCGCGGAAGGCGGCCAGCCCCATCAGCAGCCGGGCCTTCTCGCCGCCGGAGAGCTTTTCCACCGGCGTGTCGGCCTTGGAGGCGGGAAAGCCCAGGCGGGCGGTGGCCGCCCGCGCGCGGGCCTCCGGCACGTCCGGCATCAGGGTGCGCACGTGGGCGTAGGCGCTCTCGGAGGGCCTGAGTTCGTCGAGCTGGTGCTGGGCGAAGTAGGCCACCTCCATCTTCCCGGCCCGGGTCATGGTGCCGGACAAGACCCCCATCCGCCCGCCGATGAGCTTGCAGAAGGTCGACTTGCCGTTGCCGTTGGCGCCCAGCAGCGCCACCCGGTCGTCGGGGGCCAGACTCAGGTTCATCCCCGAGAGCACGACGCGCTCGCCGTAGCCGACCTGGGCCCGCTCCATCGCCACGATCGGCGGCGACAGGGGCTTTTCCGGGCTCGGCAGGTGGAACACCGGCACGTCGTCCTCGATCAGGGCGGAGATCGGCTCCATCCGGGCCAGCCGCTTGACGCGGGACTGGGCCTGCCGGGCCTTGGTCGCCTTGGCCTTGAAGCGATCGATGAAGCTCTGGAGGTGGGCGCGCTCGGCGTCCTGCTTCACCTTGGCCTTGGCCAGCAGCACCCGCTTCTCGGAGAGCTGGCGGGCGAAGCTGGTGTAGCCGCCGCGGTAGATCGTCAGCCGGCCCCGGTCGAGGTGGAGGATGTGGTCGACGCACTCGTCCAGGAGGTCGCGGTCGTGGGAGATGATGATCGCGGTGCGGGGATAGCGCTCCAGGTAGTCGTAGAGCCAGATCGTGCCCTCGATGTCGAGGTAGTTGGTGGGCTCGTCCAGCAGCAGCAGGTCGGGCTCGGAGAACAGCACGGCGGCCAGCGCCACCCGCATCCGCCAGCCGCCGGAGAAGTCGGCGCAGGGGCGCCCCTGCGCGGCCGCGTCGAAGCCCAGCCCGTGCAGGATCGCGGCGGCGCGGGCGGGCGCCGAATGGGCGCCGATGTCGACGAGCCGCGTCTCGATCTCGGCCCGGCGCACCCCGTCGGCGTGCTCGGCCTCGTCCATCAGCCGGGCGCGCTCCAGGTCGGCGGCCAGCACCACGGCGTGCAGGGTCTCGGGCCCGGCCGGCGCCTCCTGGGCCACCGCGCCGATGCGCATGCCCCGGGGCATCGACACGGATTTCGGGTCGGTCGCCAGTTCGCCGAGGATGGCCTTGAACAGGGTGGTCTTGCCCGCCCCGTTGCGCCCGACGAGGCCGACGCGGGCCCCGTCGGGGATCGCGAAGCTCGCGGAATCGAGGATCAGGCGCTCGCCGAGGCGGTAGGTGAGGTCGTTGACGCGCAGCATGCCGCGTTCTGGCGGGGCGCGGGCGCCGAGGCAAGCGGGCTCTTCCTCGGCCTCGCTCGCCGGGCGCCCGCCTCCGCGGGCTCAGGCTTTCGCTTCGCTCTGAGTTTTGCGGGACGTTCGTCCTGAAAAACACGCTCCGCGGAGCGCGCTTCGCGCTCCGAAGCCGGCTTCGAGCGGTTATTCGGCGACGGCCTCGGCCACCTTTACGGAGCCGGCATCGTGGATGATGGCTTCGGCGGCGGCCTTGGCCAGCAGGTCGTAGCCGCCGTCGGCCATGTGCAGGCCGTCGGGGGCGAAGAGCTGCTTGCGGGTGAGCTGGCCCTCGCGGACCCAGCGGTGCATCAGCTCGGCGCGGCGGATCACCGGCACGTCGAGTTCGGCGCCGATCTCGCGCACCGCGTCACGGAAGCGGTGGGAACCGGGGGTGGCCTCCAGGGTCGGGCACCATTGCGGCTCCATCAGCACCACGTCGATGCCGGCCTCCTGCATCCTGCGCACGGCGCCGATGGTGGCCTCGCGAAAATGCTCGATGCTGACGCCGCGCAGCGGGTCGTTGCTGCCGGTCTGCCAGATCACGAGCTGGGGCTCGGCCGCGATCACGTCGCGGTCGAGGCGGCGGAGCATGTCGTCGGTGTGCTCGCCGCCGATGCCGCGGTTCAGCACCGTGACCTGGCCGCCGAGCTGGGGCAGGGCCTTGCGCAGGTCGGCTTCCAGGCGGGCGGGGTAGGAATGGGCGCGGCTGCTGGCGCCGATGCCCTCGGTGGAGGAGGAGCCGAAGGCGACGATGCGCAAGGGTGCGCCGAGGCTGAGCTGGCGGGCCACGTGCGGCAGGTCCGCGTCGGGCTGCTTGTCGAAGCCGAAGACGCCGAGGTCGAGGGCCTCCGGCAGGAGGTCGGCATAGGCCAGGACGGCGCTCGGCAGAACCAGCAGCCCCAGCGCCAGGGCCGCGCCGCGCATCAGGCTGCGCAGGGGCTTCGAAGCGGGGCGGGTGGAGGCGCTATGCGGCACGTGTGGGGTTCTCGGCCATCGGGCGGGTTGTTACGCGTGAGATACAATCTGGCACGGCGGCCCGGAAGGCCCGGTTCCCGACATCCCTTGAAACTTCATTGTATTCGTAACTCAAAATTAAGGCAGAACGTTAACGGCGCGGCAGGTATTCCGGAGATGCAGCCGCACCACGCCGCCGCGCTTCGGGGCGCTGGAACCGGTTCTCGGCCCGAAGTGTGGAGGTTTCACGACGGTCCCGCCCGACAATGCGGGTGCCGGACGAATCGGCGTCGCGTGAGCGCGCGTCGATCCCGAACGCGCGGACCAGGTCAGATGTAGGCCGAAGCGTGGGCCGGCGAGCGTCCGAGGGCGTGGGCCAGCACCTCCAGGGACTGGCCGATCTCGGCGCGGGTGCTGATCCCGCCGAGGCAGATCCGCACCGCTTCCGGCGCGGGGCCCGCCGCGCAGAAGGCGTCGCTGGCCACCACCCCGAGCCCGGCCGAGCGGCCCTGGCTGGCGAAGGCCGAGCGGGTCCAACCCTCGGGCAAGGTCATCCAGAGATGGAAGCCGTCCGGGTCGGCGCGCACGAGCCCGGGGGGCAGGAGGCGGGCGGCCAGCACCTGGCGGGCGCGGGATTCGGCCCGGACGAAGGCGAGGACCGCGTCCCCTGTGCCGTCCTCGATCCAGCGGGTGGCGAGCGCCGTCGTGACCGGCGAGGCCATCACGGTCGCCGCGCGCAGGGTCGAGGCCAGGGCCAGGGAGGCCCGCGCGCTCGGGGCGACGAGGTAGGCCAGGCGCAGGCCGGCGCCGAGGCACTTGGCGAGGCCGGCCACGTAATAGGTGATCTCGGGGGCGAGCCGGCAGAAGCTCGGGGGCGGGTCCGGGCAGACGAAGCCGTAGGCGTCGTCCTCGATGATCGCCAGCCCGTAGCGCCGGGCGACGGTGACGATGGCCGCGCGGCGGGCCGCCCCGATGGTCTCGGTGGTCGGGTTCTGGAGCGTCGGGTTGAGGTAGATCGCCTTGGGCGCGAGCCGGGTGCAGGCGGCGGCGAAGGCATCGGGCTCCACGCCCTCGGCATCCATCGGCAGGCCGACGACCCGCAGGCCCCGGTGGGCCGCGAGCGCCCGCACGCCGGGATAGGTCAGGGCCTCGGTGCAGAGCACGTCGCCGGGCTCCGCGACGTAGCCGAGGATGGCGTCCAGCGCGCTGTGGGCGCCAGGGCAGATCAGGAGCCGGTCGGGGCCGGCCTCCACGTCCCGCCGGGCGAGCCAGCGGCCGGCCGCCGCCTTGTCGCTGCCCGTGCCGCCGAAGCCCTGGTAGCGCAGGAGGTTGGGCAGGTCCTCGGCGATGGCCGCCAGGCCGGCCTGCATCCGGGCCACAAGCCGCGGGTCGTCGGGCTCGGGCGGCAGGTTCATGGTGAAGTCGACCGGGCCGTGCCGGCCCGGGCCCGCGGCCTTCTCCCCGGCGCGGGCCGCGCGGGCGGGATTGCGCACGAACGTCCCTTGGCCGACCCGCGACTCCACCAGCCCCCGCGCCTGGGCCTCGACGTAGCCCCGCGCCACGGTGGTGAAGTTCAGGGCGAGGCGCTCGGCCAGCAGCCGCTGGGGCGGCAGCCGCTCGGACGGGGCGAGCCGCCCGGTGCGCACGTCCTCCGCGATGGCCTCGGCGATGGCGCGGTAATGGGGCTTGCCCCAGCGCCGCAGGTCGGGCGTCCAGCCGGCGCCTGGAGGCGGGCGGG
>NZ_BPRB01000242.1 GCF_022179685.1 Methylobacterium trifolii
TCGATCGTGCGCAGGGCCGATATCGCGGCCGGCGCGATCGAGGGCACGCTGAGCGCGCCGGGGGCGCACAACCGGCTGATCGTGGCCGGCCACAGCCTCGGCGGCAACATGCTCGCGACCGGCCTCAAGGACGACGTGGTCAAGGCCGTGCGCCGCCACCGGTTCGGGGAGACGCTGCCGCCCGTGCTCGGCAACCTCGTGGTGCTGATCAACCCGGCCTCGGAGGCGAGCAAGTGGACCGCGATCCAGCGCGAGGTCTGGACCCACCTCGCCGAATACCCGGACGTGCACACCCCCGCCTCCGAGGTCGCCCGCGGCGACGGCTACTTCCCGCCCGAGCAGCGGCCGGTGATGATGTCGGTGACGGCGGCCCTCGCCTTCCCGGCGGGCGGCCTGCGGCCCGGCGACTGCGCCTGGATCGGGCTCAATGCCGACGATTCCTTCGCGGCCGCGCGCGGTCGAATCCGAGGCCGGTTGGCTGCCACCGACCGGATGTTCGATGCAGGCGTCGACTACGACTGGGCGACCCACGACCTGTTCCCGACCTTCAAGTTCGACTTCCGCCCGGCCGCGGGCTACCTCGACAGGGCCGCCGCCCGCTTCGAGGGCCGCCTGCCCCGCGGCGAGAGCTGCACGCCCCCGCCGCCCGCGGGCTTGGCCGCCGGGCTCATGACGCTGCCCCTGCGCACCCTGTCGCTGCTCGCGGCCACCTTCCCGTTCCAGAACACCCTGCGGGAGGAATCGCACACGATCGGCAACCTCGACCCGCCGCGGCCGGCCGCCGGCGTGCTCGCGGATGCCCAGCCTTCCGCCGCCCCCTTCGGCACCACCCACGAACTCCTCGGCCTCGACGCGCCAGGCCTGGAGCGACACCACCCCTACGCCTCCCTCGCCGATGCCCGGATCGACTGCCCGCGCTCCGACCACTGGCTGACCCGCGCGCGGCTGGCGCGTGCCGACCGGCGCGGTGCCTTCTGGGACAGCGGCGACCTCGCACCGGCCGATCCGGCGCGCCCCGGCGAGGGCGGCCCGGCGGCACGCTTCCAGCACGGCCTGCAACTCACCGGCATCGCGCCGATCACACGGCCCAACGACCCGTTCTGGAACGTGCGCGCCTTCGACAACGCCCTCTCGCGCCACGACGGCTACCGGCTGTCCTCGTTCATCTGCGCCCTGAACCAGCTCGTCATGGACGACATCACCGGTGCTCCGGCGGCCATGAGCGACCATCGGAGCGGGTCTGCGCCCTGAACCGGACGATCCCGGCCCGCCGGAGCGGTGCGGAACCCCGTCACCGTCGACCGACCTGTTCGCGCGAGCGGAATCGTCACGCCCGCCCTTGCGTCCGAAGCCGAACAGACCATCTCAGAACCATCCAGTCGGATGGCTCTGGGATGGTTTAGAGATGACCCGCGACTTACACGAACAACGGCCCAAGCTGCCGGACAGCGAGAAGCTGACCGTCAACCTCGGGTTCGTGGACCTCGGGCACATCGACCTTCTGGTCCGCGACGGCTTCTATGCCAACCGGGCCGACTTCATCCGCACGGCGGTGCGCAACCAGATCGAGCGGCAGGGGGACGCGGTAAAGCAATCCGTCGTCCGCAAGCAGTTGCGGCTCGGCCTGTCCCACTACACACGGCAAACCCTGGAGGCCGCCCGGGATTCCGGGACGCCGATCCACATCCAGGTGCTGGGCCTGGCCAGCATCGCCCTGAACGTAACCCCGGAACTCGCCCGCGCGGCGATCGCCTCCGTCGAGGTGCTGGGTGCGTTCCAGGCGAGCCCCGCGGTCAAGGCGGCGCTCGCCGACCGTACCAACTGACCCGTCGTCGTCACGTCTACCCGCGGAGAAGGCCGTGCATCCCGCACCGTCAACGCTCCGCCTTGCAGGATCATGTCCGATGAGCCGCTTCCCGAAGATGGCGTTTCCGAAATTCTCGTTTCCGAAGGACGACACGACCCGCGCCGCGCGGGTGATGGAGGCGATGGCCCGACTCAAGGACCGGCAGGCCGCTGCCTACGCAGCATGGGCCGAGGCGCGCCGAAACCGGGCGGAAGCGGATGCGGCGACCACGACCGATGCCGCGGTCATCGACATGGTCGCGCCATCGGCCCAGGACGGGGCCTGGACGGCGCCGAACACCGACGGGAACGCTCCGGATGGGCATCCCTTCACCGGACCACAGGGGGACATCGCCGGCAACGTGATGCGGACGATCCAGGACTCGCTGGCGAAGGCCGGTCTCGGGGCGGGCCTGGGCGGTACGCCGCCCGCGCCGGTTCGGATTCCGGAGGGCGCACGCTTCGAGGAACGCACGTTCGCGAGCGCTGTCGGGAGCCGCAGCTACAAGGTCTACGTCCCGAGCGGCTATTCCGGACAGGCGCTGCCGGTCGTCGTGATGCTGCACGGTTGCACGCAAGGTCCGGACGACTTCGCCGTCGGCACGCGGATGAACGCGGTGGCCGAGGAGCAGACCTTCCTGGCGGTGTATCCCGGCCAACCCCGTTCGGCCAACATGCAGCGGTGCTGGAACTGGTACGAGCCCGGGGACCAGCAGCGCGAGGGCGGCGAGCCCGCCCTGATCGCCGGCATCACCCGGCAGGTCATCGAAGAGTTCTCGGCCGATCCGAGCCGGGTCTACGCCGCGGGCCTTTCGGCCGGCGGGGCGGCGGCCGCGATCCTGGCGGCGACCTACCCCGACCTGTTCGCGGCGGTGGGCGTTCATTCGGGGCTCGCCTGCGGGGCGGCGCGGGACGTGCCTTCGGCTTTTGCTGCCATGAAGGGCAACGGCGTGGCCGCGGCGGGGGGACGGCGGCACGCCGTCCCGACCATCGTGTTCCACGGCGACGACGACCGCACGGTCGATTCCGCCAACGGCGATCAGGTCGCCGCGCAGGGACCCTCCGGGCCGGGCCTCACGCAGGCCGTGACACAGGACCGGACACCGGACGGCGTCGCCTACACCCGGACCGTCCGGACGGACGCGTCAGGCCGCACCGTCCTGGAACAATGGGTGCTGCACGGGGCCGGGCATGCCTGGTCGGGCGGCGATCCCAGGGGGTCCTTCACCGATCCGCGCGGGCCGGATGCGAGCCGGGAGATGACCCGGTTCTTCATGGCGCACACCAACGCGGCCGGAGCAGCCCGTCACTGAGGGCTCGGACCCGGGGAGCGGGCTTCGGAAGCCTGCTCCCGCCGCGTTCGATGCGGCGGGAGGTCCCGGACACCGACATCGAGCATCGGCGCGGGGCGACACTCAGCCCACGCGGCGGGCGACGATGGTCGTGCGCGGTACGAGGCGCCAGCCGTCATCGACGGCGAGCGGCGAGAAGGCACGGTACGTGTCGTCCCGAACCGTCTCGATCTCGAAGTCGCAGATCGCCAGGATTCGCCGGTAGGTCTCCAGCGTGTACGTCCAGAAGATGTAGCTTCGTTCGGGATGGGCGGCATCGCCGTTGAAGCGCGCGAGAGGTTCCTCACCCGGGATGATGTCGGTGTTGATGACGATGCGACGCGACGCGACCGTCGCAACCGAACCGATCGCACGGATCGGGTCGCCGAGGTGCTCCAGGATCGCCCCCAGGATCACGACGTCGAAGCTGCCGATGCCCTCAGGCAGGTCGTAGACGTCGCCGTAGATCGCCCGCGCCCGCGAACCGAGATTGCGGTGCGTGAACCAGTAGGCATTCTTCCACGTGTCGAAGGCTTTGGTCTGTGCCTCCACCCAGGCGGCGTGATCCGTGACGTAGGGGCTGCCCCGGAACGGCAGCAGGTGCTGGCGGGCAGCGGTGTCGAGATCGAACGAGACGACCTCGCGTGCGCCTGCCGCTTCCGCGGAGAAGCTGAGAAAGCCCGAGGCGGCGCCGACATCGAGAACGCGGGCGTCCGTCAGGTCGATATGGCCGGTATAGTCGGCATAGCGCCCGCGCAGGTCCCAGTGGCCCTCGGCGGTCGTCCCGTCCGCCAAGTCGATGGTGTGATAGAAGAAGCAGTCGTCCCGGCTCACCGGCGCTCGGGAGCTTGCCCAGTTCGGCTGCGCTCTGCGCGCGATCTCGCTGTTCATGATCTGAAGACCCAATCGTCGTTGCGGAACTGGTACCGGCCGTTGAGGCAGCGTTGTGCCGCTTCCAGCGCCGGATGTTCGGTGAGCATCGTGAGGACCTCACCGATGAAATGCGTTCCGCCTTCCGCGGGGGGCTGGCGATGCATCATCACCTGCGTGAAGATCGGCACGAAGGCCGGACCCGGAACGTCCGGGCCGCGCCGAACCGAGCCGGCCCAGGTCGAACGGGTCGCCGTGGCGAGCACCGGTGCGGCCGTTTCATCGGCCAGTTGGTTGGCACGACGCCCGGCGTGGAAGTGGAGGGCCAGGAAGGCGTCGAGGTCCATCGCGGCGAGCGGTTGAGTCTCGGAGCGCCAGGAGCCGTCGGAGAACGTCAACCCGGTCTCGGCGGCGACACGCGGCAGGATCGGCGTGCGCTCCTCCGGCTGGAGTTCGGGAAGATCGGTCGGCCAGGATGCGACGAGGCGCGTCCCGACGAGGCGCTCGATCGCCTCGACCACATGGCGGTAGAGCAGCAGCGTGGGATGATCGGGGATCAGGAACATCCGCCGGTCGCGGAAGCCGTCGAGTATGAAGTCGGAGACACGGACTTCGCAGTCGAAGTGCTCCTCCTGTGCGATGAGTTTGCGTGTCGAGTAGGCGAAGACCTGTCTGATGCCGTCCTCGGAAGGGAACTCCGCTCGGGCGTGACGCGAGAACGCGTCGAGGTCCCAGAACTGCCGGCTCAGGTCGATCAGGTCCGGGAAGTACCAGCCGTGGTGCCCCCAGAACCGGCCTTTGTCGGCACCGGGCGCATGACCGTGCCATTCGAGCCAGGGGAAGCGGATCGTCGAGACACCGGCCTCCGCACAAGCCGCATCGAGAAAGACCGTGTTGTAATCACCCTTGTTCTGGATCGGCGAGTAGATGACGGCGTCGTAATCTCGCAGGCGTTCGTAAGGGAACGGCTTGCCGGACGCGACGACCTGGAAATTGATCAGCAGATCGACCTCGTGGCGGCCCTGCGGCCCCAACTCGTCGATCAGGCGCTTGATGATGAGCGCGTGACAGCCTCCGTAGACGAGCAACCTCACGGCACGTGCCTCTTTCTCATGGTCGTCCCGGGACGCCTGCGATCGCCTCTCCCGAGGATTTCAATGGATTGCCACCTCGTGAAGCATGAAGCCCAGGAGCCGCGTATCCTGCGACCCGGTCAGAGCGGCCGGCGACGAACATCCCGTGCTTTGGATCGTCAGGCAGAGCGTCGGCGTGGACGCGGCGGCGGGCGTCCTCGGTAAGGCGATCTCGAACGCGTTCCCGCCGTTGTGAGCCCTCTCCACGGCCTTGAGGGGGGCGGCGTCCGAGACGGCGGTGATCGTCACGGAGACGCCCTCGTGGAGCATATGTCCGAACAGCGTTATCCGCGTGGCCGCCGGGGTCGGCGAGAGGTAGACCAGAGCGAGTTCCGGCCCGGTCCAAGGGTGCCGGCTGTCCGCGTCGCAGAAGCCGATCATGCGCACGAAGCGCTTCTGGTTGGCGGACCCCATGACGACCTTCTGCCCGACCGGCAGCGGGTCGAGCATCGTCTCGGCCTCCCATGCGGCCCGTTGCCGAAGCCAGGCAGTGAAGGTCTCGAGACATTCGGCCTTGGTCGTCCGGTCCTCCACGTCGCGTTGCTCGAGGGCATCCGCCAGGCGAAGGCGCCAAAGCAGGCTATCGGCCGGCTTCGGATGCTCGGCCGCTGCCTGGACGTGCGCGGGCAGACTTTCGAAGAAGGCGTGGTGAGCGACGAGCGCCAGCGTGTTGGCGCCCAAGGCCGCCACGACCTCCCAGAAGCTGAGATCGCCGTGGGGTACCACATCGGGAAGGCACGATACCGCGTCCGGCTCTGCGAGAACGGCCGCGTCATGGACGATCTGGAGGGTTCGCGCCTGCCGATAGGCGTCTCGCGCCGGGCGAAAATAGGCCTGCAGGGATGCGGTGAGCCGCTGGTTCGTGCCCTGCCGCAGGATTGCCGCCTGGACGTAGTCGACGATCCGCTCGGGGCCGAGGCTCCTGATCAACATGGGATCGAGGGCGAGCCGGCTCTGTTCGAGCAGGTCGAAGGTCGCCCGCGCCGTTGCCAGGGCCTCGGCCCAGGCATCGTCGACCGCATCCTCGATACCGGCGGGCGCCTCGAGGTCGATGAGGCAACTCGCATGCGCGGCCGCGCGCCGCCGCAGCAAGACCTCCTCGCGCGCGAGGAAGTCGAGGAGGCCTGCCGCGTAGCCCCGGCAATCGGTGCGCATCGCGTGGGCGCGGCCACGGGCGCCGATCGCGGCCAAGGCCTCGCGGTCGCCGAGGAGGCGCACCATCGACACGGCGATCGCATCGATGTCGCGCGGTCGCGAGACCTTGACGACGGCGTCATCCGGGATCTCGGCGTAGCAGCCGGTATCGAACACCATGACGGGTTTGCCCGTCACGAGTTGCTCGATCAGCGAGACGGACGCCCCCTCGGTGTTGGGATAGCGCAGATTGACGAAGGCGTCAGCCTCCGAACTCAGCGTCCCCAGTTCCGCGTCGGTCAGATCGAGGGCGAAGCGGACGCATCGATCGAGCGCATGTTCGTGGATGAGGCCGCGCAGGCGGTCGAGATAGGCGGTGCTGCCGGAGAACCCCGAGATCACGTAGACGATCTCGTCGCGCAGCCGCGGCGCGCCGGCGATGGCCAGAAGGATGTCGTCGATGCACTTGGTCGGCTGCACGTGTCCGAACGACACGATCGTTCGCCGACGATCCGTACCGGCCGAATGGGTCCGCCCGGCGCACGGCGTGCGCTGGTCGTGCGGCATGCCGAGGCGCAGCACCGGCCCCTCGAACCGGGGTGCGACGTAGGCCTCGGCATAGGCCGAGTGTACGACGAGAGCCGAGCCGAGCTGGATCAGCGGGGCGCCCAACGGCTCGGAGGCACTGAAGTCCGAGTCCCAGACCCCGTAGCGCAATCCGCCCGCCTGCGTGATGTTCGACTGGCGAATCCGCCGTAACGCGTCCGGCGTGCCGTAGCGTGCGAACAGCGCCACGTAGTCGGCAAATCCGCTGTCACGGGCATCGACCATTCGAGCCAGGAAATGCTGGTAGACATAGTCGTGGCATATCACCACGCCCGGGTAGTTGCGCATGACCTCGAAGATCTGCTGATGATGCTCCTCGTTGTTGCCGATGTTGAACACCAGGATGTCGAAAAGGTCATAGAACCGGCTGTTCGTCCGGGCCGATGCGATGTCGATGACGCGGTGGCGACTGGGATACAGGCCGTCGACCAGCGCTGTGATGATCGTCAGGTCGATGTGCCGGCCGTCATAGGCCTCGGGCATCGCATCGGTCACGGCCTTGCTGAAGGTGCCGACGCCGGTTCGATTGTTGAACGGGGTGAGCCAGCCGATCCGCAGCGTCATGCGACGAGATCTCTCGCGAGACTGTCCCAGGATCGCGCGGCGGGTGCCGCCGACGCGCGCCCGTTGTCGGCAAGCTGGCGATACAGGTTGGGTGTATCGAGAAGCAACGACAGAAACTCGCAGGCCTCACCGTAAGAGTTGCAGGACAGGACGTTGTGGCGGTCCCGCAGGTCGGCAGGCCAGCCGCCCTGCGGGTCCCCTGGCGCATAATCGAAGCACAGAACTGGAATGCGGCTCTGCCAGCTGTCCCAGATCCGGAGGCGCTCGCTATCGTCGGCCTGCCCGCCGATATGGATGTGGATGCTCGACGTGAAGTCGCTGACTTCGTCGTCGCGGAGATAGCGCACGCAATTGTGCGGCTCACCGTCGAGTCCGACGCATTCGATGAAGAACGTACCGGTATCGAGAAACCGCGCAGTGATCGTTCGCGCGAGCCGGTCGTCGTCGAGATGGTTGACGATCGTCAGACGCGGCGTGTCGCCTGGGCGAGAGGGCTCGCCGGACAGATCGACCGGCGGTAGATCGTAGAGCCGGGCTTCGGCTTTCGGCAGGAAGGTCGAGACCTGCCGTGCCCGCTGGCCGAGCAGGCTCACGCGCGACGTCGTCCGCCCGGTCCCGGCGCAGGTGATCAGCCGCGTGATGTCGCGGTCCTGCGTGGCACGGGAGGGATGGGGATCGAGATAGATCAGGCTTGTCTTGACGATGTTGGCGAGGCGCTCGTGCGCCGTGAGGCCGATCGAAACGACGCTGTGAGCACTCGCATAGGCCGTGCCCTTGCGCGGCCGGCAAACCCCGTCGAGCGAGAAGTTGGGCCGCAGTTCACGTCCCTCGGCCCGCGCCATCCGCGACAGAGCCGCCTCGACGTTTCGATAGACGAGGGCGGATTTCTTTCGATCGTTCTGATCGTCGTTACGATACAGAATAGCCTTCGACATCGTGTGAAACCTCAGCCTCGGTGGCAAATCTTCACAAGCGCCTCGTCAGCGCCGAGCCGTATCCTCGGGGCCGGCCCTCCGAGCCGGCGCTGACGAATCGTAAATTTCTATCGCAGGTTGTGCTACCAGTTGTAAATCGCCCGGTCCAGGGTGTCCCTGTCGGTTCACATATGTGGCAGCTTGGCCGGGGCTTCTTGCGCGGGCAGCCTGCCCTTGGCGGCGGCGGCGATTTACGAGGTAGCCCTCCGGCCCCCTCAGACATATAGACTTCATTGCGCTTATTACTGAGTTTTCTGTTTTTGCTTATTAATATAAACTCGAACAACGGCCTGATATCGATCGATATGTCAAAATTTTAGTGACTATGACTAGGACTTTATAGTTCGAAAAATTGCGTTTCGTCTCACTAAATATCTGAGTGAGATGGAAGATAATCTTATATTCGACCTAATAGAGCGCTTGAAGGCAGCTTACTTCGAGAGACCGACCGACTGACGGCGCGCTCGTCTGGGGTGGCTGCCTACACCATGCCCATAAAACTCGAAGCCATGAGTTCAGGCCCCGCAAACCATCTTCAAGTTGCATTATAACGGACAGATTCGCTCTGCGGTTGAAATACGCAGTCGCAGGCTATGCAACCCGGAGTAGTAGGAGGTGGGAAACATATGCACTCTCTGTGAGAGACCTCCACGGAACCGAGCGGATCGACGTGAAGACTTTGGCGGTCGACGTGCCGTATTCCGAGACGGCCAGCCATCTCGTGCATAGCATCGCGACCTCCTACCCGGTCCACCTCGCCGATCCCGTCGCCGCAGGCTACTACTTCGTGGATAAGGCCGGATGCCACGAGATGTGGTAAGAAGACGGTCCAGTGCGTGCAGATGCCGACCGCCAGTCTCGCGAGCGAAGCGGTCTGCCCCTGCGAAAGCTTCCGAGCGACGCCGGACAACGATACCGGTTTGGTTGATCCGCCAAGCGAGAGTGGTTCATCGCCGGGTTCGGTGTATCAGGCGGCGGGATGGTGGCCTACCTCCAGTCGGCGTCCCGGGTCGAGCCTCCGAACCCGCCTGCGCGCTCGCGCCGAAGTAGTCCCTCAGCGCATGGAATTCCGGATCGGGCTCGGGGGCGCTTGCCGGAGTGCCGGCGCGCAGGCTTCACGCCGCGTTCGGGTCCCAGGACAGGGCTTGGAACCGCGCCCGTTCGTAGTCTCGGACCGGGTTGAACCAGGCGGTCTCGTCCGGAATGCGCATGATTGCATAGTAGAAGGGCAGTGTCGTGTGCCGGAGCCGCTCGATCAGTTCCTCAGGCGGCAGGTTCACCTTCTGCACGTTGTCGAGAAACCTCTCGGGCTGCGGCAGCGGATGGAAGCCGTGATGGTTGGCCCGGAAGACCGTCTGCCGCTTGTGTGAGAGATAAATATTGCTGAGCACGACGGAGATGTATTCTTCCTCGTTATCGTAGCCCGCGTTGACGGGCATGCCGTAGGCGCGACCGCGCATCTGCCGCGAGGCGTGCACGAGTTCGTGGAAGAGGATCTCGTCCGGCCTCGAACCGGGCCCTGAAGGACCGGACCGATCCCACTGGTTGGGACTGATATGCACCATGGCGTCGGCACCCGCACCGGTGCCCAGAATGGACGAACGCATGCCGGGATCGATCGGGAAGCCAGGCCGGGTCGCGGCCGGCCGGTCCTTGTGCGTGACGCCGGCCGTCGCGTTCGCGTCGTCGTGATACAACCCGTAGGGCCAGATCGTCACGATGTTCGGTGTGGCATCCAGTTCGTGAAACAGGGCATTGCCGATGTCGTAGAGGGCGATCTGCGACAGGAGGTCGGCTATGATGTCGTGAAATTCCTGCCGCCGCTGCTGAAAGTCCGCCACACTCGCCGTAAGCGACCGTCTTCGATGAGGGTCGTTCTTCTTCAGCCATGTCGGAAACCATGGCGTATTGATCTTCACGCTGTTCCCGTACGCCGTCCCGCGGGAAACGAGCACCTGTTCCGCAGTCGCACTCGGCAACGCCTTGCGAATATCGGCCGCGACGAGGGCTTTCCAGTCATCGTCGGTTGACATGGCCCCACCTCAGTGATCCTGCCGCCATGGAAATTGACCGGCGCACAAGTCGTACGAAGGTGCTCCGAATCAATCAAGTCTTCAGACAGCGTCAGAGGCAATTCAGCTAGCAGAAAAATTTATAGAATAATCGATGTACGGTGAGATACGCAGCAGTATGGATCGACGGCAACCTTGTCTACGGCATGACGATCCGATGTTCTTGCCTGGCTACCGAGCTTCGACATTTCGGTAGCGTGACCCGATGAAACGTATGGTCGATGTCGGTCGCACCGCCCTGCCGGTGGTCAGGCGCCGATCCCGATCGCTTTCGGATCGGTAACGGCGAGCCCGGAATCGCGCTACTCGGCGGCCCGCAACATGGGTGGCCGCGGTGTCGCCTCGGCCTCCGTCGTCTCGGTCGCGGCGGGAGCCTTGGCCGAGAAGCGGTGGGCCAGCCGGTCGAGGTAGATGTAGATCACCGGGGTCGTGAACAGCGTCAGGATCTGGCTGACCGCGAGGCCGCCGACCATGGCGTAGCCGAGAGGCTGGCGGATCTCCGAGCCCGTGCCGCTGGCGATCATCAGCGGGACGCCGCCGAGCAGGGCCGCCATGGTCGTCATGAGGATCGGGCGGAACCGCAGCAGGGCCGCGCGCCGGATCGCCTCTTCCGGCGGCAGGTTGTCCTCGCGCTCGGCCACGATCGCGAAGTCGACCAGCATGATGCCGTTCTTCTTCACGATGCCGATCAGCAGGATGATCCCGATCAGGGCGATCAGGCTGAAGTCGTAGCCGAACCATAAGAGCACCGCGAGCGCACCGACGCCGGCCGAGGGCAGTGTCGAGAGGATGGTGATCGGGTGGACGAAGCTCTCGTAGAGCACGCCGAGGATCAGGTAGACCACGAACAAGGCGGCCAGGATCAGCAGCGGCACGGTGCTCAGCGATTGCTGGAACGCCTGCGCCGTGCCCTGGAACCCGGTCGAGAGCGTGGCCGGCACCTGCAGGTCGCGGTTGGCCCGCTCGATCGCCGCGGTCGCCTGTCCGAGCGCTACGTCCGGCGCGAGGTTGAAGCTGATCGTCACCGCCGGGAACTGGCCCTGGTGGTTGATCGCGAGGGGCCGCACGGGGGCGGTGGTCCAGGTCGCGAAGGCGGCGAGCGGCACCTGCCCGCCGCCGTTGGGGGCCTTGACGTAGATGTTCTGCAGGCTGTCCGGCGAGCCCTGGAGCGCGGGGAGTACCTCCAGGATCACGTGGTAGCTGTTGAGCTGGGTGAAGTACTGGGCGATCTGGCGCTGTCCCAGGGCATCGTAGAGCGTGTCGTCGATGAGCTGCGGCGTGATGCCGAAGCGCGAGGCGGCGTCGCGGTTGATGCTCAGGGTCAGCGTCGTGCCGCTGGTCTGCTGGTCGGTGGCGACGTCGCGCAATTCGGGGAGCGTCTTCATCCGGTCGAGGATGCGCGGCGCCCAGGCGTTGAGCTCCGAGAGGTCCGGGTCCTGGAGGGTATATTCGAACTGGGTGCGGTTGGTGCGCCCGCCCGTGCGCACGTCCTGCTGCGCCTGAAGGAAGACCTTCATCCCGATCAGGCCGTTCAGCTTCGGCCGCAGCCGGCCGATGATCTGGAAGGCGTTCACGTCGCGCTCGTCGCGCAGCTTGAGGGTGATGAACATCCGTCCGGAATTCAGGGCCTGTCCGTTGCCGCCCACCACCATGGCCACGGTGGCGACCGCCGGGTCCGCCTGGATGATCGCCCCCGCCTCAGCCTGCGCGCGCGTCATCGCCCGGAACGAGATGTCCTGGCCGGCCTCCGTGATGCCGACGATCAGGCCGGTATCCTGCTGCGGGAAGAAGCCTTTGGGGATGACGACGAACAGGTAGACCGTCAGCGCCAGCGTCGCGAAGAAGGTCAGCAGCGTGACGAAGCGGAAGCGGAGCGCCACGTCGAGGGCGTGCGCGTAGGCCGAAAGCAGCGCCTCGAAGCAGCGCTCGCTGAAGCGGTAGAGCCGGCCGTGGCGCTCGGCATCGTGAGGCTTGAGGAAGCGCGAGGCCATCATCGGGGTCAGGGAGAGGGAGACGAAGGCCGAGACCGCGATCGTCATCGACAGGACGACGGCGAATTCACGGAACAGCCGCCCGATGATGCCGCCCATCAGGAGCAGCGGGATCAGCACGGCGATGAGCGAAATGCTGATCGAGACGATGGTGAAGCTGACCTCGCCCGCCCCCTTGAGCGACGCGTCGTGGGGGCTCATGCCTTCCTCGACGTAGCGGCTGATGTTCTCCAGCACGACGATGGCGTCGTCCACGACGAAGCCGACCGCGATCGTCAGGGCCATCAGCGACAGGTTGTCCAGGGTATAGCCGGCGAGCCACATCAGGGCGCAGGCGCCGAGCAGCGCCAGCGGGACGGTGACGCTCGGGATGATCGTCGCCCAGACGCTGCGCAGGAACACGAAGATCACCGCCACCACCAGGGCGATGGTGAGCAGAAGCGTGAACTGCACGTCCTCGACCGAGGCGCGGATCGTCTGCGTGCGGTCGCTCAGGATCTCGACCTTGATGCCCGCCGGAAGCGCAGCGGTGAGCTTCGGCAATTGCGCCTTGATCCGGTCGACGGTGTCGATGACGTTGGCGCCGGGCTGCTTGAACACGACGAGGAAGACCCCGCGTTTGCCGTTGGCCCAGCCGGCCTGCTTGGTGTCCTCGGCGCCCGCCACCGCCGTGCCGATGTCGCGCACCCGCAAGGGCGCGCCGTTGCTGTAGGCGACGATGACCTCGTTCCAGTCCTTGGCCGCGGTGAGCTGGTCGTTGGCGTAGATGGTGTAGCTGCGGGTCGCCCCGTCGAAGCTGCCCTTCGGGTTGTTGACCGTCGTCAGCGAGAGCTGGGTGCGCACGTCCTCCAGGGACAGGTTCTTGGCGACGAGCTTGGCCGGGTCGACCTGGATGCGCACCGCCGGCTTCTGCTGGCCGCCGATCGTCACCTGCGCGACGCCGGAGATCTGGCTGATGCGCTGGGCGAGCTGGATGTCGACCGCGTCGTCCACCTCGGTGACCGGCAGGGTGTCGGAGACCGCCGAGAGCAGCAGGATCGGCGAGTCGGCCGGGTTGACCTTGCGGTAGGTCGGCGGGCTCGGCAGGTTCTTCGGAAGCTGGCCGCCGGCGGCGTTGATGGCGGCCTGAATGTCGTTGGCCGCGCCGTCGATGTTGCGGTTGAGGTCGAACTGCACCGTCACCGCCGAGATCCCCAGGGAACTCGTCGAGGTCATCTGCGCGACGCCGGGGATCTGTGAGAACTGGCGCTCCAGGGGCTGGGCCACGGACGAGGCCATCGTTTCCGGGCTGGCGCCGGGCAGCTGGGCCGTCACCTGGATCGTCGGGAAGTCCACCTGCGGCAGCGGCGCGACGCCCAGCAGCGGATAGGCGACGGCCCCCAGGAACAGGATGCCGACCATGATCAGCGTGGTCGCGACCGGGTAGCGGATGAAATAGCCCGAGATGCCGGCCTTCATCTCAATGGACCCCGGCGGCGGCGTCGGACGGCTGCGTCATCCCGATCCGCTTGGCCGCCTCCGGCGCCTTGTCCACCACCCGCGCGCCGGGCAGCACCCGTGCCTGTCCGGCGACGATCACCTGCTCGCCGGGCGTGAGCCCGCTCAGCACCCGCGTCCGCCCGAGGCCCGAGCGGCCGACCTTTACCGGTCGCGGATGCGCCGTGTCGGCCGCATCCACGACGAAGGCGTAGAGGCCCTCGGGGCCGTGCTGGACCGCGTCGTCCGGCACCGTCAGCGCGTCCGCGACGATGCCGACGCGCATACGGGTCGACACCGACAGCCCGGGCCAGAGCGCATGGTCCGTGTTCGCGAACACGGCCTTGAGGCGGATCGTGCCGGTGGCGGTGTCGACTTGGTTGTTGATCAGCGCGAGGCGCCCTTCCGAGAGCTTGGCCTGCCCGTCGGTGCTCCAGGCCTCGACGGGGACCGTGCCCTTCGCCAGCGCCGCGGTGATCTCGCGCAGCTGATCTTCGGGCGCCGTCAGAACCACGAAGATCGGCTCGACCTGGGTGATCGTGACGATCGCGGTCTGGGCGGAGGCGTTGACGATGTTGCCGACGTCCACCTGCCGGAAGCCCGCCACCCCGTCGAAGGGCGCGCGGATCGTGGCGTAGCCCAGTTGCGTCTGCGCGTTGTCGATCGCAGCCTGGTCCGAGGCGACCTGCGCGGTCAGGGAGTTGACGGTCGCGGATTGGGTGTCCGTCTGCTGGCGCGAGGCGTAGTCGCCGAGCTTGGTGTAGCGCTCGAGATCGGCCCTGGCGTTCTTGAGGGTCGATTCGTCCTGGGTCTTCTTCGCCCTCGCCTGGTCGAAGCTCGCCTGGTAGGGCCGCGGATCGACCTGCACGAGGACGTCACCCTTGGCGACCGTCTGCCCCTCCTTGAAGGCGACCGCCTGGATCTCGCCGTCGACCCGCGTCCGGACCTGCACGGTGTTGAAGGCCTGGACCGTGCCGAGGCTGCCGAGCACCTCGTCGAACGGGCCCTTCTCGACGGCCGCCAGCACCACCGGGACCGGCGCCGGTGCGGCCGCCGACGCGGCGACGGGGGCAGCCGCGTGCTCCTTCGCCCACGCGACGTAGCCGGCCCAGCCCACCAGAACGAGCCCGAGCAGCACGAGCCGGCCGCGTTTGCGGGACATCGGTCCCCGTTTCATGAATCGGACTCCGTCCATCACGGCGCGCGATCCGCGCCGCCGACCCCAGTGCCCTGCGAGCCGCCCGGACTGGAGGGCTCGACAATCCCTTGTCAGGCGCACG
Organism: Methylobacterium trifolii; assembly: GCF_022179685.1. Classification (GTDB taxonomy): domain Bacteria; phylum Pseudomonadota; class Alphaproteobacteria; order Rhizobiales; family Beijerinckiaceae; genus Methylobacterium; species Methylobacterium trifolii. The sequence continues at coordinate 15,277 of NZ_BPRB01000242.1, forward strand.
TGTCCGAAATGTTTCCCACCCGCCTCCGGCAAAGGCTCCCGGAGCAGATGCGTCGACGCCGCACGTGCCAAGGTGTCCCGGACGCCTTGGCCGCGTGACGGAACTCGCGTGCAGACGGCCGGTGCACAGGCGATGACGGACGCATCGGACTGGGCGGCCGCGCAGGTCGGCTGGGATGGGTGCGAGGTCCCGGCAGGCGCGTGCGGCTTGGGGGCCGGTCGGCCCGTCCGCAGATGCTCTGCGCGCGCCCGCGGTGCATGGGACGAGGTGGCCCGGCTGCGGCTTCGCCGGAGTGAGGAAGGCGACCCGGCGACCCCCCTCGGGCCGGAGCCATCACGCTCCGGTATCGTCAGGTGCGGAACCGCCGTCCGGTCTGGAAGCTTGGCTCGATGCACCGGTCCCCTGTCCGGTCGGGAGGAACGCCATGTCGAACGACACCGAGAAGCATCATGCTCTCATCAGCGGGCTGAAGACCGCCATGGGCAAGACCGACGACTCCTTCGAGCAGGCCGTCACCAGCGCCTTCGAGCACGTCTTCCAACACTTGGATCGACTGAATTCTCACGTCTCCCTCGGCGGCGCGGACGGGGAGGATCGGCCTTTGCGGCCCGGCGAGACCTCGACCCTGCGGTAGCATTCAGATCGGCACAGCCGCCGAAGCGCGACGGTCTCGTTGCTCGGGACGGCTTTCATGCGCCTCACGAGCCTCCCGGTCACCGCGAACCCTCCCTCCGGGCGCGACGACGCCGCGGGGGACCGTACCACAGGGCAAGGCGAAGCTCGGATTTCCGGACAGCGGTCTGGAAGCCGACGCCGACGACGTGGACGATAGGCAGGTTGTGCGTTGGGTCTTTTGCCAGGACACCGGCGGATCTTCGATTTCCCGACATGACCGCGACGCGTCTCAGGCGGAAGCCGGTCTCGGAAATAGTCCATGCGAGAGGCCGACCCTCTGGCCCTTCCTGGAGCCGACAGCCGTGCATGCAAAAGTCGACGTCGAATCGAGCGTCCAGCCCTGGCATCAGCGAAGCGGGGCTTGCCAAGATCGGGGAGAGCCTCTAGACACCCGTCGCGACCGGACGGGCTTCCAAGCCGTCGGGTCCGCAGGCGCCCGTAGCTCAGCTGGATAGAGCACCAGACTACGAATCTGGGGGTCAGAGGTTCGAATCCTTTCGGGCGCGCCACCCTTCACGGAATTTGCACTTGATGCGGAACCGTTGTGTATCAACGGGTTGGCCGATTATTGCTGATGTTAGACGACCCGCGGCCACTGCCTCGGTGTCCACCTGGCGCAGGGGCGACGACATCCAGACCCATGAGGTTCGGAGGCCTCGCCGGCACCTATCGCAACCTGCGGCCGCGGCGGCGCTCTCGAGCGTCGAGGGCGAGGCCGAGTCCCAGCATCAGCGCGAGACCGCCGAGATTGACCGCCACCTGGAGTGGCCAGGCGGGTCCGAGGGTGCGGTAGAGAATCCGGCCGGTGAGGGCCGCCATGCAGCCGGCCGCGAAGATCTCCAGGGAGTGCCGGCCGCAGGCGTCGAACGGGTGCAGCCATCGGCGACCGGAGAGCCGTAGCAGAGCCGGCGAGGCGAAGACCAAGCTCGTCAGGGCGAGGATGTGCAGGAGGCGCAGGGGCGCGACGCGGCTCTTGTCGGGGGCGGCCATCGCGAGGGGCCTCAAGTCCCAGAGGCCCCACTCCCCCCAGGGAGCGGCCTGCAGCAGGGCACAGACCAGGTAGATCCAGGCCGCGGCCGTGAGGATCGGATGCCGGGGGAGCAGGCCGCCGCGGGCGCGAACCGCGAGACTGAGGGCGGCCCCGATCACGAACAGGAACTGCCACGCGAACGGGTTGAAGTACCAGCCGTCGTCGACCGCGGCCGCATTGGGAAGGTTGATGGTGTGATCGACGTTCGCGGCGAGCCAGATCGTGCCCGACAGCGCGAGAACGCCCCAGACGCTCCGTCGCAGTCCGAGATAGACGAGGGGGAAGAGGGCGAGCAGCAGGATGTAGAGCGGCAGGATGTCCAGGTAGTTCGGCAGGGCGTTCAGCATGAGGCCGCGCAGGAGGCCGGGCAACAGGCCCATGTCGAGGAGCGGCCGCACGCCGAAGCGCGGCACGAGGTGGGTGTAGTCCATCCAGGCGCGCACGATGAGCAGCGTCGCCAGGAGGAGACCCGCTTGGTAGAGATAGATCCGCAGGCAGCGCCACGCGATGCGCGCGAGGGTCGGTCCGGCGCCGGCACGCTGGAACAGGCCGCCATAGGCCGCCATGGCCGAGTATCCGGCTAGCAGCACGAAGATCTCGGCGGCGTCGGAGAACCCGAAATTGTGCAGGGTGAAGAGGGCCGGCGCGTTGCCGGGGATATGATCGATGAAGATCATCAGCAGCGCGATGCCGCGGAGCACGTCGATGCGCGCGTCGCGCCGGCGCGACGTGTCGGCGGGTGGCACCGGTCCGGCCGCGTTCAGAGGCTCCGTCACGGGATCGTGGGACGGATCGGTCGAGTCGGCGACACCCTGCCGGGCAGGGTACGGTGGGGCGTCCGGCAAGACGGTATCGCCGCAGGTCAGCGCATCACCGACAGGCTCGTGAGCCATAGGCGGCACAGGCGGGGCCACAGGGCAACCGAGGCTTCCGCGTTGCCGATTCCGAAGCCGTGCCCGCCGACCGCAAAGCGATGATATTCCACCATGACCCTGGCACCTCGGCACGCCTCGTCGAGGATGCGGCTTTGCTGGGGGCTGACGATCGGATCGTCGTCGGCCTGCACCAGAAAGATCGACGGGCAATCCGCCCCGACATGGGTTTGGAGCGACCAGGCCGCACTCGCCTCTCGCGTCGGCGTCTCACCGACGAGGGAACGGCGGGTGTTCGTCGTGTCGAAGGGGGGTTGTACGGTGACGACCGGATAGATCAGCGCCGCGAAATCCGGACGCGCGGAGAGTTCGTCCACGGCGTCGATGGCTGCGTAGGAGCGGAAGGCCGAACGGGTCGCGGTCATGCCGCAGAGATGGCCGCCGGCCGAGAACCCCATGACGCCGATGCGGGCGGGATCGATGCCGAACCGGTCGGCGTTGGCACGCATCACGCGCAGGGCGCGCTGACCGTCCTGCAACGACACGACGGGGCCGTCGTTCCAGTTCTCGCTCGGGAGCCGGTAGGTCAGGACGAAGGCCGTGATGCCCTGCGCCGCGAGCCAGTAGGCGGCCGGATACGCCTCCTTGATGAGACCGATGCGCTTGTAGCCCCCGCCGCCGGCGACCAGAACCGCCGCGCCGCTCGGCTTTTGCGGAAGGAAGACTTCGAGCGTGGGAGAGGAGACGTTCGATACCGCGCCGCTGTCGTCTTGAACCAGGGCGCCCTCCGGTCCGCCGCCGCCCGGCGGTCGACCCGGCCATAGCGCGAGGCGTGCAAGGCCCCCAGCCGCGTGGACTTTCGGAAGCGAGGCTGCAAGCGCGGCGAAGGCCATGACGACGGAGCGACGACCGGGCATGGAAACGTCGTTCGCCACGCAAGCTCTCCGGACGGTCCTTCGCGGATGCAAAAGCGCACGCGGCCGATCCGTTCCATCGGGCCGACGAGATCGACCGCGCTGGCCGGTCGGCCATTTTGTGTCTACGCACGCCGCCTCTGTTATTGTTCGACGGACCAGCAGACTTCGGCAAGCTCTCGATTCTCGCGTAGTCCGCGAAACGGACGATCGTCTTCGATCTGCCGCCCGTCCGTTTCGCCGCGCATCGTGGGCCGGCTATCGCTCGGCGATCGGTTGGGCGGTTGCTCCGGTCTGCTGGGCTTGGCGCGAGAGCATCACGGCCTTGGCCCGCTCGATCGCCGACGGTCCGATAGCCAGGGGACCGTCGAACGGTCGCTCATGGAGCGCGATGACGCTCAAGGTGACGATCATCGCCGACGAGAAGATGAAGAGCGTCAGGATCTGGGCGCGCGGCCTCTCCGGATGGACGATGCCGATCGAGACGAGCGTCAGGGCGGCGAGGAAGATCAGGGTCAGCCACTTCGAATCATCCTCTTTCGCGGTGCTCAAGGCGAGACGTTCGCCCCGCGCCTCGCGCAGAGTCATGGCAACGTTCATCAGCGCCGTGTGCGCGACGGCCCCGGCTTCGCTGGTCAGCACGGGATCGGCGATGATCCGCATGAGCGCACTCAAGGCCGCGCCGGCCGCCTCGGAACTCTTGCCGCCATCGGCCATCTTCGGCCACTCGTCGGCGATGACCAGGTCGGTATAGGCCAGGAGAGCCTGACGAATGTTGGCCATGTTGGAGGTCGTCTCGATACTGAGATCGAAGGCGGAGATCAGATTCGCACGCTCCTTCTCGACCACGCGCGACCCCTGCTTCTGGCGCTCCCAGGCATCGTTGGCGACGAATCCCGTGAGCAGCGCGAGGATGATGCTGATCGAGCTGAAGAAGGCCGGCACCACACCGTCCACGACACGCAGGAACGTCGGGCGTGTGAACGGCACCATGCTGATCGCAACCATGAAAAGCGATATGGCCAGAAAGAGCAGCGCGATGAGGACCATCATCAGCCACATCGGCTGATCGAGCCATAGCCCCAAAAGCATGGTCATCCCCCGCAGGTCCCGGCGCAATCCGCCGCCAGGGATCGGGCTAGCTCAAGAGTTCGAACGCTTCATAAATTTCAGACCGCCCGAACGTCCCGGCATACGTGCACCTCGCACGACGCTCGACGACAGGGGGCCCTGCCCCGGCCGTCACCGCGCCACGGGCGTCGTGTGACAGACCACGAACCTCTCGGACGGTGCGCATCACTCCGTCCGGAGATCCGCCTCCGCGCACGGCCCTCAACGCGAACCACCGGATCGAGACGAGCCAGGACTCCTTGACCATCACATGTTTTTGGCATACCACATTCCACAGACGTTATGCCTACATCCTGCTGCAAGCGAACCGTGCGAAGTAATAGTTTTGGCATTACAATTGTTTGCAATATTTAAAAATTTATGTCTCTATATTTTAACGAATATAGTGATTTGAATCCTTCAGTATTACTATAGATCTAATATAAAGTTTAAACAGCGACGACCACGATGCCATCAGGACACTCATTCGACGGATCGATTGACGCGCCGATGTCTCAGGGAATCGACTTTGCGGATCTCGTCGCGGCTGTGGGCGATGCCGTCGTGGTCTCGGATGCGGAGGGCGCGATCACCGTCTGGAACGCGGCCGCGGAGCGGATCTTCGGCTTCTCGCAGGCCGAGGCGCTCGGGCAGCAGCTCGATCTCATCACGCCGGATCGCCATCGCCGGCGGCATTGGGACGGCTACCACAAGACGATGCGCACGGGCGTGACCCGCTACGGCAGCGAGGTGCTGCGGGTGCCCGCCCTGCACAAGGACGGCCGTTCGCTGTCGATCGCCTTCACCGTGGGGCTCCTCCACGGCGGCGACGGCGCGGTGACCGGCATCGCCGCGGTGATCCGCGACGAGACCGCGCGCTGGGCCGAGGAACGCCGGATGCGCCAACGGCTGTCGGACCTCGAAGCCGGGGCCGCGCCGCCGGAGCGAAGCTAGTGTTTCCGGAGGACGATCGAGCATCGTTCCAGTCATCGCCGGTCAACCAATCAACAACGAAAGAGGAACGTCCAAGATGAGCAAGCCGCTGGAAGGCATCAAGATCATCGACTTCACCCACGTCCAGGCCGGTCCCGCCTGCACGCAGCTCCTGGCCTGGTTCGGCGCCGACGTGATCAAGGTCGAGCGGCCGGGTGCGGGCGACGTGACCCGGACCCAGCTTCGCCACGTCGAGGACGCGGACGCCCTCTACTTCACCATGCTCAACAGCAACAAGCGCTCCCTGACGCTGGACACCAAGAAACCCGAGGGCAAGCGGGTGCTGGAGAAGCTGATCCAGGAATCCGACGTGCTGGTCGAGAATTTCGGCCCCGGCGCCCTCGACCGGATGGGCTTCTCCTGGCCCCGCATCAACGAATTGAACCCCGGCATGATCGTGGCCTCGGTGAAGGGCTTCAGCGACGGCCACCATTACGAGGACCTGAAGGTCTACGAGAACGTGGCCCAGTGCGCGGGCGGCGCCGCCTCGACCACCGGCTTCTGGGACGGGCCGCCGACCGTGAGCGCGGCAGCGCTGGGTGATTCCAACACCGGCATGCACCTGGCCATCGGCATCCTGACGGCGCTGCACCAGCGCAACAAGACCGGCAAGGGCCAGAAGGTCGCCGTCTCGATGCAGGATTCGGTGCTCAACCTCTGCCGCGTCAAGCTGCGCGACCAGCAGCGCCTCGATGCCCTCGGCTACCTCGAAGAATACCCGCAATACCCGCACGGCCAGTTCACCGACGTGGTGCCCCGCGGCGGCAATGCGGGCGGCGGCGGCCAGCCGGGCTGGGTGCTGAAGTGCAAGGGCTGGGAGACCGATCCGAACGCCTACATCTACTTCACGATCCAGGGCCACGCCTGGGCCCCGATCTGCAAGGTGCTCGGCCGCGAGGAGTGGATCGACGATCCGGCCTACAACACCGCCCGTGCCCGCCAGGACAAGATCTTCGACATCTTCGCGGTGATCGAGACCTGGCTCGCCGACAAGACCAAGTTCGAGGCGGTCGACATCCTGCGCAAGTTCGACATCCCCTGCTCCCCGGTCCTCTCCATGAAGGAGATCTCCGTCGATCCGTCGCTCCGCGCCAGCGGCACCGTGGTCGAGGTCCAGCACCCGAAGCTCGGCTCGTATCTCACCGTCGGAAGCCCGATCAAGTTCTCGGACATGCAGGTCGACATCAGGTCCTCGCCGCTGCTGGGCGAGCACACGGACGAAGTCCTGCGCGACCTCGGCTACACCGAGCAGCAGATCGAGGAGCTTCACCAGGAGGCGGCGGTCTGATCCCGTCCCGCACGGCGGCCAAGGCCTGAGACCGGACACCGCCTCCGATCCGCACGGATCGCGAGGCGGTGTCCTTGTCTTGACAGGACAGGCCGCCTCCGCGCGTCCTGCCCACGTCCCCGGTTCGAGGTCCGTATCGACGATGCGCCTGCATCTGCGCCGTCTCGTTCCGGAACCGACGCCCTTGAGCCTGCGGGAACGCGTCCGCTCGGCCGCAGGCGCCCTGATCGGAATCCTGGCGACGGGGCTGATCAGCCGGGCCGCACTCGGGGCCGAGGCGGCGCTGCCGGCCATGATCGCGCCGATGGGCGCCTCGGCCGTGCTGCTGTTCGTGGTCCCCGCCAGCCCGCTCGCCCAACCCTGGTCGATCCTGGGCGGCAACCTCGTGGCGGCCCTGGTCGGTGTCAGCGTGGCCGCGGCCGTGCCGGACCCGCTCTGGGCCGCGGCGCTGGCCATCGGCTGCGCGATCGCGCTGATGATGGCGCTGCGCTGCCTCCACCCGCCGAGCGGCGCGGTCGCCCTGACGGCTGTGCTCGGCGGACCGGCGATCCGGGACCTCGGCTACGGCTTCGTCCTGTGGCCGGTGGCGGCGAACTCCCTGCTGCTGCTTGTCGTCGCGCTCCTGTTCAACAACCTCAGCGGCCGGACCTATCCGCACCGGCAGGCCATCGCGAACGCCCACGGCACCGGGGACCCTGTGCCCTCCACCCGCGCAGGCCCGACCGCCTCCGATCTCGACGCGGCACTGAAGGATTTCGACCAGGTCCTCGACGTCGGGCGCGGCGACCTCGAAGCCATCCTGCGGCAGGCGCAGGTCCACGCCTTCCGCCGCCGTTCCGGGCAGGCGACCTGCGCCGAGATCATGTCGCGCGACGTAGTCGCGGTCGGCCCCCACACGCCCCTGCGGCAGGCCCTGGAGCTGCTGCGCCGGCACCACGTCAAGGTGCTGCCGGTGACGGACGAGGGCGCGCGGGTGCTCGGCATCGTCACGCAGACCGACCTTCTGGACAAGGCCGCCTGGGACCGGCGCGGGCCCCGCCTCGGGCTCGGCCGAAGGCTTCGCCTGACGCTCAGCCGAGGCCACGCGCCCCACGGCAGCGTCGAGGACATCATGACGACGGCGCTGCAGACGGTCCGTCCCGACACCCCCATCGCCGACGTGGTGGTGCGGATGTCGGATTACGGCCTCCACCACCTCCCCGTGGTCGGAGCGGACGAGCGGCTGGTGGGCATCGTCTCGCAGAGCGACCTGATCGGCGCGCTGCTGGCGGACGCGGCCGAACGGGCCGCCGCCCCATCCGGGCGCGCCGATGCGGACGGAACGACCCTCGCGGTCGCCACGCCGGCGTGATTCCCGATCGGCGGGCCCGAGGTCCGCCGGTCAGAGGGCGGCCGGCTCGTCCAGAAAAAGGAAATCGACTGCCCGGTCCACCACCGCCGGCTGGTAGGCGTGGGGGCCGTCGTACTCGACATAGGTCACGTCGTATCCGGCCTCCCGCAGGAGCGCGGCGTGGATGCGCCCGCTGCGCTCGATCGGGATCTGCTCGTCGCGGGTGCCGTGGGCGAGGAAGATGCGCGGCGCGCCGGCCTGGACCTGCACGGACATGAAGCCCGCCGAGGACACGATCAGGTGGGTGACGAGGTGCCCGTTGGTGAGCCCGAGGGAGAGGGTGTAGCTGCCCCCGTCCGAGTGGCCGGCGAAGGCGAGGCGGGCCGGGTCGAGCATGAACCGCCCGGCGATCGCGGCCAAAGCCGCGTCGAGCCGCTCCCGGTCCGGCCCGTTGCCGGCAATCACGATGTCCCAGGTCGGGAACAGGGATTGGGGGGCCAGCAGCAGGAAACCGCGCCCTTCCGCGTGCCGCTCCAACATCGGCAGGATCTTGTCCGCGCTGCCGCCGCCGCCGTGGAACAGCACCACCAGCGGCACGGGCTTTCGCCCGTCGAGGCCCGGCGGCACGACGAGAACGGCGTCCCGCTCAGGGAAGAGGCCGAGCGCGTGCCGGCCGGGCGGCAGGGGCTCCTGCGTCGGAAGGCGATGCGCGAAGGAGAGGCGGCCGAGCAACTGCGGGTCGATCACGCCACCGCTCATCGGCACCTCGGACGATCGCAGGGCCATGGTGGGAGGGAGGCGGTGATCCGCCTCCCCGCATTCGCGCGAGCCCGGTGCGGTCCGCTCACTTCTTGCGGAGGGCGCTCTGCGGGTTGAGGCTGCCGATGTTGCCGCTCTCGCTGCCGGCTTCCGGGTCGATCACGGCGTTGACCAGCGTCGGCCTGCCGGAATCCATCGCCTCGTTGACCGCACGGCTCAACTCGTCGGGCGTCGTCACGTGGACGCCGACGCCGCCGAAGGCTTCCATCATCTTGTCGTAGCGTGAATCCTTGACGAACACCGTGGGCGCCACGTCGGCGCCGCCGGTCGGATTGACGTCGGTGCCGCGATAGATGCCGTTGTTGTTGAAGACGACGATGCAGACCGGCAGATCGTAGCGGCAGATCGTCTCCACCTCCATGCCGGAGAAGCCGAAGGCGCTGTCGCCCTCGACCGCGAGCACCGGCTTGCCGGTCTCGACCGCGGCGGCCACGGCAAAGCCCATGCCGATGCCCATGATGCCCCAGGTGCCCACGTCCAGGCGCTTGCGTGGCTGGTACATGTCGATGATGCCGCGGGCGAGGTCGAGGGTGTTGGCACCCTCGTTGACGAGGATCGCGTCCGGCCGCTCCTTGATGATGGTGCGCAGGGCGCCGAGCGCGGAATGAAAGTCCATCGGCGCCGTGTTCTTCATCAGCTTGGAGGCCATCTTGGCGACGTTGGCGTCCCGGCGCGCCCTGATCGCCTCGATCCAGTCGGACGGCGGGGCCGGCCAGGCCGGGCCCATCCCGTCGAGGAGGGCGGAAACGCAGGAGCCGATATCGCCGACGAGCGGCGCGACGATCTCGACGTTCGAATCCATCTCCTTGGGCTCGATGTCGATCTGGATGAACTTCTTCGAGCCCGGCTCGCCCCAGGTCTTGCCCTTGCCGTGCGACAGCAGCCAGTTGAGGCGGGCG
>NZ_BPRB01000243.1 GCF_022179685.1 Methylobacterium trifolii
GCGATGACCCGACGCGAGCGAGCCGCCGTAGACGCCCTCAAAGCAAGCCCCTGCCGAGGGCGCGCGGGCATCGAGGCCGGGCACGCAGTCGTGGACCGCCCCACCCTGTTTCCCTCCCTGTTCTGAGGACACATAGCCTCGACGATCATTCCCCATCGCCGTTCGGGACCGAGCCTTGCCGACCCCGCCTCCCGACACGAAGCTCACCCCCGGCCAATCCGGCGGACGCCCCCGACTGCCCGACGAGGTCAAGGCGCTCGCCCGCGGCTACACGCGCGAGGCGATCGAGACCCTCGCGGCCGTCATGCAGAACGACAATGCCCCGGCCGCCGCCCGCGTCACGGCCGCCTCGCCCGAGCCTGGGCAAGCCGACCTGACACGTCACCGTCGATCCCGTAGAGACCCCGTCCGATGCCGAACTCCGAGCCGGACTCGCCGCCGCTGCCGCAGAGCTTCCACGTTTCGGCATCGATCGAGAGGGTGAAGCGCCTGCGCGAGGAGGCCCGGCGCCGTCGACAGCGCACTGAGATCCGCGATTCGATGGTCGCGTGGTCGGTCGCAGCCGGCTGCAACCCGGCATCGACGATCGGTTGCATGGTGATGGCGAAGCTGAGGCCGAACCACAGGACGCACGTCAGGGCGAAGACCAGGACGACGGCGGGAAGGAGCCACCGCGTTCGGCGAGGTGCCGGTCGCGTCACGGGTAGAAGCGAACGTGAGGTGGCTGCGCTCAAACGAAGTGCGGCGGCAGCACCAGCAACTGCGTGTGCACGATCAGGACGAGAGCGACGCCTGCTATTACGACCGCGTCGACGATGCGGTTCGTCAAGGTGATTGGCTTGGCCATCTGTCGATCCCCTCGTCCCGTCAGCCATCGATCGGCTGGGCTGGGACGACCTTATGGTGAAGCCGGATTTCACGACGATTGCGTCGTGCGTTGCGTTGTCTTCCCCTTTCCGCAATCCGGTTCGCAGCATCGATCACCACTATCATCGCATATATCGAGCACTAGGCCTGCACCCGCTTGGGGCAGGGCGGATATTTATGTATTTCGTGCATATTCCGCCACTGATTACGCGAATAATTTTCGTGAATCGAAATTTATCGCCATGAAACAGCGCACGGTTTTAAACATCATCGGCCCGAAACAATGCCGGCTTACCAAGGTGCGCAGCGCTGGTCTCCGAAATGGTGAAACCCAGCCGCCGGGGAGATCGCAATGTTCAGGACGGTATCAAGTGCCTTCGGCATCGTTCTGTCGCTGGCCCAGGTCAGCGCCGCGCCGAGCACGAGCAATCTCACCTTCGTGGGCGACTCCCTCGTCGCCAGGTACAACGCGTTCGGTGCCCAGGGCGGCCTGATCGAGTTCGTCCCTCCCGACGAAACGATCGGCGGCTGGACCCGTCTCGTCGGCTACCGCGCTTTCCTGGAGAGCCGGCAGAGCGCATCGGAGGCCGCGGCTGCGCTCGGCCACCAGACGCGCGAGCGCTTCCCAGGAATTAATCCGACCCTCTATGAGCGCCGGAACGAGGCGGTCGTCGAGTTCGCCCTACCCTCTCCTGACGGGACGATCGAGTACAACGTGTTCCGCTACGCCATCGGGCCGGGCGGGCATGGCCTCGTATCCCTACAATACGCCCGACGTCTGCGTGGCCATGACGTGCACGGGATGCCCAATCAAGCTCCCCGTTGGGCGGCGGAGGTCGCACGTTTCGACATGAACCGCGTGCGCGCCGCCTTCGCGCAACTGCGGTGATGCGGGAGCTCGATCCCGCATGGATCACCGTGCGCGCCACTCGGGACGACGTTCACCCCGGGGACCAAGCTGAGCCAAACATCTTCCGGGCCGGCGTGAGCACGAGCGACGAGGACATACTTCAGCAAGCCGCCGATCCTCGGTGGTTGCCTCATATCAGCCAAAGCATCATCGCCTGGTCGATCACCGCGAGCGAGATCCTCGCCGTCGTCGAACACGATTGTGAGGCAGCCACGACCACCCTCATGGTGATGCCGTGGCTTGAGATGCGCGTCCGACCGACGGATCGCGCGGACGGCGAAATGCAGTTGCCCTTCAACTGCCACGCTGGGCATGACGCGCGAAGCATCTTCGCGATCCTGGAGCAGGTCCGACTGCGCGAACGGTCTCGCATACCGTAGTCGCAGGCTGGATGGGCCGATATCGTTCATGGGCGCCAGAGGCAGCATGTCAGCCAGCGCCGCGCCCAGCCTGCTCCCAACGCCCATCGATCCCTGGCGGGCCGACATCGAGGTGATCCCGCCGCACGCCTCGCCCTGCCGCTACCAGACGCCCGCCCGCTGGGCGGCGATCCGGGGATCGGCACTCGACGTCCTCGACCGGTTCGGCGCCGAAGCGGCACGGCTCGGCTGGACTGCTGCGGGGCGCTGATGATCTCGGGCGACCGGGCCGATGGGGTCGAAGCGGACCGCGCCCTGTTCGAACACAGTTCGGGCTACCGGACCAAGCCGGGCCGACAATGGAGCGTGCCGGTGTGGGAGCGCGGAAGGGGCGGAGCGGGACGGCGCAAATACTCCTGGCATCGTTGGTCGCGGTCGTGAGTGGACATTCGACAGCCATGCCGTCCGATAGTTTGCATGCCAGATTTAGTCACAACGAACCGCAACCATTCTATAATTTTCTCAATACAGCAATGTTTTCGTTAACGACAAGCTCCGAGTGAATCGCCTCGACTTTGAAATTGATTTCAATCCAGTCCAACATCTCTAAAAAACTGTCAGTTGTCCAAGTATGATAATGAGTATCAAATTTGGCATTCGCCAATATGGCTGCCTCAATATCGATGCGCTCTGCTGGTATTTCTGGCGCCCATTGTGGGTGAAGATACATTACATGTTCTTTGCATCCCGCTATTCTAGTCTCTTCACCTCCAGTCTTATAATCTTCGATGAGGTGGTCCAGTGCCGTCACCGGCCTTGGATGATCGAAAGTGTATCGTTTGTCAGGGACGGCAAACATTGAAATTCCACCTTGCCGAATTATGCGGATAGAATTCTTAATCGAACCAAGCGGATCAACAAGATGCTCCAGAACATGTGCGGACAACGAAAAATCGAAAGCATCGTCTTCAATGCCAGCATATGTTTGAGCATCGATAAAACCATTGAAGGCCGATCCGGTCTGCGCAAAATAATGCTCTAGGCCTTGTTCGTCCAAAACATCTCCGTAGAAACAAGAAGCGTCGATTGGAAGCTTCCAGGGCCGTGTTCCTGCTCCAACCTCGATTCCTCTGCCTTTCAAGAAGATGCGGCCAAGCGTTCTGCGGACTGCCTCGACTTCGAGTGCCTGGGGCGATGCCGAATAATCCAGCGGTTCACTATCGGTTTTTATTGTTCGCATCTATAACCTCGTGGCACTGAAAAACGGATGCCGCTGCGGCGGCACATTATCCTTGAGGATTTCCCGTCTCGACGATCTCCGGCGCCCGCGGGACAGCCAGTCCGCACGTCTCGGCGTCGATCTCGTTGTCGCCATCGCCGGGTATGCCGCCACGGCCTCGACCGAGTTGCCGGCGACGACCTCGAGCGCCGGCCCCTCCGCGCCCGCCTCGTCACGCATCAGGGCCACCAGGAAGCCCGCCGCGGTGCCGTGGACGCGCAACGGCACGTATTCCGCGATCGGCTCCGAAATGGGCCTCGAAGGCTCGGGCCGGGCCTTGCCGTAGGTCGGGCGGATGACGTTGGCCATGCGGTGAGGAATAGCCGACCGCCCAGGCGCCCGTCAGCCCCTCACGCCTGCCCGATCTCGAATTCCATCCCGCGGCCTGCTCCCTGATCGACAGAGTCGATGGGTTCGTAGCCTCTGGCGGCCAAGGCGGCCTCCCGGACATCGCGGTGCCTGCGCAACATCTGACCGGTCGCAATTGGCGTCAGCCGTGGACTGGCCTGCTGTAGCCGGTCGACGCCCATCGGCGCCGGGGTGCCCTCGTTGTCGGCGATGCGCACGCTCTGGGGCCTGGGCGCGGTAGCCGAATCGATCTGCGCCATGCTTACGAGGAGCCGGTCTTGTCCGCATGCGAGATAAGCGAACGACCTTAGCCCCCGGCTCCGACCGAGCAGGCATTTCGGAGCGCTCGGATCGTCTCCCCATCCGTGCCGTCTCGCCGTCAAGACAGGGCTGCAAGGCGCTCGACTTCGGCTCTGACCGCATCCTCGTTGCCCGATGGATCACCCGCCAACCGGGCCGCGGCAATCGGAAGACGCCAAGCCCGCACGTCGGACGCCCCGATGTGCATGCGGATCTCCTGCACGTAGGAGAGTACATACCAGTAGGCGACCCACGCACGCATCCGGTCCGAGCGGCCGGAGCGGCCGGCATGCGGGGGCTTCAAGTCGCCGAACCGGATCATCAGCTCCGTGCGGGCGACATCCCCGGCAGCATGACCGGAGCTCGCCTTCTGCCAGTCGATGATGCGCAGGCCATCGGCGGTGCTGAGGACGTTCTCGCCATGAAGGTCGCCGTGGCACAGGACGCGGCCTCGCGGCAACCGGTCGAGTTTCGAGAGGGCGGCTCGCCGTGCGGCCTCGGAGATGCGTGAGCGACCGATTTCCTCCCGCAAGATCTCATGCTGCGACGGCAGGCTGCCGCCCGGGCGAACATGGATGAGCCGATGCAGGTGGGCGAGCCGTCGCAACGCGAGGACGAGGGAGACCGGCCGTCGGTAATGGGTCTCCAGAAGGGTATCGCCTCCAGCGCGTTCGAACAGGATGCCGGTGCGACCCTCGCGTTCGAGGATGCCGATCGGCTCCACGACCGGCAATCCGTAATTCCAGGCGTGCCGAGTCGCGAGGAACTCGTTGTCGATGGCCGCGGGATCGGACCCTGGCACGAACAGCTTGATGACGCGCTCGGTCCCCTCGGCGAACACATCCGAACTGCGACCGTGTCCGATCGAACGAGGATCGATCGGATGATGCGTGGGTTCGAAGGGCATAGGGGCGCCGCTTACAGCCGCCCCCCGTGCACCACGCTATCATCATGCAACCGTCAAGAGAATGAAGGCGTCGCCATTTTGTGCGCGCAGCGCGCCTGTATCTATGTCCGACCGAAAGCCGCCGGACTTCAGATCCTGGATGAGCCGGCGATCCTCGACTCGCTCCATAAAGCGCGTATCGGCCGATACCCGTGGCGAAATTTTTAAAACTCACACCCTCATCCGAAAAATCGTCCCCTATATTTTGACTATTCACCGTCGATTGTAGTCTGAAAATACGAAAATACTTATAAATTAATAGTAATTAATCTTATAATTTATGAATACTGACCATGTAAAATTCCAAATCAGTAGGTTACGGGGATTGCCAGGGCTGCGAGTTGCAGATCGACGAACTCCGCCTCGTCGTAGCGTTGCGGGAGACTTTTGCGCAATGCGATCCAAGCACGGATATCGTCGTCACGGCGAGCGCGATAGGTCCGCGTGTCCCAGTGTGGAGCGAGATCGAGACCGATGCGCTGAAATTCCCGCAGGAGACCGGCCTCGTCGAGAACCGACACACCTCGGTGGCGCTGGGTCCGACGAGAGGCTCCGAGGCCGCGGATCAGGCCGGCGACCGCGCGTAGATAGGTCAGCGCCCTGACCCTGGGCCGGAGGGAGGCGAAAGCGAGATACCGCCGCGGCCGGCGAACGAGGACGGCAACGTCGACGTCGATCCGCCCGATGAGTTGTAAGGTATGGACGGCCGAGCCTTCGCTGAAAATCAGCCGACGAACCCGGCAATAGAGCGCCAGTTGCGCCCCAACCGTCTGCTTTTCCGGATGGATGATGAGGACGCCGAGCCGCGACAGCACGTCTTCCAGGTAGGATTCGCCGGCGATCTGGCCGCCGCGCGAGACGAGCGCACGCGAGACGAAAGCGCAGGGAATGTCCTTCTCGACCGCGACCTTATCTCCGAACAGGCGGTCCAGCAGATCGAGGTGCCTGGCGCTTGGGCCGCCGCCGTAGAGTCGTTCGGCCTGCGGATAGACATGAAGGACCCGGACACGGAGGGGCTCGCGGACGAAGACGAGGCGCGTGCGGGCCACGCCGAGGACGTCGATGATTTCCCAGAAGAACGACGGCAAGGGCAGGGAAAAGCCCTCGGGAAGGCTGAACACCAGCGGCAGGTGGGGATCGAGATAGGCCGCCTGAACGATCCGCATGCCGAACTCGGCGATCATGTGCCCGTAGTGCAGGTCGACAAAACCGCACCATACGCCGCCGTCCAGGGCATGCTGCGGCTCGGCACTCGGAGGGCGTCTGTCGACCGGAATCGGTATGATGCCCCAGCATGATCTCGCTCCGATCCGGAGGTAGAACATCGGCCACACTGGACCTCCATTTCGACGGCGACCGATCTGAGGCATGACGACCACGTCGCGAAACGTTTGTCTTTTCGCCAAAAGGTGCCGATCGGGATTTGTCTTCATGTCTGATCCGAGGTCCGCCAAGGGCACTGGTAAGTAATATGAATGCTGCCCTTGATTAGATAGCGCATAAACACGACCTGGTTTGCGCTCGGATCGGATTGAAACGCCTCGAATGCATTCGCTCCTGCCCGATCCCGCCACCGACGAGCGCACCCTGATCGAGGCGGCCCGCGAGGCATCGCCAGGACATGGCGCGAGCCGAGCGCGCAGCCGTGGCGCTACGGCAAGGCCGGCGTGGTCACGGTCGACCTGATGCCGCTGGATGCGGGCCCGCGGGCGCTGATCGGCCCGCTCGATCGCGCGCGCTCGGGCCCACCGATGGCGGCGATCGACGCCTGCGACGCACGCTGGGGCCGGGGCGCCGTGGTGCCGGCGCGGGCTGGGCTCATCGAGAAGCGAGCGTGGGCGACGAAGTTCGAGATGCGCTCGCCGCGCGACACGACGCAGGTCGGCGAGTTGCCGATTGCAGGGGCCGGCTGATGGAGCGTCTTTGCGATCTCTGCGGACGCCGGCTCGTCTTCGAGTGGCCGCCATGTGGCCGGCCCGGCACCTACGACCTCATGCGCCTCCGGCAGCGGTTCGGCGAGCATGCCGACCTTCACGACGTAGACCTGCGCCTGACCCAGACGTGCCGTCATCGGCACGCAGCCGGCAGCTGGCGGATGAGCCGATATGGCCGGGCCTACAGTGCCGAGATCGGTGTCGAGGGCGGTGATGGGCGGACCGGCCTGCCGGCGCGGACCGGACCGGCGCCCGACGCCCGCAGGTGCGGCGCCTACGCTTCCAGCAGGCGAGGGATCGCACTCCGCAGCCGTGAGTAGCCGCGGCTCGATTGCGGCCACGCCGTCTCGTCCCAGGCTCGACGGATGCGGATCATGTCCGCGGGCAAGGCGTTGGCCGTCGGCCCGACCGGTGCCCAGGCCGTCATCACCGGCAGGTCTCCCGCCCAGCCCGTCTCGGCTGGCCCGGCCGGGCAACCGAAGTGCGCCCCGGCCCGGCCCAGCGCATCGGCCATCGCCTCCGCATCCGCCCTCCGAACCTGCCCGACGGCTCCGTCGGCATGAACGGTCAGCGCCCCGATCCGAACGACCCGGGCGCACCCGATCGGCAGGCTCTCGGGGTGCAGGTCGTCGAGATGCAAAAGCAGGGCGACGTCTCCCCGAGGCGCCTCGGCAGCCGGGCCGATCCTCACCTCACGCGGTGGCATCGCCTCGTCGAGGGCATCCGGGTACGCGTCCAAACCGACGGGGTCGAAACGCCCGTCCGTGTATCGCCTGATGTTCTCGGCACGCGCGACGTAGTGCTTGCCACGGGTGTGCAACCCCGCCACCCAGCGCCAGGACAGGGTGTTGCTCGCCGGGTCCCCATCGAGAAGGTGGCGCATGAAGAAGTCGGCGCCGAGTTCCCACGGCAGGCGCAGGGTGAACATCCACACGGAGGCGAACCACATCCGGGTGTGATTATGCAGCCAGCCCTCCTCGACCAGCTGCACCGCCCAGTCGTCGAAGCCCGCGATGCCGGTGCGGCCCTCGACCGCTCGATCGTAGGTGCGCCGCAGGCCGGGCTCCGCATCGAGCCGGCTCCGGCCCTCATCCAGACCCCGCAGGTATCCCGTCCAGGCGGACGGGTGGGTCTCCAGGTGGCCTTTGAAGTAGGTCCGCCAGAACACCTCGGAGACGAACTTCTCTGCGCCTCGGTCGCCATAGGCATCGACGGCGGCGCGAGCGACCTCCTCCTCGGTCAGCAGGCGGCGGCGCAGGTAGGGCGACAGCGCCGAGGTGGTCGGGATCTTATCCCGCCCCCGGTCCGTGTTGCGGGTCGCCGCATAATGCGCACCGGGGCCGGCGAGGAAGGCGCTCAGCCGGTCGAGGCCGGCGGCGCGGGTCAGGGGCGTCAAGTCGGGCATGCCCCGCTAACTAGCCAGAGAATCCGCGCCCGGAAGCACGCGCGGCACTGCGGCGCAGCCGTGGTCGACGGCTCGTCTCCCCTGGTCGGACGCCCCGCGCCGGAGGGGGAAGTGGCGCCCGCGGCGACGACAGGGGACGAACACGAACGCACCGCCTTGCCGTTCCGGAACTGAGGGGCGCACTGTGCCGGCATGTGCAACCTCTACAGCCTCCGCCTCGGCCCCGATGCCCTACGCAGGGCTTTCGGCATCGCGCGCGACGAGACCGGCAACCTGCCGCCGCAGCCCGGCATCTTCCCCGACCAGATGGCCCCGGTGGTGCGCCAGGCCGAGGACGGCCGCACCCTGTCGATGATGCGCTGGGGCTTCCCTTCGCCGCCGAACGTGGCGGGTCCGCCGGTCACGAACGTCCGCAACGTCGCCTCGCCCTTCTGGCGGCCCTGGCTCAAGCCGGAGCAGCGCTGCCTCGTCCCCGTGACCTCCTTCAGCGAGTACGCCGACACCAAGCCGCGCAAGACGCCGGTGTGGTTCGCCCTCGACGAGGACCGGCCGCCGTTCGCCTTCGCCGGGATCTGGCGGCCGTGGAAGGGCGTGCGGGGAACCAGGAAGGAGAACCCCGACCGGGTCGAGGAGGACCACCGGCTCTACGGCTTCCTGACCTGCCCGGCGAACGGCGTGGTCGGACCGGTACACCCGAAGGCGATGCCGGTGCTGCTCACCACGCCTGAGGAATGGCGGACCTGGCTGGAGGCGCCGGCCGAGGAGGCGTTGACGCTGCAACGCCCGCTGCCCGACGCCATGATGCGAGAGGTGGCGCGGGGTGAGCGAGGAGACGGAGCATGACGCTCACCAGCGAAGTCCCCGCAGCATTGCCCACATGATCGTCAGGGCCACGGCCGCGAACAGCATGGCGCCGTATCGCTCGCGGCGGACGCGGGCGGCCCGTTCGGCGACGCGCTGAGGCTCGCGAGCCCGGCGCTCCTGATCCTGAAGGAAGAAGCCGGGGTCGGTCATTGCGGTCCTAGGCGGGCGAACTGGATCGCCGAGTGCGCCATCGTCCGCTCGAATCCGTCTGTTTCATCCTGAAAGGCTCTTCAGCGTCAGGCCGGATATCGAAGCTCTTCCGAAGCTGAAAACTCGAGGTTCGGCACCGGCCCGTTGACAGCCGATGTCCACCTTTCGATGCAATCTTCAACACGACAGTGCAGGCCCCGGTATTACCGACGACGCTGCCGCTGGCGAGGGCGCCGTTCTGCCGGGCGAGGTCGGCGGTGCCGTCCCAGTTGTCGTCGCTGGTGCCCTCGGGTTAGGTCATAGGCCTCGTCTCGAGTCGCGGGGAGATAGGCACGGCATTCAGCAGGTCTGAAAGCACCGAGCAGTTCCAACCGGGTCGAAGCGAAGGGCTGGATTTTACCAATCAAGCGACTAGCAAATTGGTGCATCTGCATCATTGAGTGCTCGCGCGGAGTGGATATCCTCCGCGCTTGTCAGCCTCGTCTATCGCGCTGACGTGTTATGCCGGACCGTCAATCTCCCCCCGATCTGGTCTGGCATGGCTGCAAGGCCGGACGGTGTGCCGCTCCAGTCACACGTCCGGCCTGAAGGGCTCCATACGACCTCCCCGCACACAATCCTTCAGCGGCCACCACAGCTATTCCGATCCATGGCGCAGGGAAGAGATGCGATCGGGCCGGAGACGGTGCTCAGTTGCGATCGGACCGCGCGAGTGCACGGCCGAGGCTGAGCAGCAGCAGGTCGGCCACGGTGCGAACCTCGGATGGAGCGTCGGGGCCGAGGGTCTGTCTCAGGGCGATGGCGAGGTCGGCCGCGTGCGCCAACGGATCGCCACGCGTGGCGGAGTCGCTGAGCACGTAGCGGTCCCCCCCTTCGCGCAGTTCGGTGATGTCGATGAGGATGCCGTTCGATCGCAACGGCTGGCCGGTCTCGTCCCGATAGGTCCGCCCGCGGCTGAGGAGCCAGCGCGTACCGCCGTCCCGCGTCATGACGCGGTACTCGGACACCATCAGGCCGCCTCTCCGCACGGCTTGCTGCACGTGCCCGATCAGCCAGTCCTGGTCGGCCGGATGGACGGCGGCCATGGCGGCAGGGCCGCTGGCTTCGCACTCCGTGAAATCCGGATCGCCCGTCAGAAGGCGAGCGGCGCCTTCGTCGTAGACGACGACACCGCGGACGTGATCCCAATCCCAGACGCCGACGACGCAGGAGGCATCGAGGGCGGCATGCAGGCGGGCGCTGTCCTCGCTGAACCCATCAATCGCGTTGATGCGCATGGATCGTGATCTCGCTGCTCCGGGAAAAAATCCAACGCCGCACGATACAATCAGTCAATCCTCAAGTTGTAATGTCTCTGACAATTCACGTACCGCTTGCATAAAGTGTACGTTTCGGGACATTGAGGAGCGCGGCTCCCTATCGTGCATCAGCACATGGTCGAGTTCTCGAAATGAGCGATCACATGCCCTATGGGAACACGGCCGTGCGATCGGGCCACTTCCTCGCCCACATCGCCGACGCCCTCGACGTGCCCCCCTCGGCCTTCCACGAACCGTGTGCGGATCGCGATGCGGTCAGACAGCTCGCGCAGATGGCCGAAACGGCCCTCCTCACGCTCGTGCAGGACCACCTGCACAGGTCCGATCCGGAGGGACGGGCGCGCTTCGTTGAGACGGTGAAGGCGATGGCAGGAAACGCGAACTTGTAACGGTTTGCCGGGCGGTGTGGACTTCGTCACAGAATGGCTGCCCTGATGATTGCGGCAACCTCACCAAAGGGGTTGCGGTGACGAAGGCTTGGCCGCGTCAGACCACCGTAATCGCATCCTTGAACGCCACAGTCGCGAGTAACTCTCCTGCCGCGTTCGCAATCTCGATGCGCTGCCCGTCCAACGGCTCACCCTTGCGGACGGAGTTGGCGAGGATATCGCGAGCCCCGGCCAAGGCCTCCGCGCGTGCTGCAGCGAGGTCCAAAAGGTCTAAACCTTCCGGGTCCTCGATCAGCTCGGCACCATTGAACCGCTCCGGGTTTCC
>NZ_BPRB01000244.1 GCF_022179685.1 Methylobacterium trifolii
TCGCGGGCCACCCTCCCCCACAGAGGGGGGAGGGAAGCATCCCCCCTCTCCCGCCGCACCGTCCTCGCGGGCCTGACGGCGTCCCTCGGCCTGCGCCAGGCCAGGGCCGAAGACGCCGCGAAGACCGCCCAAAACCTCCCCGATACGCCCCTCCTGGTCGACCTGCCCGCCCGCGGCCGCAGGCTCGGCACGGCCGGCGGCAGCATCCGCACCCTGATCGCGAAGGCGCGGGACGTGCGCTACCTCTCGGTCTACGGCTACACCCGCCTCGTCGGCTACGACGCGGACCTTGCCTTACGCCCCGACGTGCTGGAGGGGGTCGCGGTCGAGGGCGGGCGCTTCACCCTGACGCTGCGCAGGGGCCACCGCTGGTCGGACGGACAGCCCTTCACCGCGGAGGACTTTCGCTACTACTGGGAGGACGTGGCCAACGAGAAGGAGCTGAGCCCCGGCGGGCCGCCCGACTTCTTCCTGGTGGAGGGCCGGCCGCCCACGGTGACCTTCCCCGACGCGGTCACGATCCGCTACGAATGGGACAGGCCGAACCCGCGCTTCCTGCCGGCGCTGGCCGCCCCCCGCGACCCGCTGATCTACCGCCCGGCCCACTACCTGAAGCCGTTCCACCCGCGCTACGTCGGCAGGGAGGCGGCCGAGGCGGCGGCCAAGGCCGAGAGGCTGCGGGGCTGGACGGCGCTCCACAACCGGCTGGACGACAATTACGAGCTGAACAACCCGGATTGCCCCACCCTCCAGGGCTGGCGGCCGCGCACCCGTGCGCCTGCCACCCGCTTCGTCTTCGAGCGCAACCCCCATTATCACCGGGTCGATTCCGCCGGCACGCAACTGCCCTACCTCGATCGCATCGTCATGGACGTGGGCTCCACGGGCCTGATGAGCGCCAAGAGCAACGCGGGCGAGGCCGACCTGATGTTCCGCGGCCTCTCGATGGCCGACATCCCGAGCCTGCGCGAGGGCGAGCGGGCGCACGGCTACCGCACCCACCTCTGGCCCGTGGCCCGCGGCTCCGAGATCGCCCTCTATCCGAATCTGACGACCCTGGACCCCGGCTGGCGGGCGCTCAACCGCGATCCGCGCTACCGCCGGGCCCTGTCGCTGTCGATCGACCGGCGCACGCTCAACAACACCCTGCTCTTCGGCCTCGGCACCGAGGGCAACGACACCATCATCCCCGAGAGCCCCCTGTACGCGCCCGAGCTGCGCACCCTCAACGCGGGCTACGACCCGATGGAAGCCGGGCGCCTCCTCGACGCGGCGGGGCTTGGCCGGCGCGACGCCGCGGGCAGCCGCCTGATGCCGGACGGGCGCCCCCTGGAGATCGTGGTGGAGAGCGACGGCGAGGCGGCCCTCGTCCTCGACGGGCTGCTCCTCATCACCGAGTTCTGGCGGGAGGCCGGCATCCGCCTCGTGGTCAAGCCGCAGGAGCGGACGAACCTGCGCCGCCGCTCGGTGGCCGGGATGACGGTGATGGTGGCCGCCCAAGGGCTCGACCTCGCGGTGCCAACCGCGATCATGCCGCCGACGGAACTCAGCCCGGCCCAGGCCGACCATTATTCCTGGCCGCGCTGGAGCCTCCACACGGAGACGCACGGAACCAGCGGCGAGGCCTGCGACCTGCCCGAGGTGCATCGCCTGCTCGACCTCGACCGGGCCTGGCGCGAGACCGACGACCCGCAGGCGCAAGGCGCGATCTGGCGCGAGATGCTGGCAAACCACGCCCGGAATCAGTGGGTGATCGGCACCGTGGCCGGCGCCCTCCAGCCGGTGGTGGTGGCCGACCGCCTCGCCAACCTGCCCGACCGCGCCCTCTATTCCTGGGAGCCGACCGCGCTGATCGGCGTGCAGCGCCTGGACGAGGTCTTTTGGGACAAGCCCTCCGGGCCTCGGGCCGGGCTGCCATGATCGCCCTCGTCCTGCGGCGCCTGCTCACCATGGGGCTGACGCTCCTGGTGATCTCGGCCCTGGTCTTCCTGGTGATCAAGCTGCCGCCGGGTGACTTCCTCACCAACCGCATCGCCGAACTGCGCGCGGGCGGCGAGGCGGCCTCGGTGGCCAAGGCCGAACTCCTGATCCGGCAATACGGCCTCGACCGGCCGGTGGTCGAACAATACCTGATGTGGGTCGGCCTGATGCCGGGGCCGGCCGGCTTCTCCGGCCTGCTCCAGGGCGACTGGGGCTGGTCCTTCGAGTACGACCGGCCCGTCTCCGAGGTGGCGGGCGACGCCCTCTGGCTGACGCTGGTCGTCAACGTCGCGGCCCTCGTGTTCGTGCACGTGGTGGCGATCCCCATCGCGATCTACTCGGCCACCCACCGGCACTCGCTCGGCGACGCGGTGGTGACGGTGCTGGGCTATGTGGGCTTGGCCGTGCCGGGCTTCCTGCTGGCGTTGATCCTGCTGTTCTACGCCAACCGCTGGTTCGGCCTCTCCATCGGCGGCCTGTACGACGCCGCCTATACCGGCAAGCCCTGGGACTGGGGGAAGCTCCGCTCGCTGCTGGCGCATCTCGTCGTGCCGACCCTGGTGATCGGGCTGGGCGGCACTGCGGCGATGATCCGGCGGATGCGGGCCAACCTCCTGGACGAGTTGGCCAAGCCCTACACCGTCACGGCCCGCGCCAAGGGCCTGCCCCCCTTGCGGGCGCTGCTGAAATACCCGTTCCGGATGTCCCTGAACCCGTTCGTGGCCGACATCGGCAACCTGCTGCCCCACCTCGTCTCGGGCTCGGTGCTGGTCTCCCTGGTGCTCAGCCTGCCCACCGTCGGCCCCCTGCTGCTCGATGCCCTGCGCAGCCAGGACCAGTTCATGGCCGGCTTCATCCTGATGTTCGTGGCCGCTCTGACGCTGGTCGGCATGCTGATCTCGGACCTCGTGCTGGTCTGGCTCGACCCGCGCATCCGCCTCGGCGCACGCTGATGGGCGCCGTGCCGGACCCGAACCACTTCGTCGACCCGGCGCCCTTCGATCCGGGGGCCGCCCGCGAGACCGCCGGCGGCTCGGCCTCGGCGTGGCGGCTGATCTTCCGAAAATTCCTGCGGCACCGCATGGCCGTGGCCTCGGCCCTGGTGCTGCTCGCCCTCTACGCCGCGGTGCCCTTCGTGGAGTGGCTCGCCCCCTACGGGCAGGCCCGGCGCGACGGCGACTTCCTGTATGCGCCGCCGCAGGGGCTGCACCTGTTCCACGAGGGCCGGTTCGTCGGGCCCTTCGTCTATCCCTACAAGGCCCATCTCGACCTCGAGACCTTCCGGCGCGACTACGACACCGACGCTTCCGCCCCCCAGCCCCTGCGCTTCCTCTGCCGGGGCGACGGCTACGCCTATCTCGGCCTGGTCCAGGCCGACCTGCACCTCGTCTGCCCGCCGGAGGGCGGCACCCTGTTCCTGCTCGGCACCGACCGGCTCGGCCGCGACATCCTCTCGCGCATGATCTACGGCGCCCGCATCTCCCTGGTCATCGGCCTCGTCGGCGTGGCGATCTCCTTCGCCCTCGGGCTGCTGTTCGGCGGCATCGCCGGCTATTTCGGCGGGATCGTGGACGCGGCCGTACAGCGGCTGATCGAGGTGGTGCGCTCGTTGCCCGAACTCCCCCTCTGGCTCGCGCTCTCGGCGGCGCTCCCCCCGAACTGGAGCCCGCTCTGGGTGTTCTTCGGCATCACGATCATCCTCGGGCTGCTCGACTGGCCGGGGCTGGCGCGGGCCGTGCGGGCCAAGCTGCTCGCCCTGCGGGAGGAGGATTTCGTGCAGGCCGCCGAACTGATGGGCGCCACGCCCACCCGCGTGATCGCCCGCCACCTGATCCCCAACTTCATGAGCCACCTCATCGCCTCGGCGACCCTCTCGATCCCGACGATGATCCTGGGCGAGACCGCCCTCTCCTTCCTCGGCCTCGGCCTGCGCCCGCCGGTGACGAGCTGGGGCGTGCTGCTGAACGAGGCGCAGAACCTCGCCGCCGTCCAGCTCTATCCCTGGCTGCTCCTGCCCGTGCTGCCGGTGCTGGTGACGGTGCTGGCCTTCAACTTCATGGGCGACGGCCTGCGCGACGCGGCCGACCCCTACCACTGAGTCTTTCGCCCATGGACGACCTCGCCTGCGCGTTCAAGGAGCGCCGCGCCACCATCGGCGTGGTCGGCCTCGGCTATGTCGGCCTGCCGCTGGCGCTCGCCGCACTGCGCGCCGGCTTCTCCGTGATCGGCTTCGACGTGAACCCGGAGCGGGTGGCGCGCATCGGCCGGGGCGAGCCGGTGATCGCCCATCTCGACGGGGAGGCGATGCGGGCGGCGCTCGCGACGGGCCGCTTCTCGGCGACCGGCGACATGGCACGGCTGGCCGAGCCCGACGCGATCCTGATCTGCGTGCCGACCCCGCTGACGCGGCAGCGCGAGCCCGACCTGTCCTACGTCCGCGCCACGGCCGCCGACATCGCCAGGACCCTGCGCCGGGGCCAGCTCGTGGTGCTCGAATCGACCACCTGGCCCGGCACGACGACCGAAGTGCTGAAGCCCATCCTGGAGGCGACGGGCCTGCGGAGCGGGCAGGATGTCTTCCTCGCCTTCTCCCCCGAGCGCGAGGACCCCGGCAACGCCGTGCATACGCTCGCCGGCACCCCGAAGGTGGTGGGCGGCGACGGGGACGCCGCGCGCGATCTGGCCGTCCTGCTCTACGGGCAGATCGTGGCGCGGACCGTGCCCGTCTCCTCCACCGCGACCGCGGAGGCGGTCAAGCTCACGGAGAACATCTTCCGCGCCGTCAACATCGCCCTCGTGAACGAGTTGAAGGTAGTCTACGACGCCATGGGCATCGACGTGTGGGAGGTGATCGAGGCGGCCGCGACCAAGCCCTTCGGCTTCATGCCCTTCCAGCCCGGGCCGGGCTTAGGCGGCCACTGCATCCCGATCGACCCGTTCTATCTGACCTGGAAGGCGCGGGAATTCGACGTGGCCACCCGCTTCGTGGAACTCGCCGGCGAGGTGAACCGGGCCATGCCGCATTACGTCGTGGACCGCCTCGCGCTCGCCCTCGACCGGCGGCGCGGCCGGACGCTCCACGGGGCCGAGATCCTGATGGTCGGCATCGCCTACAAGCGCAACGTGGACGACATGCGCGAGAGCCCGGCCCTCAAGCTCACCGAGCTGCTGGAGGCCCGCGGGGCGCGGGTCGCCTTCCACGATCCCCTGATCCCCGAGATCCCGCCGACCCGCGCCTTCCCGCACCTGACCGGCCGGCGCTCGGTGGCGCTGACGCGGGGCGCGCTCGAAGCCTGCGACGCGGCGCTGATCGTCACCGACCACGACGGCATCGATTACGGGGCGATCGTCGCCCACGCCCCCCTGGTGGCCGACACCCGCAACGCCTGCGCGCGGGCGGGGTTCACGGGCGCCACGATCTTCAAGTGCTGAGGGCGATGCCGGGCAGCGGAAGACCCTGAAACGCCGCGGCCCAGCGCTCCCCCGGCCCGATCGGCAGGGCGCGGGTGAGGGTGCCCGTCGAGACGACCTCACCGGCAGCCAGCGGCGGGCTCCCGGAATCCTGCGCCAGCACCTCGACGAGGTGGCGCAGGGCCGAGACCGGGCCGCCGCCGAGGACGTTCTCCGCCACACCCCGGTCGGCGACCGCCCCGTCCCGCAGGAGCGTCACCGCGAAGTCCGCGAGCCGCGCGTGCCAGGATGCGGCGCTCTCCAGCGTGAGCGCCGTGCGCTCCCCCACCAGAAGCCTCCCGTGCAGGGCGAAGGCGGCGACCGTATCGGCGGCCCGGAAGCGCCAGCCAGGATACAGCGACTGCACCAGCTCGAACCCCGGCGCCACCCAACCGAGGCAGTCCATCAGCGCCCGCTCGTCCATTCCGGATCGCGGCGCCCGCGCGAGCCCGAACACGATCTCCGGCTCGATGCGGGGCTCCGCCAGGCCTCCCGGATCGAACGCCCCGCCCCCGTCGAGGTCGCCCAGGGTGGTGTCGTAGACGTAGCCCCAGATCGGGGCGCGGACGCCGTACTCCGCCCACATCCGGTGGTTGGTGAAGCCGATCTTGCGCCCGACGACCCGCTCGCCCCGCGCCTCCCGCAAGGCCCGGATCGCCGCCGTGACGCGCTAGGCGCTGGCCGTGTCGAAGGCGGGGTCGGCATCGGTCGGTGGCGCGATCTGCGCCCGAGCATCGGAGGCGGCGAGGATTTCGCGGGCCATCGCCTGCGACTGCAGATCCGTGGTGTCGCTCCGGCGGAGGCCAGGCAGGCGCGGGCTCCGTTCAGTCATCGGCATCCTCCCATCAGCAGGCCATGGATAGGGCGGCGGCGGGGTTCAGGGAATGGGCCGCATCGGCCCTTTCGCCCCGTCACACGGGCGCGGAGGCACGACCTGAAGGAGCTTGGCGCTGAAGATGCATGCTGGCGGCCCTCAAGGCTGCCGGAGTGTCCCATCGCATGCAGGTTCGACCGCACCGCGCCCAAGCCGCCAAGAGCTGCCGGAAAACGCTCGGCTGCCGGAACGCCCGCCCCGCGATCGTTCGATGACCGAGCGATCCGCCGAGCCCGCCATCGACCGCTGGGCCGAACGCCGCCGCATCGCCGAGCAGGCGCGGGGCGAGCGCGCGTGGTCGCTCTGGGGTCCGTACCTGAGCGAGCGGCAATGGGGCACGGTCCGGGAGGATTACAGCCGGGACGGGAACGCCTGGCGCTCGCTTACCCACGAGGACGCGCGCTCGCGGGCCTATCGCTGGGGCGAGGACGGCAT
Source organism: Methylobacterium trifolii (assembly GCF_022179685.1). Classification (GTDB taxonomy): domain Bacteria; phylum Pseudomonadota; class Alphaproteobacteria; order Rhizobiales; family Beijerinckiaceae; genus Methylobacterium; species Methylobacterium trifolii. The sequence continues at coordinate 6,740 of NZ_BPRB01000244.1, forward strand.
CGCCGGGCTCTGCGACGACCACGGCCTCTTGAACCTGTCGCTCTGCCTCTGGAACGGGCGCGACCGCATCCTGAAGGAGCGCCTCTACGGCGTCACCAACGAGGAGGGCAACCACGGCGAGGACGTGAAGGAGGTCTACCACTACCTCGACGCGGTCCCGAGCCACGCCTACCTCAAGTTCCTCTACAAGTACCCGCACGGCCCCTTCCCCTACGACGAGCTCCTCCAGGAGAACTGGCGGCGCGGGCGCGGCGAGCCGGAACACGAGATCGAGGATACGGACGCGTTCGACGCGGACCGGTTCTTCGCGGTCACGGTCGAGTACGCCAAGGCGGACGTGGACGACATCCACATGGTCGTGACCGCCGTGAACCGCGGCGCGGAGGCCGCTGACCTGCACCTCGTACCGCAGCTCTGGTTCCGCAACACCTGGGGCTGGAAGGACGGCGCCGTCGCCTGGCGCCCCTCGCTGGAGGCCGGCCCGGACGGCTCCGTGACCTGCCGGCATGCGCGGCTGGGCACCTACCGCCTGTCCTTCGACGGGGCGCCGGAGCTGCTGTTCTGCGAGAACGAGACGAACCCGCGCATCCACGGGGGCCGGCCGAATGCCGCCGGCCCGTTCAAGGACGGGCTCAACGCGGCCATCGTCGACGGCGACCCATCCGCCGTCTCGGCGACCTCCGGGACGAAGCTCGGCCTGCATTACCGGTTCCGCCTTGAGGCGGGCGCCAGCGCCACCATCCGCCTGCGGCTCCATGCCGGCACCCGCGCCCGCGCGGTCGACGGCGACGGCACGGCGACCGGGCGGCGCGTCGCCGAGGCGGATGCCTTCTACGAGATGCTCCAGGACGGCATCCTTTGCCCGGACCGGCAGCGCATCTTCCGGCAGGCGGCGGCCGGGCTGATCTGGTCGAAGCAGCTCTACCGCTACGACGTGCGCACCTGGCTTGCCGGCGACCCGCTCCTGCCCGCCCCGCCGGCCGAGCGCCGCGAGGCCCGCAACGCGACCTGGCGGCACTTCGCCAGCGCCGACGTGCTCTCGATGCCGGACAAGTGGGAATATCCCTGGTTCGCGGCCTGGGACCTCGCCTTCCACTGCCTGCCGCTCGCCCTCCTCGATCCCGACTTCGCCAAGGGCCAGCTGCTGCTGCTGACCCGCGAATGGTACATGCACCCGAACGGGCAGCTGCCGGCCTACGAGTGGGAGTTCGGCGACACCAACCCGCCGGTCCACGCCTGGGCCACCTTCCGCGTGTTCGAGATCGACCGGGACCGGCGCGGCGGCCGGGGCGACCTCGCCTTCCTCGAAGGCGTGTTCCACAAGCTCCTGATCAACTTCACCTGGTGGGTGAACCGGAAGGACGCGCAGGGGCGCAACGTCTTCCAGGGCGGCTTCCTCGGCCTCGACAACGTCGGCGTGTTCGACCGCTCGCGCCCGCCGCCGGGCTTCGGCGTGGTGCACCAAGCGGACGGCACCGCCTGGATGGCGATGTACGCGCTGAACATGATGCGCATCGCCCTCGAACTGGCCCTGCACAACGACGTCTACGAGAGCACCGCCTCGAAGTTCTTCGAGCACTTCCTCGGCATCGCCGAGGCGATGACCGACATGGGCGGCGAGGGCGTCGGGCTCTGGGACGAGGAGGACCAGTTCTACTACGACGAGGTCGACATGCCGGGCGGGCAGATGCTCCCTTTGCGCGTGCGCTCCATGGTGGGGCTGGTGCCGCTCTTCGCCGTCGAGGTGATCGACCCGAAGATGCTCCAGCGCCTGCCGGACTTCGCCCGGCGCATGAACTGGGTGCTGGAGAACCGCCCGCACCTGGCCCAGCTCGTCTCGCGCTGGAACGAGGGCGGCGAGGGCGACCGCAAGCTGCTCTCGCTGCTGCGCGGCCACCGCATGAAGGCGCTGCTCACGCGCATGCTGGACGAGACCGAGTTCCTCTCCCCCTACGGCGTGCGCTCCCTCTCGAAGGCGCACAAGGACGCGCCCTTCCACCTCGACGCCTTCGGCGCCTCCTTCAGCGTGCGCTACGACCCGGCCGATTCCACCTCGAACATGTTCGGCGGCAACTCGAACTGGCGCGGGCCGGTGTGGATGCCGATGAACTACCTCATCGTCGAGGCGCTGCGGCGCTTCCACACCTATTACGGCGACGACTTCCTGATCGAGTACCCGACCGGCTCCGGGACCTCGCTGACCCTCGACGCCATCGCCGACGCCCTGGAGGAGCGGCTGATCGGCCTGTTCACCAAGGACGCGGACGGGCGCCGGCCGGCCTTCGGGAACGCCCCCCGCCGGCATGCCGAGACCGACCCCGAGGAGGCGCTGCTCTTCCACGAGTTCTTCGACGGCGACACCGGCCGCGGGCTGGGAGCCTCCCACCAGACCGGCTGGACGGCCCTGATCCTCAACCTGCTCCACCACCGGGCCAAGCGCGCGAACTGAGCCGTGACCGGGCGGCCGGAGAGGTGTCAGCCTGCCGGCGGTCGCAGGTGATCGAGCAGCAACTGGGCGGCTGGCGGCAGGGGGCCGGTGCGGGTCACGATCCGCAATTCGCGCTGCGCCCACGGGTCCGTCAGGGGCACGGCGGTCAGCTGCATCCGGGGGCCGAAGAGGTCGTAGACGCGGGCGGGCACGACGCCGAGGCCCATGCCGGCCTGCGCCATCCGGCAGATCCCGTCGAAGCTCGGGACGTGCATGCGCAGCCTCAAGGGGCGCCCGTGGCGCTGCGCCTCGGTGCGCAGCGCCCCGTAGATCGAGCTGGCGGCATGCAGCCCGACATGGTCGTGGTCGAGGGTCTCGGCGAAGGCGAGCCCGTCGGCGCCGGCCAGGGGATGGTCGGCGCGCATGACGAGGACGAGGCGGTCCCGGCGATAGGGCAGCGTGCGCAGGGACCGGAACTCGGTCCCGCCGGCGCAGATGCCGAGATCGGCCGCCCCCTCCTCGACGCCCGACACCACGCCCCCGCTCGGCCGCTCCTCCAGGTCGACCCGGATGCTGGCCTGGGCCGCGAGGAAGCCCTGGAGGTCCTCCGGCAGGAACTGCACGATCGCCGAGAGGTTGGCGAGCATCCGCACGAAGCCGCGCACGCCCTTGGCATGCTCGGCGAGTTCCAGGGCGATCTGCTCGGCACTGGCCAGCATCCGGCGGGTGTGGTGCAGCAGCGTCTCGCCCGCCGGCGTCACCGCCATGCCCTTGGCCGTGCGGGTGAGCAGGCGCACGCCCAGCGCCCGCTCCAGTTCCGCGAGCCGCTTGCTCACCGCCGAGGGGGCGATGGCCGAACCTCGGGCGGCGCCCGTCAGGGTGCCCGCCTCGCAGATCGCGGCGAAGAGCTGGAGGGTCTTCAGGTCGAGGCGGTGCAGGACCGCGGGCGCGGGCAGGGCGCGGGGAATGGCTCAGCCGCCCGGGGCGGATCGCGGCACGCGGCCCTCGATCGGATAGGCGGGGTCGTTGTAGCCCGGCGTGGAGGGGTGGCCGGTGGGCACGAACCGGTCGACCAGGGCCTCGTCCTCGGCCGTGAAGGCGTAATCCAGGGCGCCGAGATATTCCGCCCATTGCGCCTCCGTGCGGGGTCCGGCGATGACGCCCGTGACCAGCCGGTTGTTCAGCACCCAGGCGGTGGCGAACTGCCCGGCGGTGATGCCGCGCTCCTCGGCATGCGCCTTGAGCGTCCGCGCGATCCGCAAGGATTCCGGGCGCCACTCGGTCTGCATCATCCGCGCGTCCTGCCGGCCGGCGCGGGTGTCCTCGGGGGGCGGGGCGTCGGGATCGTACTTGCCGGTCAGCACCCCGCGGGCCAGGGGCGAGTAGGGCACGACGCCCAGGCCGAAATGGGCGCAGGCCGGCAGGTGCTCGGTCTCCGGCATGCGGTTGAAGGCGTTGTAGTAGGGCTGGCTCACCACCGGCCGGTCGATGCCGAATTCGTCGCACAGGCGGCTGATCTCGGCGATGCGCCAGGCGCGGTGGTTCGAGACGCCGAAATGCCGGATCTTGCCCTGGCGGACCAGGTCGGCCATCGCCCGCACGGTCTCGCCCAGCGGCGTCGCGTGGTCCTCCTTGTGGAGGTAGTAGACATCGATGAAATCGGTGCCGAGGCGATGCAGGCTGTCCTCGGCGGCCTTGGTCACGTGCACCCGCGACAGGCCGCGGTCGTTGGGGCCACGCCCCGTCGGGTTGGCGACCTTTGTGGCGAGCACCCAGGCATGGCGGTCCGCCGCGATCGTGCGGCCCGTGACCTCCTCGGAGCGCCCGTCCGTGTAGACGTCGGCCGTGTCGATGAAATTGATGCCGGCCTCGCGGGCGCTGCCGACGATGCGGTCTGCCGTGGCCTCGTCGGTGGGGCCGCCGAACATCATCGTGCCGAGGCAGATCGGCGAGACCTTGAGGCCGGAGCGGCCGAGGGTGCGGTACTGCATGGATTGATGCCTGCGTCGGGTTGTCTCAACGGCTATCTTGGCGCCGCGACGCCCAGGTCAACCGATCCGGCGCCGGGAGCGCGGGTGCCTGTAACCTGGGCCGGCACCGCGGCGAAACGTCCCCGGACCGGCGCCGCGCTTCCGCCGCACGCCGTCTCCAAATTCCCCTGAACGCCCGAAACCCACCGTGCCCATGTCCGCTCGTACCGTGCCCGCCCGCACCTTGCCCCTGCCCTGGCTCGACCGCGCCGGGCGCCTCTCGGCCCTCAAGCTCGTCGCCTTCCTGTTCGCCGTGACGCCGGGCCTGTACCTCGCCTACGCCTATGCCTTCGACGCCCTCGGCCCGAAGCCGATAACGGCGCTGATCCACAACACCGGCGAGTTGACGGTGCGGTTCCTGCTGGCCTCGCTGGCGGTGACGCCGCTGCGGCGCATCGCGAACTGGCCCAAGCTGATCGGCCTGCGGCGGATGCTCGGGCTGACCGCCCTGGCCTACGCGCTGGCGCACCTCTCCCTCTACGTGGTCGACCAGAACTTCGTACTGACCAAGGTCGCCTCCGAGATCGCCCTGCGGTTCTACCTGACCATCGGCTTCGTCGCGCTGCTGGGCCTGATCGCGCTGGGGCTCACCTCCACGGACGCGGCCATCCGCCGGATGGGCCCGGCCTGGAACCGCCTGCACCGCATCGTCTACGCCATCGCGGTGCTGGGCCTCGTCCACTACTTCCTGCAATCGAAGATCGACGTGTCCGACCCGGTGTTCTGGACCGGCCTGTTACTGCTGCTGATGGGCTGGCGCCTGATGCAGCGCCTGCGCGCGCCGACGCGGCCCTGGTCGCTGCTGCTCCTCGCGCTGAGTGCGGGCGCCTTGACCGCCCTGCTGGAGGCCGCCTGGTACTGGGGCAAGAGCGGCATCCCGGCCGACCTCGTGCTCGGCGCCAACCTCGATTTTTCGGGCGTGGTCCGGCCGGCCTGGTGGGTGCTCGGCATCGGCCTCGCCCTGCCGCTCGCCAACCTGATCCGCGGCCCGGGCGAGACCCGCGGCCGGGCCGCTTCCCTGCGCCGGGCGGCTCCCGGCCGGGTCGCGGCGGCCGAGTAGCGGCCAAGGGGCGACCTTGTCCGGGCACGGGCTATGCCGCAGAAGTCCCGCCGCGGCCCCCGCGACGGGCCGCGAACCAGGGAATACCCGGCCGATGCGTGCAACGCTCCTCGTCCTCGCGGGCCTGCTGGCGCCGCTGCCGGCGACCGCGGCCTGCACGCCCCCCGTGCCGCCGTCGGCGGAGGGACGGCCTTCGAGGCCGGCGCTGCCCGCAAAGCCCGCCTGCCTCGACGCCAAGGGCGGCTGCCCCGGCTGGGAGGGCTACAGCTACAACGACGCGATCAAGGCCTACAACGCGCAGATCCAGGCCTTCCGGCCCCTGGCCGACGCCTACGTGCAGACGCTCAACGCCTACGTGAAGGGCAGCGCCGACTACGCCCAGTGCGAGGTGAAGGCGCTGCAATAGGAGGCGCTGCGCCCGCCTGTTCCCGGCAGATGGAGCCTGCTGGATTTCGCCCATGACCGCGACGCCGAAACTCAGGATGACCGTCGACGAGTTCCTGGTCTGGGCCGAGGATCGGCCCGGCCGCCACGAACTCTACGACGGGGACGTGTTCACCCGGTCGCCCCAGCGGGTGCGACAGGCGGAGACGCGATTCTCCGTCCACGTCGCCCTCCGCTCCGCGATCCGCCGCGACGGCCTGCCCTGCCACATGCTTCCAAACGGCCTGACGGTCCGGATCGACCGGACGACGGCCTTCGAGCCGGACGCCCTCGTTTATTGCGGCGACCCCGTCGATCCCGATGCCATCGAGATCCAAAACCCCGTCATCGTCGTGGAAGTGTTGTCGCCCAGCACGAAGGCCGTCGACAGCGGCGCCAAGCTCATCGGCTACGTCCAGTTGCCGAGCGTGGCGCATTACCTGATCGTCGATCCCGTCAGGCACCGGGTGATCCATCATCGGCGCGGCGAGGCCGGCCTGATCGAGACCCGGATCGCCGCCGACGGCGTGCTCGACCTGACGCCGCCGGGCCTCGCGATCGCCGTGGCCGACCTGTTCGAGGACACGTAAAACCGGTCCGGCTTGACCCTTGCGGGCACCGATGCGACAGGCCGGAAACGCCCGAACCAGGATGCCCGGATGACCGCTCCCCTCGACCTCCTCGTGCTCGGCAACGCCATCGTCGACCTGATCGCCCGCACGGACGAGGACTTCCTCGCGGCCCAGGGCGTGCCCAAGGGGGCGATGGCCTTGATCGACGAGCCCCGCGCCGAGGCCCTGTTCTCGGCGATGGGGCCGGCGACCATCGTCTCCGGCGGCTCGGGGGCCAACACGGCGGTGGGGGCGGCGACCCTGGGTGCCAGGACCGGCTTCATCGGCAAGGTCCGCAACGACGAGCTCGGCGGCCTGTTCGCCCACGACCTCAAGGCCACCGGCGTGCAGTTCGGCGTGGCCGCCGCCCAGGAAGGGCCGGCCACCGCCCGCTGCTTCATCCTGGTGACGCCGGACGGCGAGCGCACGATGAACACCTATCTCGGCGCCTGCCAGGGGCTGGCCCCGGCCGACGTGGACGAGAAGACCGTCGAGAGCGCCCGCGTGGTCTACCTCGAAGGCTATCTCTGGGACCCGCCGGCCGCCAAGGACGCCTTCCGCAAGGCGGTCAAGATCGCCCACGGGGCGGGCAACGCCGTGGCGCTGACGCTCTCGGACGCCTTCTGCGTCGGGCGCTACCGGGAAGAGTTCCTCAGCCTGATCCGCGACGGCAGCATCGACATCCTGTTTGCCAACATCGGCGAGCTGCAGAGCCTGTACGAGACCGACGACCCGGACGCGGCCTTGGGCGCGCTGCGCGACGAGCGCAACGGCCGCGGCATGCACCTGCTCGGCCTCGTCACCCGCTCGGCCGCGGGCGCGATGGTGGTCAAGGGCGGCGAGATCCGCGCCGTCGAGGCCGCCCCGGTCGCGGAGGTCGTGGACACCACCGGCGCCGGAGACCTGTTCGCGGCGGGCTTCCTCGCCGGCCATGCGCGCGGCCTCGACCACGTCACCTGCGCCCGCCTCGGGGCGCTGGCCGCCGCCGAGGTGATCGGCCATATCGGCGCAAGGCCGCAGCACGATCTGGTGGCGATGGCCAAGGAGCGCGGGCTGATCTGAAAGGGCCTCACGGCCGCAGCAGCACCTTGCCCACCGCCTCCCGGCGGGTGAGCAGCCCCATCGCCTGCTCGTAATCGTCGAGCGGATAGGTGCCGTGGACCTTCGCGGTCAGGCGCCCTTCGGCGACCCAGGCGAGCAGTTGCCGCTGGTTTTCCTGATGGGTCTCGGGCTCACGGTCGAGGAAGGCGCCCCAGTGGACGCCCTGCACGTCGAGTTCCTTCAGCAGCATCAGGTTGAGGGGCAGGCGCGGGATCTCGCCGGCGGCAAAGCCCACGACGAGGTAGCGCCCCCGCCACGCCAGCGCCCGCAGGGCGGGCTCGGCGAAGTCGCCGCCGACCGCATCGTAGACCACGTCGACCCCGGCCCCATCTGTCATCCGGCGCAGGTCGTCGCGCAGGGTCTTGGGGTCGTAGACCAGGCCGGCCTCCGCCCCATGCGCCCGCGCCACGGTGAGCTTGTCCTCCGAGGAGGCGCAGGCGATCACCCGCGCGCCGAGCAAGGCGCCGAGTTCGACGGCCGCCAGCCCGACGCCCCCGGAGGCGCCGAGCACCGCGAGCCACTCGCCGGGCCGCACCTGCGCGCGGTTGCGCAGGGCATGGAGCGAGGTGCCGTAGGTGATGGTGAGCCCCGCCGCCTGTTCGTCGGAAACGCCGTCCGGCACGGGCGTGAGCTGGCCGGCGCCCACCACGATGCGCTCGCGGCAGGTGCCGTACTTGGCGTGCACGCTGACCCGATCGCCGACCGAGACCCCTTGCGCGCCGGGGCCGAGCCTCTCCACCGTGCCGCAGGCCTCGCCCCCGGGCGAGAACGGCAGGTCCGGCTTCACCTGGTAGCGGCCGGCGATGATCAGGGTGTCGAAGAAGTTCAGCGCCGCCACGTGCACCCGGACCAGCGCCTCGCCGGGGCCGGGTTCGGGATCGGGCAGGGTCTCGATCGCCAGATCCTCAGGCTTGCCCAGCCGTGTGCACAGCAACGCTCTCATCCGTGTCCTTCCGGCGTCTTGCCCCGATCGGAGGCGAGCATAGACGCACCGGCCGCACCGTGGAATCCGGCCCCGCCTCGATCCGATACTCCGGGCCGAGGCGGGGCCGGGGGAAAAAGCCTACTTGCCGAACAGCTTGTCGGTGGCCGTGATCAGGCCGATCTCGGGGTTGGCCGAGCAGTATTCGGCCAGGGTCTTGGCGTTGGTCACGAGCTTGTCCGTGTCGAGGATCGGCGGATCGTTCTCGGCCTTGTAGTAGGCGTCGAGCCAGGCGAGCGTCGTGGCGATCTCCTGCTTGTCGCTGGCGAGGAACTGCTTGCACTTCGTCGTGGAGAAGTCGATCCGCTCCGCGAGGGCCGGGGACGCGAGGCAGAGGACGCAGACGACGATCAGGCGCTTCATAGGGACCTCCCGCGAATGTGCCGTCCCGTGCGCATCCGGGCGATTCCGGACAGCATTCGGGTTCGGACGACCGCGACGGATTGTCTTCCACGCCCGGACGATCCGCGCAATATCCGTCTTTTCATTCACGCCGAAGCATTCGAGAACGTGAATGCAGTCGGATACCTGCCTCAGGCCGACCGCTCGGCCGCGACCATGTAGTTGACGGCCGTGTCCCGGCTCGGACGCCAGCCGTCACTGAGCGGGTTGTAGACGACGCCCGTCGTGTCGGTGACGCGGGGCCCGCCGGCCTCGATCGCCCGGCGCAACTCGTCGGGCGTCACGAACTTCTCCCAGTCGTGGGTACCCTTCGGCAGCCAGCCCAGCACGTATTCGGCGCCGACGATGGCGAGCGCGAAGGAGCGCAGGGTCCGGTTGATGGTGGCGGCGAACAGCAGGCCGCCGGGCTTCACCGCCGCGCAGGCGGTCGCCACGAAGGCCGGCATGTCGGCCACGTGCTCGATCACCTCCATGATCAGCACCACGTCGAACCGGCCGCCGGCCGCGACCACGGATTCGATCGTCTCGCAGCGGTAGTCGACGGGCACGCCCTCGGCCTCGGCATGGGCCTTGGCCACGGCGATGTTCCGGGCCGCTGGGTCGAGGCCCGTGACGGTGGCGCCGAGCCGCGCCAGGGGCTCGGACAGCACGCCGCCGCCGCAGCCCACGTCGCAGACGCTCAAACCCTCCAGGGCGAAGGGCCGCGCGGGATCGCGCCCGAAATGCCGGCAGGCCGTGTCGCGGATGTAGGCGAGGCGCACCGGATTGAAGCGATGCAGCACGCGCATGGGCCCGGCCTCGTCCCACCACGTCGCCGCCAGGGCGTCGAAGCGCGCGACCTCCCCGCGGTCGACGGAGCCGGCTCCGCTCCCGGTCCCGGTGTGCCTGCCCGTGTCCCTGCCCGTGACGGCGATGTCGTCGATGCTCATGCAGGTCGTCTCGCACGCCTTCTCGCCGGGCTCGTCCCGGCCCCCGGAAGGCCTGGCCGAATGTTGACAGCCCTCCACCCCCCTTGTACCCGCCGGACGCCGCTGCGGTACAGCGGCCGGCCGAGGGTCGGCCGGCCATCCCCCGCCGGCCCCGATCCGCTGACCGACGGGTCGGAGACGGCCAAAGAACGCGGACGCGACATGCCCCGTCTGGTGATGAAATTCGGCGGCACCTCCGTCGCCAACGTCGAGCGCATCCGCAACGTGGCCGCCCACGTCGCCCGCGAAGTCGCGGCCGGCTACGATGTCGCGGTGGTGGTCTCGGCGATGTCGGGCAAGACCAACGAGCTGGTGGCCTGGGTCAAGGACGCCGATGCCCTCTACGACGCGGCCGAGTACGACGCCGTGGTCGCCTCCGGCGAGCAGGTCACCGCGGGGCTGCTGGCCATCGCCCTGCGCAAGGCCGGCATCAAGGCCCGCTCCTGGCAGGGCTGGCAGATCCCGATCCTCACCTCCGACGTGCACGGCTCCGCCCGCATCGCGGACATCGACCCCAAGAACCTCGATGCGGGTTTCGCCCGCGGCGAGGTCGCGGTCGTCTCCGGCTTCCAGGGCATCCACGCCGAGACCGGCCGGCTCACCACCCTGGGCCGCGGGGGCTCCGACACCAGCGCGGTCGCGGTCGCGGCCGCCATCGGCGCGGAGCGCTGCGACATCTACACGGACGTGGACGGGGTCTACACCACCGATCCCCGCGTGGTGCCCAAGGCTCGGCGCATGGAGCGCGTGACCTTCGAGGAGATGCTGGAGATGGCCTCGCTCGGCGCCAAGGTGCTCCAGGTCCGCTCGGTCGAGCTCGCCATGGTGCACCGGGTGCCCACCACCGTGCGCTCCTCCTTCGATCCGCCGGAGGCCGCGCGGCCCGGCACCCTCATCTGCGACGAGGACGACATCGTGGAACAGCAGATCATCACCGGGATCGCGTTCTCCAAGGACGAGGCGCAGATCACCCTGCGCCGCGTCAAGGACAGCCCGGGCGTGGCCGCGGCCATCTTCGGGCCGCTGGCGGACGCCAACATCAACGTGGACATGATCATCCAGACGGTGTCGGGCGACCAGTCCACCACCGACATGACCTTCACCGTCCCCGGCGCCGACTACGACCGGGCGCGCACCGTCCTCGACCAGCAGCGCGAGACCATCGGCTACGCCCAGATCGAGGGCGCCAGCGACGTGGTGAAGGTCTCCGCCATCGGCGTCGGCATGCGCAGCCACGCGGGCGTGGCAGCCAAGGCGTTCCGGGCGCTGGCGCAGAAGGGCATCAACATCCGGGCGATCACCACGTCCGAGATCAAGTTCTCCGTCCTGATCGACGCGGCCTACACGGAGCTTGCCGTTCGCACGCTCCACTCGCTATACGGCCTCGATCAGGCCTGAACCTCGACGGGCGGCGGTCCGGGTCCGCCTGGCGCCGACGCTTCTGGCGCCAAGGTTGCAGGGCTGGCACGCCGACCGGCCACCGACGTGGATTGACCAGACGATGCCTGCTGCGCCCGGAGGCCCGCGCCTGCTGCTGCGCCGCCTCCGCGAAGCGATGGCGGAGCCGGTCAGCGCCCAGGCGCGCCTCGACCGTATCGTCGTCCTGATCGCCTCCAACGTCGTCGCCGAGGTCTGCTCGGTCTACGTCCTGCGCGACGACAACACCCTCGAACTGTTCGCGACCGAAGGCCTCAACCGCGAGGCGGTCCACCTCACGCGCATGCGCGCCGACGAGGGCCTCGTCGGCCTGATCGCGCAGACGGCCGAGCCGCTCTCGCTGTCCGACGCCCAGACCCACCCGGCCTTCTCCTACCGGCCGGAGACGGGGGAGGACGCCTTCCACGCCTTCCTCGGCGTGCCCCTTCTGCGGGCCGGCAACACGCTGGGCGTCCTCACCGTCCAGAACATGACCTACCGGGTCTATTCCGAGGAGGAGATCGAGGCCCTCCAGACCACCGCGATGGTGCTCGCGGAGATGATCGCCTCGGGCGAGCTCCAGGGCCTCGCCCCGGATGCCGGCACCGCCGCCCGCCGCCCGGTCAGCGCCCGCGGCGTGGCGCTGGCCGACGGCATCGGCCTCGGCCACGTCGTGCTGCACGAGCCGCGCATCAAGGTGAAGCGTCTCATCGCCGAGGACGTCGGGAGCGAGGTCGAGCGGCTGGAGGCGGCCATCGAGCACGTGCGCTCGGCCATCGACGACCTGGTGGAGCGGGGCGACAAGATCGGCACCAGCGAGTCGCGCGAGGTGCTGGAGACGGTCCGCATGTTCGCCCACGACAAGGGCTGGCTGCGGCGGATGCGGGAGGCCGTCAGCCCGGAGACCACGGCCTCCCGCATCCGCC
>NZ_BPRB01000245.1 GCF_022179685.1 Methylobacterium trifolii
CCAGGGCGGCGGCGTAATCGCCGTTGGTGACGAGCTTGCGGAATTTGGCCGAGCCGGTGACGTTGGTGCGCTCGCCCACGTTCACGAAGGGGATTTCCTTCGTCAGCGTGAACGGCTCCAGGCCGGACAGGCGCATCAGGCGCGGCACTTCGGGGATCGCCCGCGGCTTCTTGTCGGCGACCGCCTCGCTGATCGCGCGGATGTGGTCCGGCGTGGTGCCGCAGCAGCCGCCGACCATGTTGACGATGCCGCCGGCCGCGAACTCGGCCACCAGCTTGGCCATCGCCTCGGGACTCTCGTCGTAGAGGCCGAACTCGTTGGGAAGGCCGGCATTCGGGTAGGCGCAGACCAGGGTGTCGGCGATGCGCGACAGTTCACTGATGTGGCCGCGCATCTCGCGTGCGCCCAGGGCGCAGTTGAGGCCGATGGTCAGCGGGCTCGCGTGGCGCAGGGCATTCCAGAAGGCCTCCGGCGTCTGGCCCGACAGGGTGCGGCCCGAGAGGTCCGTGATCGTGCCCGAGATCATGATGGGCAGGGTGACGCCCGTCTCCTCGAAGGCCTGCCACGCCGCGGCGACCGCCGCCTTGGCGTTCAGGGTGTCGAAGATCGTCTCGATCAGGATCAGCTCGGCACCGCCCGCGATCAGGCCGCGCACCTGCTCGACATAGGCCGTCTTCACCTGATCGAAGGTCACGGCCCGGAAGCCTGGGTTGTTGACGTCCGGCGAGATCGAGAGCGTCCGGTTGGTGGGGCCGACCGCGCCGGCCACGAACCGGCGGCGTCCGTCGTGCTCTTCCGCCAGCTTGGCCGCCTCGCGTGCCAGCCGCGCGCCCTCGGCGTTCAGTTCGTGGATGATCGGTTCCATGCCGTAATCGGCCTGGGCGATCGTGGTGCCCGAGAACGTGTTCGTCTCGCACATGTCGGCGCCGGCGAGGAAGTAGTCGAGGTGGATTTGCCGGATCGCGTCCGCCTGCGTCAGGATCAGGAGGTCGTTGTTGCCCTTCTGGTCGTGGCCGTGATCCTTGAACCGCTCGCCGCGAAAATCCGCCTCGCCGTAGCCGAGGCGCTGGATCACCGTGCCCATCGCCCCATCGAGGACGAGGATTTTTTCCGACGCGCGCTGGCGCAGGGCGGCTTCGATCTCGGTGCCGTCGACAGGGCGGAGTTCGGTCATGGGCGGTTTTCCGGGTCACGGCCGGACGAATTCGGCCGAGCCTTAAGGGCAAAACGATCTTGGGCCTTTCAGGCCGGACGAGGGAAGGTCAGGAGCGCGTTTCCAGCGCTTCCATACGACGTTCCAGAGCTTCGAGCCGCTCTTCGACCTCGGCAGCAGCGTATCGCCCGAGTACGGATTTCCCGCTCACCGCCTGCCGAAGGTTGTCGAAGCGCGGTTCCAGCTTGTCAAAACGTCCGTCGTGCTGTTCCAGCTTGAGGTCGATCCGGCTGAAACCGTCTCGCATCTCGGCCCGCATCTCACGCAGCAACGGCAGGATGATTTCTTGCGGTTCGGCCATGGAGAGCCCTCCTCGCTCGGTCGTCGGGTATGATCTAAGCCGCCGCCTTGGCCGCCGCCACCTTCGGGGCCTGGCCGCGCAGGCCCAGCAGGTGGCAGATGGCGTAGACGAGGTCGGAGCGGTTCATCGAGTAGAAGTGGAAGTCGTTGATCCCCTGGTCGACGAGGTCGAACACCTGCTCGGCGGCGACGGCGGCGGCGACCAGCCGGCGGGTCTCCACGTCGTTCTCCAGGCCCTCGAATCGGGCGGCGAGCCAGTAGGGCACGGAGGCGCCGGTGCGGCGGGCGAAGTTGGCCGCCTGCTTGAAGTTCTGCACCGGCAGGATGCCGGGGAGGATCGGTATGTCGATGCCGGCCGCCCGCACCTTGTCGAGGTAGCGCAGGTAGATGTCGTTCTCGAAGAAGAACTGCGTGATCGCCTGGTCGGCGCCCGCATCCACCTTGGCCTTGAGGGCGTCGATGTCGGCGTCGAGCGAGGCGGCCTCCGGGTGCTTCTCCGGATAGGCCGAGACGGAGACCTTGAAGTCGCCGATGCGCTTGATGCCCGCTACGAGGTCGCAGGTCTGGGCGTAGCCGCCGGGATGGGGCCGGTAGGTGTGGCCCACGCCTTCGGCCGGGTCGCCGCGCAGCGCCACGATGTGGCGCACGCC
>NZ_BPRB01000246.1 GCF_022179685.1 Methylobacterium trifolii
GCTCGACGCCCGAAAGCCCGCCGCGAGGGCTTTCGGGCGTCGAGCGCTTCATGAAGGCGTATTTCCTGATCGCCAAGGACGTGGGCGACCTCACCGCCATCGTCTGCGCCGAACTGGAGGCGCGCCACGCCAAGCGCACGCCGGTCCTCGACCGCTGGATCGGCAAGTTCCGCGACCGCTTCCGCGCCACCGCGATCGAGGCCGAGGATTTCTGGATCGACCACGGCCGGGTCAACCTGCGGGCGGAGGACGCCTTCGAGCGCGACCCCGTCAACCTGATCCGGCTGTTCTGGCTGGCCGACCGGCACAACCTCGCCATCCACCCGGACGCCAAGCGGCTGGCCAGCCGCAGCTTGCGCCTGATCGGCCATTCCCTGCGATCGGACGAGGAGGCCAACCGGCTGTTCCTCGAGATCCTGACCTCGAAGAACTCGCCGGAATCGGTGCTGCGCCAGATGAACGAGGCGGGCGTGCTCGGCCGCTTCATCCCGGATTTCGGGCGCATCGTGGCGATGATGCAGTTCAACATGTACCACCACTTCACGGTGGACGAGCACCTGCTGCGCTCGATCGGCGTGCTGGCCTCGATCGATTCCGGCCGCGTGGACGAGGCCTATCCCCTGGTCTCGCGGCTGGTGGGCACGATCCGCAACCGCACCGCCCTCTATGTCGCGATCCTGCTCCACGACATCGCCAAGGGCCGGCCCGAGGACCACTCGATCGCGGGCGCCGCCATCGCGGCCAAGCTCTGCCCCCGCTTCGGCCTGAGCCGGACCGAGACCGAGACCGTGGCCTGGCTGGTGGAGCACCACCTGCTGATGTCGATGACGGCCCAGAGCCGCGACCTCTCCGACCCCAAGACCATCGAGCGCTTCGCGGGCACAGTGCAGACCCTGGAGCGCCTGCGCCTGCTCACCATCCTCACGGTGGCCGACATCACCGCCGTGGGGCCGGGCGTGTGGACCGCCTGGAAGGGCACCCTGGTGCGCACCCTCTACGACGAGACCGAGGTGGTGCTCTCGGGCGGTCACTCGGAGATCGCCCGCACCGACCGGGTCCGGATGATCCAGATCGCGCTGCGCGAACAGCTCCCTGACTGGACCTCGGACGAGTTCGACGCCTATGCGGGCCGGCACAACCAAGCCTACTGGCTCAAGGTCGACGGGGTGCGCCACTTCAAGAACGCGGGCTTCCTCAAGACCGCGGTCGAGGCCGGGCGCACCAGCGCCACCGACGTCGGCACCGATCCGGTGCGCGGCGTGACGGAGCTGACGGTCTACTCCCCCGACCATCCGCGGCTGCTGGCCATCGTCACCGGCGCCTGCGCGGCGGCCGGCGGCAACATCGTGGACGCGCAGATCTTCACCACCACCGACGGCTTCGCCCTCGATTCGATTTTCATCTCCCGCGCCTTCGAGAGGGACGAGGACGAGCTGCGCCGGGCCAAGCGCATCAGCGGGGCGATCGAGCGGGCGCTCAAGGGCGAGATCAAGATCGCCGACCTCGTGGCCGACAAGCACCCGCCGACGAGCGCGCGGGCCAAGACCTTCCTGGTGCCGCCGGACGTGGCCATCGACAACGCCCTGTCGAGCCGCGAGACCGTGGTCGAGGTCACGGGCCTCGACCGGCCGGGCCTGCTCTACGAGCTGACCACGGCGCTCGGGCGCCTGCAGCTCAACATCACCTCGGCCCACGTGGCGACCTTCGGCGAGCGGGCGGTGGACGTGTTCTACGTGGTCGACCTCACCGGCACCCGCGTGACCCAGCCCGACCGCCAGACCGCGATCCGCACCGCGGTGATGGAGGTGTTCGCCGGCGACGTGGCCGTCCTCCGGGCGGAGGGCCTGGAGGCGCTGGTCGCCGCGCCGCCGCCGCGGGAGGCGTGAGGGCTCGGGTTGATTTCGAAGTCCGCCCGCCTGATATCAGCGCCGATCCCGAACCTCGCCCGACCACGTAAATCGCGATGACGAGCAACGACATGCAGCACGACGACCCGCGCCAGACCACGGCCGAGGCCGGATCGGGCGCAGAGCCCGCGGCCGACGCCGCGCCCGCCTCCGAACAGGCCGAGGCCAATGCCGGTGCCACTGCCGGTGTCTTGGCGGCGCTGACCGCCGAGCGCGACGAGTTCAAGGACCGGACCCTGCGCACGCTGGCCGAGATGGAGAACCTGCGCCGCCGCACCGAGCGCGAGGTAACCGACGCCCGCACCTACGCGGTCACGAACTTCGCCCGCGACGTGCTGAACGTGGCCGACAACATCCGCCGGGCGCTCGACAGCGTGCCGGCCGAGGCGCGGAGCGCCGCCGAGGGCGCCCTCAAGGGCCTGATCGACGGCATCGAGTTGACCGAGCGCGACCTCGCCAAGACCCTGGAGCGCCACGGGGTGAAGCTGGTCGAGCCCAAGGGCCAGCGCTTCGATCCGAACCGCCACCAGGCGATGTTCGAGGTTCCGGATTCCGAGGTGCCCACGGGCACAGTCGTGCAGGTGGTCCAGGCCGGCTACGTCATCGGCGACCGGGTCCTGCGCCCCGCCCTCGTCGGCGTCGCCAAGGGCGGCCCGAAGGCCACGACCAACCCAGCCGACGCGGCCTGATTTCGTTTGGGATTTCTTCGGACGACGCGAAGGCCCGGCGGGAGCGATTCCGCCGGGCCTTTTGCGTTCGCGTCCGGCCGCTTACGGATCAGTCGCAGGGAAGCGACAGGGCGCCGTCCGCGATGAACTGCGCGGTGTCGCGCACCTTGCGGGGCGTGCGGGGGTCGCGGGCCACGAGGCCGGCTTCTTCGTGCAGGCGATCGTTGCACGAGCATTGCGGCAGCCGGCCCGAGGCGACGCCCGGCGAGCAGGCGTCGTGGTGGGCGCAGGCGAGGTCCAGGGCGTCGACCGGCGGATGGCCGGGGCCGCGGTTGCCGGGGCCGCAGAAGTTGCCGTGGATCAGGAAGGCGCCGCGTGCCGCGTCGATCGTCGGCATCTCCTGCGCCAGGGACGGCAGGGCGGCGCCGGCCGCCAGGGTGCAGCCGAGGGCGAGGGCCCGGAATCGGTGGAGGATGGGAGCGTTCAAGATCAGTTCCGTTCGAAAGTTGCCCGCCATCTGCGCGAAGATGGGTCGCCTGCGCCGTGAGGCAACCGGAACAGCCGTCCGAGGACGCTTTCGTGCGGGACGCGGCAGCGGCGGCGCCGGTACGGATTTCGTGTCGCCGGCTGCCGGGTCAACCTAGAATCGGTAGTTCAACCCCGCCAGCACTACGCCGAACCCGGAATCCGAGCGGCCGAGGCCGTAATAGGCCGGGACGGCGGAGTCGTAGTAGGTCGCGCCACCGGTAGGCCGCCCGAGGTTCAGGTAGAGCGCCTCGATCTTGGCCGAGAGCTTTGCCGTGAAGGCGTACTCGATGCCGCCGCTCACCGCGTAGCCGGTCCGGCCGCTGTCCGGCAGGGTGTAGGGATAGGCCGAGGCGTTGGAGGCGCGCGCGCCGCCGCCGTAGGCGAAGCCGCCGGTGCCGTAGATCAGCACCCGGTCGAGGGCGTAGCCGACCCGGCCGCGCACGGTTCCGAAATAGTCGAGGCTCGGGCGCACGCTGTAATAGGGTGTGGTGCCGAGATACGCGGCGTCGGCCTTGGCGAAGGCGGCAGCCTGGATGTCGGCCTCCAGGCCGACCACGAAACCGGAGCCCGGCGTGAACTGGTAGTTGTAGCCGACCTGCCCGCCACCAGCGAAGCCGCCACCCCGGCCGCCGCCCGTGACCGTGCCGTAGGTCGGATCGGTGACGCTGCCCGACCCGCTCCCGAACCCGTAGCCGGCATTGGCGCCGACGTAGAACCCCGTCCAGGTGAAGACCGGCAGCGTGGGCGGGAGGGGCGGGGCTGCGCTGCGGGGAAGGTCGGCCGCATGGACGCCCAGGGTCGCGACGAGGCCCGCAGCGAGGCCCAGCAGGGCCGCCGAAATCGGTTTCGGCATCGGTTCTTTCGTGGTTTTCGGTGAGGCCGGGCGCGGCGACGCCTCGGTCAGAGGGCCAACAGAAGCAGGCCGACCACCGTGACAGCCAGGATCAGGCAGAGGGCGAGGTCGAGCACCGTGGCGCCGCCGCAGGAATCTGGATCGTCGTGGAGCGCCATGCCCGCGTCCCGGGCCGGAATGGAGATCATCGGGCTCACTCGGGCTGCGCGGGTTGCACGGTGTGGAGGAACGCCTCCCGGACCGGTGGGGCGGTCCGGGAGGCGCCGGCGGGCACTGCCATGCTGCGCGAGGGGGACGACAGGACGGCGGCCTGCATTGTCTCGGGGCCGCTGGCACGGTGGACCGTGTCCGCGACGGTGATCCCGAGCACGGGCAGACTGAGCGCGGCGAGGCAGAAGCCGAAGCGTGCAAGCCGCGTGAGTGATTGAGAGGGGGCAACCCGCGGACGGAGCGCCTGAGGGCCGATCGGCGGCAGGGGCGGGCATAGGAGGGCTCGTCTCGGGTCGCTCATCCGCCTCATCCTTTGGTCATCGCGTGGGAAATTCGACCACGTTTTGTGAGTACGTGTGCAAAAATCCCACGTCAATCGGATATGTGTGAGCTCACGTGCGTTGCCGCACGATGTGGGATTGTCTCCCACGACTGGGCCGCTAAGCTCGCGCCCATGTCCGAGACCGTCGACGCCACACCGGAAGGAGCCGCGCTGCACGCCCCCGTGGCGCGCCTGCTGCGCCCGCTGGTGCGCCTGTTCGTGGCCCGCGGCATCACCTTCCCGGCTCTGACGAACCTCCTGCGCGAGATCTACGTGAACGTGGCCGAGTACGACTTCGCCCTGCCGGGCAAGGAGCAGACCGACAGCCGCGTCTCCCTGCTCACCGGCATCCACCGCAAGGAGGTGCGGCGCCTGCGCGGGGCCGGCGCCCCGGTGAGCGTGGTGCCGGCGGTGGTCTCGCGCACCAGCCGGATCATCGCCCGCTGGCTCGCCGACCCGAAGTTCACGGACGGCCAGGGCCGGCCCCTCCCCCTGCCGCGCTTGGGGGAGGCGGGCGCGCCCTCCTTCGAGGCCCTGGTCTCCGGCATCACCCGCGACCTGCGGCCCCGCGCCGTGCTCGACGAGTGGCTCGACCGGGGGCTGGCCACCCTCGATCGCGCGGACCGGATCGTGCTGGCCGAGGCCGCCTACGTGCCCAAGGGCGGGGGCGAGCCGCAGCTCTACTATTTCGGGCGCAACCTCCACGACCACATCGCCGCATCGGTAGCCAACATCGTCGGCGAGGTGCCCCGCTTCCTAGAGCGGGCGGTGCATTACGACGGGCTCTCGGAGGACCTTGCCAGACGCCTGGAGGCGCGCGCCCGCGAGATCGCGATGGAGGCCCTGCAGCAGGCCAACCGCGAGGCCCACGCCGCCTGCGAGACGGACCCCGGCGGCGACCACCGCTGGAACTTCGGGCTCTACGTCTACGCCGAGGCGGTGCCCCCGTCGGGCGCGCAGCCCCTCGCCCCGGTCGAGCCTTGAGGAGCGTGCGCGTGCCGCGCAAGACCGCTCCGGACCGCCGCCGCGTCCTGCACCTGCTCGCCGGCGTCTGTGGAGCGCTGCTGCCCGGCCTCGCCCGGCCGCGGGAGGCGCCCCGCGACCAGGGCATCGGCGGCACCGGCGCCCCGCCGACGGACGGGGCGGCGGGGGAGGGCGACCGCGGCATCGGCGGCACCGGGGTCATCGGCACGATCCGCCGCTTTGGCTCCATCGTCGTCAACGACCTGCGCATCGCCTACCCGGCCGACGTCACGGTGCGGATCGACGGCATGCCGGGGCAGGCATCCGACCTCAAGCTCGGCCACGTGGTGCGGGTGGTGGCCCGCGAGACGGACGGCGGCCTCACCACCGGCCGCATCGACGTGACCAGCGAGGTTGTCGGCCCCGTGGAGGCCGTGGGCAAGGATCGGCTCACGGTGCTGGGCCAGCGGGTCGCCACCGCGGGCGTCGCGGGCCGTTGGGCCGTGGGGGACCGGGTGGCGGTGAGCGGCCTGCGCCGCCCGGACGGGGTGGTGGTGGCGAGCCTGGTGGAGGCGCGGCCGGAGGGTCCCGCCCGCGTCGCCGGCCCCCTGCGCCGGGCGGCCGACGGCACGCCGACGATCGGGGCCTTGCGCCTTGCCGGCGCGCGCGGCCTCGCCTTCGGCCGCCGGGCGCTCGTCACCGGAGAGGCGGGCGCCGGCGGCTTCCGGATCGTCGACGCGTCGGAGGCCGGGGCGCCCTTCGTGCCGGGCATCCGCCGGGTCTCGATCGAGGCCTATATCGGCCGGAGCGGGGCGGGGCTGAACCTCGGCTCGGGGCTCCCCGTGACTGGTATGGCCGGCGCGGATGTCCCCCGCCGGGGCAGCGTGCGCGCCGTGCTGACAACGCAGGCCTCCACCGATGGGCGGCTCACCGTCGAGCGGCTGCGGGTGGAGGACCGGATCGCGCCCACCATCGAGCGTGAGCCGGACCGGCTCCGGAACCCGCGCTTCGAACGCGAGCGGGACCACCTCGACCTGCGCAGCCTGCCCGGCCGGGGACCGGAGGGGATCGGCCAGGGCGGGCTCGGGCACGGCGGACTCGGCCAAGGCGGGATCGGCCAAGGAGGGCTTGGACAAGGAGGGCTTGGACAAGGAGGGCTCGACACCCGGCCGATGCCGGGGGGCGGCGGCTTCGGGCCGGGCGGGCCGGGCGGACTTGGACAGGGCAGCCTTGGAGGACAGGGCGGGTTCGGCGGGCCGGGGGCCCTCGGGGCACCGGGAGGGCTCGGCGGGCCGGGCGGCCTGGGTGGGCCCGGCGGATTCGGCGGGCCGGGCGGCCTTGGAGGACAGGGCGGGTTCGGCGGCCGGCGCTGAGGGCCGGACCGTTACGCCTTCGGGTGGAACCCGACCCAGAGCAGGCCGAACCCGACCAGGACGGCGAGGCAGCCGGCGATGATGCGGGGTTCGAACCGCGGACCCGTCGAGCCGATCACCGCGCTCCAGGCATCGGCGCGCCGGTTGCGCTTGAAGATCAGTTCCGAAAAGTTCGGGCTGACGAGGAGGGCGGCTCCCAGCGCCAGCGCCAGCGCGCCGACCAGCAGCGACCCCCAATCGATCCCCGGATTCATCGGCCCTGCCCCATCGCTCCCGTCGGTGCGGCGCACCGGGTCGATCCTACCGCGCGGCGCCGCGTTGGCAACGGCGCTATTCGATCCGCACCACGACGCTGTCGCTCGCGCCCGCCGCGTCGAGGACCGAGATCCGGGCGAAGCCCACCCCGTCCGGGGCCCAGGCCGACTGGCGCCGGGCGCCTTCCGAGACCGGCCGATTGTTGACCATCCAGGTCAGCGGCGGGACGCCGCCGAGCGCCTTGAGGGCGAGGCTCGGGCCCGGCCCCGGCTCGGACAGGCCGAGGTCGATCCGGGCGCCGTCCGGCGGGTAGGCGATCTTGAGGGTGGCGCCGGCCGCCGACAGGGTGCGCGGCTGGTCCCCGCGGATGTGGCGCAGGGGCGGCGGCAGGGCCGCGTTGGTGGCGACGAGGGCGTCGCGTGCCTGGGGCACGGGCTCCGGCTCGCCGCCGAAGCGGGAGAAGGCGTCGAACAGGATCGGCGCGGCCACCGTGCGGCCGACGAGGCCCGGCACCGCGGCCCCGTCCGGGCGCCCGACCCAGACCGCGACCGTGATCCGCCGGTCGAAGCCGGCAGCCCAGGCGTCCCGGTAGCCGAAGGAGGTGCCGGTCTTGTAGGCGATCCGGCCGGCGAGCGCGTTGTCGGGGGGCGGGGTGCCGCGCAGGATGTCGGCGACGTACCAGGCCGCCACCGGCTCGGCCACGCTGCGCTGGGACGATGCAGGCGGCGGCCGGTCGGCGCGGCGGGCGAGGTCCGGCACGCTGCCGGCCCGCGCCAGCCCGGCATAGAGCCGGGCGAGGTCGGTGAGCGTGATGCCGAGCCCGCCCAGCGCCACCGGCAGGCCGGGGGCGGCCTCCCGCGGCAGGGCGATGCCGGCGCCGGCCCCGCGCAGGTGCGCGACGAAGCGGGCCGGGCCGACCAGTTCCATAAGCGCCACTGCGGGCACGTTGAGGGAGGTCTGGAGTGCGCGCCGCGCCGTGACCGTCCCTTGGTAGGTCAGGTCGAAATTCTCCGGGGCGTAGGTGGCCGAGAACCGGGCCGGCCGGTCCTCCAGCAGGGTCTCGGGATGGGCGAGCCCGTTCTCGAAGGCCAAGGCGTAGATGAACGGCTTGAGGGCCGAGCCCGGCGAGCGCACGGCCAGCGTCATGTCGATGGCCCCGCGACGGGCGGGCTCCAGGTATCCGGCGCTGCCGACCTGGGCCAGCACCGCGCCGGTCGCGTTCTCGATCACCAGGATCGCCGCCGACAGGCCGGGGCCGGCCGCAGCCGCCCGCTCCGCGGCCAGCGCCTCCAGGCTGGCCTGGAGGCGGCCGTCCAGGGTCAGGCGCAGGGTCCGCGCCTCGGGATCGGCCGCCACGGCCTCCTCCGCGGCGTGGGCCGCCATCATCGGGAAGCTTTTTTTCGTGTTGGGAACCGGTTCGGCCTTGGCCGCCGTCGCCTCCGCGCGGGTCAGGACGCCGCGGGCGGCGGCGATGTCGAGCACCCGGTCCCGGGCGAGGCGGGCGCGCTCCGGGAACCGGTCCGGCCGGCGGGATTCCGGCGCCTGCGGCAGGGCCACCAGCAGGGCGGATTCGGCAAACGACAGCCGGGCCGGCTCGCGGCCGAAATAGGCGAGGCTCGCCGCGCGCATCCCCTCCACCGGGCCGCCGTAGGGGGCGAGCGCCAGGTAGAGGTCGAGCACGCCCGCCTTGCCGAGGCGCCGCTCCAGTTCGACCGCGCGCACCATCTGCCGGAGCTTGGCGGTCAGCGAGCGCTCCGGCCGCGGCTCGACGAGGCGGGCCACCTGCATCGACAGGGTCGAGCCGCCGGAGACGACGCGGCCGTGGGCGAGCCATTGCCAGGCGGCACGCGCGACCCCCACCGGATCGACCCCGGAATGGCTCGCAAAGCGCCGGTCCTCGTAGGCGCGCAGCATGGCCAGGGTGCGCGGATCGACGGTGCCGGCCGAGACCGGCAGCCGCCAGCGTCCGTCCACGGTGGCGAAGGGGCGCAGCAGCCTGTCCGAGCGGTCGAGGACCACGACCGAGCGGAGGTTCGCCTGGGTCAGGTCGAGGGGCGGGAGGGTTTGGACGTAGAGGTAGAGGGCGGTGCAGGCGCCCGAGACGGTGACGGCGATGGCGCCGACGATCGTGCGCAGAACCCTCCCCCCTTTGCGG
>NZ_BPRB01000247.1 GCF_022179685.1 Methylobacterium trifolii
GGCGGTTCCGGCACCGCCTCCGCGGCAGGGATATTCACGCCGGCACGCGGCAGGACGAACGGTTCGGATGCAGCTACCGGATCAGGACCACCGCCTTTCTGACGTAGGCATCCCCTTGGAGGTTTCCGACGATGAAGTCGGCCACGTCCGCACGCGGGATCGTCCCGTTCCGCCACGACGACGGGTCTTCGAGGACCTGGTAACTGCCCGTCCCGGCCCCGCCCGTGAGGACGCCGGGCCGGACGAACGTCCAGGACAGGCTGCTTTTGCGGATACGCATCTCTTGCGCGCTCTTGTCGTCATAGGCTCGCCCGAACACGAGCCGGAACGGCACGCGTTGCAGGACGCCGATCGCGTCCGCGCTGTCTCCTGTTCCGAAACCGGTGACCGCCAGGATGCGAGTCACGCCTGCCTTTTCCATGGCCGGGACGAGGACGTTCGTCGCAGACGAGAACAGGCGCACAGGGCCGAACAGGTCACGGATGGGCACGCCGAGCGCCTGCACGACGGCGTCGACCCCGTCCAGCGCGGCCGCGACGTCGACGGCC
Organism: Methylobacterium trifolii; assembly: GCF_022179685.1. Taxonomy (GTDB): domain Bacteria; phylum Pseudomonadota; class Alphaproteobacteria; order Rhizobiales; family Beijerinckiaceae; genus Methylobacterium; species Methylobacterium trifolii. The sequence continues at coordinate 549 of NZ_BPRB01000247.1, forward strand.
TTGCGTGCGTCGCCCGTGAACCGTTCCAGCTTCGGATCAGTCAGTTCGATCCGCGCGGCCGAGCGCGCAAAGGCTCGCACGCGGTGGCCGGCCGCCAAGGCCGCTTTGACCGTTTCCAGGCCGATGCCGTTGCTGGCGCCGACGACGAGGACGTGGGCCATAAGCATCTCCCGCATTTTCAGATGACGACAGAGAGCCCAGGACGGACGACGGCGCCATGTGGCGGCTTGACTCTGGCCGCGGCAAGGGCGACGCGGCCATGGCCGGCGTGGTCTGCGCGACCGAGACCCCGCGCCTAACCTACGCGGTGATCGCCGCCCATGGCGAGGCATGCTCGGCTTGGTGGTCCGGGACCATCCGCACCGCGCGGGCATGGACCTCAGGGGAATACGGTCGGGGTCGCTTCGTCATCGCTCCATCCTTGCAAGAGTTGGAGCCTCCGGGAAACCCGGCGCGGTTCATGCCGTAGTCGTTTGGCAGTCGCTCGACCTGATCCCGGAAGCGGCCAGCATGCTTGCGCGAGTAGGCAGCGAGCGGTCGGTCCCCGCAGATGTCCACGAATAGCCGAAAGGTCGGGCTGGCTTGGGAAGCCGTCTGGCGACCCCATGCGGCAGTGGCGACCTGCGTGGTGCGCAAGGTGGCTCCTACGACCGATAGGGGATCGCCGTCCCGTTGGGCGCCGCCTGGCTCGGAGACCAAAGACGACTGGGGGATGCTTGGCGAGGCGGCCGGCTCTGAAGCCAGCATTTCTAGCTGCAGCTTGAGCAGGCGGTCACGGGGCTCGAAGTCGAAGTCGCCTTCGTAGCGCGCTCTGATGGCGTCGGCCGCGTCGATGCCGGCGCGCAGCATAGTTTGTCGTGCGTGTGCCATTTCCGCCGGGCTGAGGTCGGCGGCCCCGATGCCCTGCTTGCGCAGCATGTGCTCGGTGACGAAGCCTGCCTCCTCGAGACGATTGCAGGCAAGGGCATCGCGATTGCGCGCCACCATCGTCTCGTACTGCACGAGCCGGCGTGCACGCACGTCGCTCGATATCGCGCCGCGGGTGAGGCGTCCTCGTCCCTCGTCGTCGAGGATCAGGCCGTAGAAGTCCTGGACGAGGCGGGCGAGTTGGGCGTCGGTCAGTACTGGGTCCGCACGAAGGGCCGTGAACAGGCTCTCTGACGCGAGGTATGACCGACATGCTCGCAGCTTGGCAGTGCGCGCGATCGACGTCGCGAGACTGCGCACCAGTTCGCTTCGACGGATAAGTGTCCGGAGGTCGTCCGGGACACCGCGACGGAAGTGGAAGATCGTCCCGCGCAAGATGATATTGGAACGTGCCGACACCCCGCTCCTTCGCCGTCCCTCGGACGGGCTTTGTAGCAGCGGATTGTAGCGACAGGCTCACTCCGCAGGGCGACTGCGTGAGAAGCTCTATGGTCTGAATGACTTAGTTCTAGCAGTGGCTGGGGGGCCTGGATTCGGCCCCTGCCGCCAGCACCTGAATATCCTTAATGATCACAATGTTTTAGACCACAGTGGTCACCCCCTGCGTATCACGACGAGGGTACACTGTGTCAATCGAACGGTTGCAGTGGGCCGGGGGAAGCCTGGCAACTTTCTCTCCCTCGTGATCGGGCCGCGTCCGTCGGCCCAACAGTTCGTTTTTTCCGAAGCGCAATATTGGAAAATCATACTTCTCCGCATTGGCAGGATCGAGCACATTCAAATCACACAGCAGCAGCCATGATCCCGCATGCGGCAGATCGAACTTCGCTGCCCAAATCAGCGTCGGCCGAGTTGGAGATCGACGAAGCTGGACGTTTCTGGGAGCTGACATGACAGTCGAAGCCACCGACACCCTGGTCGTTGGGGCAGGCCAGTCCGGCATTGCCATGAGCGAGCATCTTAGTACGCTGGGCATTCCCCACATCGTCCTGGAGCGCAGCCGAATCGCCGAGAACTGGAGTTCCATGCGTTGGGACTCCCTCGTCGCCAACGGTCCGGCTTGGCACGACCGGTTTCCGAACCTGAAATTCGAGGACGTGCATCCGGATGCGTTTCCTGAAAAGGACCGGATGGCCAAGTACTTCAACGATTACGCCGCGATGATCAAGGCTCCGATTCGGACGGGCGTGGAGGTCAAGCACGTCAAGCACAGCCAGGGGCGGCCAGGATATACAGTCACCACATCGGACGGTGTCTTCGAGGCTCGACGGATCGTGGTGGCAACCGGGCCATTCCAGGTGCCGTCGTTTCCCGGCATCGTCCCCACAGACGCTTCGGTCGACCAGCTGCATTCCTCGTCCTACAAGAATCCCGAGCAATTGGCCGATGGCGCCGTGCTGGTGGTCGGATGCGGCGCTTCGGGGTCGCAGATCGCCGAGGAACTCTGCAAGGCCGGCAGGACGGTCTACCTCTCGGTCGGCGAACATTACCGGCCGCCCCGTGCCTATCGCCAGCGCGACTACACGTGGTGGCTGGGCGCGCTCGGCCTGTGGGACGAGGTCAAGTCGAAGCGAAAGAAGAGGCACGTCGCCTTCGCCGTGAGCGGTTACGACGGGGGACGGACCGTGGACTTCCGGCGTCTGGCCCATATGGGGATCACCCTCGTCGGGGTGACGAACGCCTATGAGGACGGCGTTCTCCACTTCGAGGACGACCTCGCGAGGAACATCGCCCAGGGCGACGAGGCCTACTTCGAAGTCCTGCGGGACGCCGACGCCTATATCGAGCGCAAGGGCATGGATCTGCCGCCCGAGCCCGATGCATGGCAGCTCCTCGAAGACCCGGATTGTCTCAAGCGGCCGATCACCCGTCTCGACGTCTCGAAGTCCAAGATCGCGACCATCCTGTGGGCCACCGGCTTCAAGTATGATTTCAGCTGGCTGGATGTCGATACGTTCGACGAGCAGGGGCTGCCGCTGCACAAGCGGGGCATCTCGGCGGAGAACGGCATCTACTTCCTCGGCCTTCCCGACCTGACGAACCGCGCCTCGGCCTTCATCTACGGGTGCTGGCAGGATGCCAAGCACATCGCCGACCACATCATCATCCAACGCAACTACGACGCGTACACGCGGTAGCGCATTCATCATACGACCTTCGAGAGGCGGCCGAGGATGCCCCGCGCACGTCCCACGGGCGTCCGCGCGGGCCGATCGCGTCCCGTCGCACCGATCGGGGTGCCGTCAGTATCCCCGCGTCAGGTCCACGCGCTGCTCGGGGGCTCTCCCCGTCCGCACGCGGCGGATGTTCTCGGCGACCTGCCGGGCGGCCGATGCAGGGATCGCCACCGAGGCCAGATGGGGCGTGACGAGGACGTTCTCCATCTCCCAAAGCGGATGTTCGTCCGCGAGCGGCTCGGTCTCGAACACATCGAGGGTCGCACCGCCGACATGGCCGGATTGCAGCGCCGCCACGAGGGCCGCCTCGTCGATGACCGCCCCGCGCGAGACGTTGACGAGCTTGGCGCCCCACGGCAGCGCGGCGAGCTCCGCGGCCCCGATCAGGCGCCGGGTCCAAGGCGTCAGCGGCAGCATCACCAGCAGGATCTCGGTCTGCGCGAGAAACGGGACCAGCGCATCCGGGCCCGCATGGCAGGCGATCCCCGGCAGCGCTTTCGGCGTGCGTGACCAGCCGGCGACGGAAAATCCCTGACGCGCGAGTTCGAGCGCCGTCGCGCTGCCGAGTTCCCCCAGGCCCAGCACGCCGACCCGGATTTGCCGGGCCTCGCGCGGATGGACGTAGTGCCAGCGACCGGCACGCTGGGCCGCCTCGAACGTCGGGATGTCGCGGGCGTAGCGCAGCACCGCGAACAGCACGTAATGCGTCATCATCCGCGCCATCTCGGGGTCCGACAGGCGCGTCACCGGCACGTCGGGCAGGTCGTCCCGACCGACCAGGGCGTCGGCGCCCGCGCCGAGGATGGTGACGAGCCGGAGGCCGGGATGCCGGGCGAAGAACCCGGTGGGCGGCTTCCACACCAGGGCGTAGCGGACGTCGTCCTCCGGTTCGATCTCCTCGGGCGTTCGGACACGGATGTCCGGCAGGAGCCCCTCCAAGGCCGTGCGCCAGGGCGCGACGGGATCGACAGCGCTCGCGAAGACCAGGGTTTCGGTCATGACCGGGCCTCCCGCACCAGGGTTGCGAGCGCGGTGATCGCGAGTTCGTAGCCGAGGCCGCCGAGCCCGGCGACCACGCCTGTTGCCGCCCGCGACACGTAGGAATGGTGCCGGAATGGCTCCCGCTTCCAGATGTTGCTCATGTGCACTTCGAGGATGGGCCCGGGGAAGGCCAGCAACGCGTCGAGGATCGCGACGGAGGTGTAGGTCAGCCCCGCCGCGTTGACGGCGAGACCCGCGAACGTCCCCCGCGCCTCCTGAACCCAATCGATCAGGATGCCCTCGTGGTTCGACTGCCGGAAGTCGAGGGCGATTCCGACGGACTCGGCGTGGCGCTCGCACCGCGCCCTCAACGCCGGGAAGCTCTCCGTCCCGTAGGTGCCGCCGGGGTCGAGCCCGTAGAGGTTGGCGTTCGGGCCGTTCAGGAACAGGATCGGAATCGGAGCGGTCATGCGGCGTTCCTTGCGGGACCTCTCTGCCGTGACCGGGGCGCGTCCCGCCATCCCCGGCCTGCTCGGGACGAGCGGGGTTCAGCGCGGCACGCGCCGCTCGGTGGCCGGGGCGACCATGCCCGGGATGTAGGCGTCCGAGATGAAGGCCCGGCAGTGGGTCTCGAACGCCTCCACGAGGCGCGAGCGGTTGAGCTGCCTCAGGCGCGCGAGGCCGATGCGCATCGGGCGGTGCGTGCCGGCGAGCCGAACCCGCTTGAGCCTCTTCCCGTCGAGGGCGAGGTCGGAACGCGGGCGGACGTTGAACAGGGTGTAGCCGTGGGCGTTGGCGACCATCGTGCGCACCACCTCCTGATGGGCGGAGCGTGCCACGACCTTGGGCTGCAGGCCCTCGCCCTCTTCATGGCCGAGGGCCTGCAGCCCAAG
>NZ_BPRB01000248.1 GCF_022179685.1 Methylobacterium trifolii
CCCTTGTGGGGAGGAGCCGGAGGTGGGGGTGGTGCAGGAGGTGGGGGTGGTGCAGGAGGCACCGGATCGCTCGATCCTGGGCCACCCCCACCCCTGACCCCTGCCCACAAGGGGGAGGGGAGCCGCGTTCCGGAACAGAGACTGATCCGGCCACGGACAAAGTGTGAATACCGTAGCCCCCCGCAAGAAGGAGGGGAAACGCGGTTCCGAGCAGGGGCTTATGCCCGCCCGCTGCGCCGCGCCGAGACGCGCGCCAGGGCGGCCAGGTCCTTGTCCGCGTCGCCGTGGGCCATCGCCTCGATCAGGCCGTCGCGCAGCACGCTCGCGAACGGCATCGGACAGCCCACCGCCTCCGCCGCCTGGAGCGCGAGGCGCACGTCCTTGGCGCCGAGCCTCAGGTTGAAGCCGGGCGGCTCGTAGCGGTTGGCCGCGATCGAGGCGCCGTAGCCCTTGTAGACGGGGGAGGCGAACAGGGTGTTCGTCAGGAGGTCGAGGAGGTCGGCGCCCGGCACTCCGTGGCCTTCGGCGAAGGCGCAGGCCTCGCCCATCGCCTCGATGGCCGCGATCAGCATGAAGTTGCCGGCAAGCTTCACCGCGTTGGCGCGCTGCGGCTCCGGGCCGAAGCGCCAGGTCTTGCTTCCCATCGCCTCGAAGAGCGGGGCGGCGCGCCCGATCGCGGCGTCCTCGCCCGCCGCCACGATGTTGAGGGCGCCTTTGTCGGCGACATCCGGGCGCCCGAAGACGGGGGCCGCGACGTAGGGCACGCCGGCCCGCGCGTGGATCGCCGCCAACTCCTGCGACAGGGCCACCGAGATCGTGCTCATGCCCAGATGCATTCCGGGCCGCGTGCCGGAATCGAGCAGGCCGCCCTCGACCACGACCGAACGCAAAGCCGCGTCGTCGGCGAGCATGGTGATCGCCGCGTCGCCCGCGAAGGCCTCCGCCGCGGTGGCGACGGGATGCGCGCCCGCGACTGCCTTGGCCGCCTCCGGCGAGCGGTTCCAGACGCGGACCGTGTGTCCGCCGCGCACGAGGCTGGCCGCCATGCCGCGCCCCATGCGCCCGAGGCCGATGAATCCGACGTCCATACCCGCGTTCTCCGAAACGATTCCGTTCGGAGCCTCAACGCGGGAATGGTGAAAAAGGGGTCAGGCGGCGACCTGCGTCGCCGGAGCCTGCGGCAGTTCCGGTTGCGAGCCGGCCAACGCCTGGGCCGCCAGCGGCAGTTCGATGCCGGCGCAGAGGCCGCCCTCGGGCCGGTTGGTGAGGGTCAGGCGTCCGTGATGGGCCTCGACAATGGCCAGCACGATCGACAAGCCGAGGCCGAAGCCGCTCGCCTCGTTGTGGTTCCGGGCCAGGTCGCCGCGCACGAAGGGCTGGAGCATCGCGTCCCGCTCGGCCTCCGGGATGCCGGGGCCGGAATCCAGGATCTCGACGCGCACGCCGCGCAGGGTCGCGTCCATGCGCAGGCTCGCGCTGCCGCCGTACTTCACCGCGTTGTCCACGAGGTTGGTGATCGCCCGCTGCAGCTCGTCCGGCCGGCCGCGTACCAGGACGTGGCGGCTGCGCTCCACGACGACCGATGCGCCGACATCGGAGAAGCCGTCGCAGACCGTCTGCACCACGGAGGCGAGGTCCACCAGGGCGAAGCTGCCGGCGTCGCGTGCCTGCCCGTCGCGCACGAAGGAGAGGGCGGCCTCCACGAGGCCGTTCATCTGGTCGAGGTCGCGCAGCGTCATGGTGCGGGCATGCTCGTCCTCGATGAACTCGGCCCGCAGGCGCAGGCGCGTGATCGGGGTGCGCAGGTCGTGGCTGATCGCGGCCAGCATCTGGGTGCGGTCGTCGATGAGCCGGCGCACGCGGGCGCGCATCCGGTCCAGCGCGCGGGACACCGCCAGCACCTCCTTCGGGCCGGCCTGGGGGAGGGCCGCATGGTCGTCGCGGGTGCCGAAGGCTTCCGCCGCACCGGCGAGCCGCGCCAACGGCGCCGTCAGCGCCCGCGTCGCCCAGACCGAGAGCAGGGCGAGCGTCAGGCCGAGGAAGACGAAGGTGAAGATGATCGCCCCCTGGCGGGGCGGGTGCAGGGGGTCGTCGGCCAGGCTCGCCCGCAGCGTCGCGCCGCCCGGCGTGGCGATGCCGAGGTGGAGCAGGCCGCCCGCCGCCGTTCCGGGCGGGCTCAGGTCGGTGATCGCGAGGGTGCGGCCGAAGCTCTCGCGCAGGCGCCGGACCACCGGCTGCTCCCCGGCGGCCGGCGCGCCTTCGGGCGCGAGCCCGTCCCAGGGGGCGATCTGGATGCGCGGCAGGCTGCGGGCGGCGCTCGCCAGCAGGGCGGGGCGCGAGGCCGGCTCGGCCGCGTCGAGCAGGCGCGCAACGGTGGCGAGCCGCCCCGCGGCGACGCCGGGGCGCTCGTCCGGGTTCCAGGGCTCGCGCAGGACGAAGAAGGCGAGCGTGGCGACCACGTGCGCCACGGCGATGGCCGCGACCACGAGGAGGGCGATCTGGCCGGCGATGCTGCGGGGCCGCAGGCGGGCGCGAAGGGCGGACAGGCTCATGAGCGCGTCACCTCCGGCGTGAACAGGTAGCCGCCGGAGCGGATGGTGCGGATGATCTCCGGGTTGCGGGAATCGCGCTCGACCTTCTGGCGTATCCGGCTGATCAGCACGTCGATGCTGCGCTCGAACGGCCCGGCCGAGCGCCCCTGCGTCAGGTCGAGGAGCTGGTCGCGGGACAGCACCCGCCCCGGCCGCAGGCAGAGGGCGTGCAGCAGGTCGAACTCGGCCCCGGTGACGGCGATGCGGGCGCCCTCCGGGCTGAGGACCTGGCGCAGGGACACGTCGAGGGTCCAGCCGACGAAGTGGAGGCGGCGGACGCCGTCGTCGTCCGGCGCTTCCGCGGAGGCGCGGCGCAGGATGGCGCGGATGCGGGCCAGGAGCTCGCGCGGGTTGAAGGGCTTGGCGAGGTAGTCGTCCGCGCCGATCTCCAGCCCGACGATCCGGTCGATCTCCTCCGCCTTGGCGGTCAGCATCAGGATCGGGATGGCGGAGGTCGCGCGCAGGCGCCGGCACAGGCTGAGGCCGTCCTCGCCGGGCAGCATCAGGTCGAGCACGATCAGGTCGACGCGGGCGTCGGTGAGGGCCTTGTCCATCTCGCGCCCGTCGCCGGCCAGCGTCACCCGGCACTCGTTGCCGCGCAGGTAGCGCGCGACGAGGCTGGAGATCTCGCGGTCGTCCTCGACGATCAGGATGTGGGGCGTGGCGGGGGCTGTCATGTCGCGGGCTTCGGAAGGCATGGTCAAGGTCATGGACAGGTTATGCCCTGTCGCGCGCCGCATTCGTAGGTGGTCCGGGCCGGTGAAATTGTAACGGGGTGTTTCCATCCCGAGGCGAACCTGCATTGGCGGACTTGCAGCCGCGAGCCGTGCCGGGGCCGCATCCCGGCCCTGCGGGGAGCCTAGACACCCTTTCCCTGCGGGGTGTCCCGCGCCACATGGCGTTCGACGACCCTCCGAAGGATTTCCGGAAGACCCATGGCGAAGCCCGTCCACGCGATGATCCGTGTCCTCGAGGAGGCGCGGGCCTGCGACTACTACGCCCGCGCCTTCGGCCTGATGGTGGCCGACCGGTTCGACTTCCCGGACTTCACCTTGCTCTACCTGCGCGACCAATCCTCGACCTTCGAGCTGGAGCTGACGGTCAACAAGGACCGCACGGCGCCCTACGACCTCGGCGACGGTTACGGCCACGTCGCCGTGACCGTGGAGGACGTGGCGGCCGAGCATGCCCGCTTCACGCGGGAGGGGCTGCCGGCCACGGCGGTGAAGAGCCTGGAGCACGGGGACCGGACCCTGGCGAGGTTCTTCTTCGCCACCGACCCGGACGGCTACAGAATCGAAGTCATCCAGCGCGGCGGCCGGTTCCTCTGAGGGCCCGCCCCGTCCCGTATCCCGACCCGCAAGCCCCCCGAGTGTGATGAACGCCCCGACCCGCATCGTCTGCATCCGCCACGGCGAATCGACCTTCAACGCCGCCCACCGCGCGACCGGCCGCGATCCCGGCCATCTGGACGCCCGCCTCACGCCCCGCGGGCAGGGCCAGGCCCGGGCCGCACGGGCCGCCCACCGGGACACGCCCTTCGAGCTGGTGGTGGTCTCGCCCCTGACGCGGGCGATCGAGACCAGCGCGATCCTGTTCGGCGAGCATCCGTCCGCGCCCAGGGTCCTGGTCGAAGTGCTGCACCGGGAATGCCAGGAGAGCAGCTGCGACGTGGGCCGCGCGGCCTCCGAGATCGCGGCGGAGTTTCCGCATCTCGACGTCGGCCACCTGCCGGAGGTCTGGTGGCACGCGCAGGACGGCTGCGCGGTGGACGGCTACCCCGTCGAGCCCCGGCCCCTGTTCGACCGGCGGGTCGCGGCGTTTCGCGACTGGCTGCGGGCCCGGCCGGAGCGGACCATCGCCGTCGTCGGCCACGGCACCTTCTTCTTCCACCTCACCGGAATCTGGCTCGACAACTGCGAGAGCGTGGACCTCGACCTCGCCCCCTCCGACCGGATGTCGGCCCTCGCGTCCTGACCGTACACGCCTTCGCGGCTTGAGCGCGCCTCAGGCCTCGACGCGGGGGCGCGCCGCATCGAACCGGCCGCGTGCCCGGACGAGGTCGATGTCCGGGGCCTGGGCGCCGATCGCGAGGGCCTCGTCGAGGATGTCGCAGGCGGTGGCCCATGACCCCGCGACGAAGGGGGCCGCGCCCTCAGTCACCTCGGCCGCGCAGCGCGGGTCGTCCGCGGCGCGGATCGCGGCCATGGCGGTGCGGGCGAGCGCGGCGCAGCGTGCGCCCTCCAGCCAGCGCCGTGCGCCGGAGGCGGCCTGCGCGAGCGAACCCCCGCGCCACTCCGCCTGCCGGGCCGCGGCCAGCCCGGCTTCGATGTCGGGGGCGTCCGCGCAGCGTTCCGCGAGATCGGGCAGTCCGGCCGCCGCGCAGAGGGGCGCGAGGATGCGGCGGATGCTCGCCAGGGCGAGGTGTCGGGTGCGCTTGGCCTCGATGCCGGACCGGTCGGCCGAGCCCGAGAGGCGCAGCACGAAGGCCATCAGGCGGGGTCGCTCGGCATCCGGCATCGCGTCGTTGAGGCCGAGCGCGTAGGCCGAGAGCGGCCGCGAGAAGCAGGGCGGGCAGTCGGCGCTGGCGCGGATGGCGCGGTAGGGCAGCCCCGCCGCCACGACGGCCGCCTCGTTGATGCAGGTGCCGCCGTCCGGCCCCGGAAAGGGGTGCGATCCCGGCAGCAGCCGCCAGTTCAGGATATGGTCGAAGCCGGCGCTCATCCCATCGCCTTCCTACGCGGGGCGACATGGTCCGCCCGCTTGCGAGCGTTCAGCCTGCCACGCGCGCGACGGCTTGGCGAGGGAGGCTTCGGCGAGGGTACGCGCCTTCCCTCAGGCCCCGGCGCCGAGGGCGAGGCCGGACAGCATGGCGAGGCCGAGCACCAGGACGAAGGCCGCGGCCAGGAGTTCGAGGGCGCCGACCGCGCGCAGGCCCGCCTGCCCCCTGCCGCCGGCAAGCCGCAGGGCCGCCCCCTTGGCGAAGACCGCCAGCGCCGCCAGCGCGCTCGTGGTGAGCGCGGTGCCCAGCGCCATGGCGAGCACGGCGAGCACGCCCGCCCCGAGCACCCCCTGCGACAGAGCGAAGACCAAGAGCAGCACGGCGCCCGCGCAGGGGCGCGAGCCCGCGGCCAGGACCACGCCCACGCGCTCCCGCCACGTGTCGAGCCCCTCGACCGTTCGCGCATCGGTGATGTGGGCATGGCCGCAACCGGGGCCGCAGGCGACGGGCGAACCGAGGGCGGCCAGCCGGCCGGCCTTGCGCCAGGTCACGGAGAGGCCGACGAGGGCGACGAGGGCGAAGCTCACCGTCTCGATAAGGCTGCCGGCCCGGGTCATGCCGGCGGCGGTGGCGTTGAGGATCAGGCTGCCGATTCCGACGATGGCGATGGCGATTCCGGCCTGGAGCATCGCCGCACCGAAGCTCAGGGCGCAGCCGCGCCGAAGCGCCCGCTCGCCGGCCACGATGTAGCCCGCGATCACCGCCTTGCCGTGGCCGGGTCCGGCGGCATGGAATACGCCGTAGGCGAAGCCCAGGAGGACGAGGGGCTTCCAGTCGCCCCCGGCCTTCAGCCCCGAGACCGCGGCCTGGAGACTCCTGGAAAAACTCGCCTGGACCGCGAGGAGCCAGCCGCCGAGGCCGGTGGTGCCCGGTGCCGCCTCGCGAAAACCGATGCCGAAGGGCGAGCGGGGCGGCGGCGCGGTCAAGCCCGGTGCCACGAGCCAACTAAGCCCGACGACGAGCAGGGCCGCCACCGCCACGGCGCCCGCGGCCAGCGCGAGGCGCAGCGGCAGACGCGCGGGCGTGGCGCGCGCGGGAATCGCCGCGCCTACGGACACGCGACGAGCACCCGGTTGGCGAACTGCACGCCGTAGCCGGAAGCTGCGGTGAGCGCCTCGAAGAACGCCTCGGTCATGCCGGGTTTGGCCGCATCCGCGGTCTTGTCGGCGCCGGCCTCCGGCTTGGGCCGCGTCACGGTCGCGGCGCAGCCGGGGGGGGCGTTGGCCAAGCGGGCGGCGTCGGGGGCATCGGAGAGGCCGAAGGAGACGAAATAGGTCGGGTCGTAGACCTCCAGCGCCACCACGCCGCGGCCCTGCTGGGCGGGCGTCTTCAGGGGCAGCAGGAAGCTCAAGGTGAGGGCGCCCCCCTCCACGCTCATGCGCGGCTCGGTGGGGGCGGAAAACGCCTGCTCCTTGCCGGCGACCTTGAGCTTGGTGAAGTAGCCGAATTCGGCAAGGTTCGCGGTGTTCTCGGCCGCCAGCCCCGCGAGTTCGTCGGGCGTGAGCTTGCCGTCGCCGTTCGTGTCGAGCCCCTGCGTGACGAAGGCCGAGTAGGCGGCATCGAACGTCCAGGCGTGGCGGATGCCGACGACCTTGCCCGAGGCGTAGTCGATCTCGGCCTTGGCCGTCACCCAGACATGAGGGTGGGCCTGCGCCGGTCCTGTGATGCTGGCGAGCCCGGCCGTGAGGGCAAGGCCGAGAAGGTGACGCGCGGCGATCGGCATGGCGGGGCGGACGCTCGCGGCTCAGGGTGAAGGGTCCGTAAACGGTCCTGCCCGATCTCCCCGATCCGTTGGGCGAAAGCGAGGCGCCGACCCGTCCTCGCAAGCGCCGGTGCCGCGCGCGGCGGCACCGGGTCCGGATCAGTCGGCCGAGGCCACGTCCACCACGTCGCCGCGGCGCGAGAAGGCCACGGTGGCCTCGCTGCCGCTGGCGTTGAGCGTGCCGGGGACCGAGAGCGTGACGCTCTGGTTGGCGTTCAGCGTGGTGACGAGGCGGACCACCTTCGGCTCGCTGCCGTCGATGTTGCGGGCCGAGAGGGTGGCGACCACCCGGTAACCGTCGCTGCCGGGGGTGTAGTAGATCGAGCCGTAATAGGTGCCCAAGTCCACCGAGGTGGCCTTGAGGGGCTTCAGCTCGACGGCCGAGGCCGTGCCGACGACGGCGAAGGAGAGGGCGGCGGCGATGAGGGTTTTGGAGAGCGTGCGCATGTGCTGAATCGTCCTGTGCGATTACTGCCCGCCGGGAGTGCCCGTTCGGAAAGCCGGTAGCACCGGGAGACCGCAATATGCGCGGCGGATGGTGCGATGCGAAGATCCATTTTGTGCATCGCAAAAATGCGCTTAACGCATAGCTTGTGCGCGATTGCACACTTTCATGCATTATTGACATGTCTCGGACGCCGAGGATGAACGCCGACCGGAACTATTTCGGCGTCCGGCCAAGCTTGCCTCCTCCCGATCCGCCGCCACATCCGGCCCATCCGCCGCATTCCCCCTGCCGCATCCCGGAACCGCCCCTCGATGAGACGCATCAGCCAGATCTCCGACCTGCATTTCGGCCGGACCGATCCGGCCGTGGTCGAGGGCCTGGTCCGCGAGTTGAACGCCGACCGGCCGGACCTGATCGTCGTCTCCGGCGACTTCACCATGCGGGCGCGCCGCGTCGAGTACGCGGAGGCCCGCGCCTTCCTGGCGCGCCTGCCGCGGCCGTGGATCGCGGTGCCGGGCAACCACGACATCTCGCCCTTCCATCTCTGGCAGCGATTCGTGCGCCCGTTCTCCCGCTACCGGCGCTTCATCGCCCGCGAGACCGAGCCGACGTTCCGGGACGAGGAGATCGGCGTCGTCTGCCTCAACACGGTGCGGACCTGGGCGCCGGAGGCGGACTGGTCGCAGGGCAAGATCCGCCGCTGGCAGATCTTCTCCGCCGAGGCGCGGCTGCGCACGATGCCGGACCACCTGTTCAAGATCGTGGTCGGGCACCACCCGTTCATGCCGCCGCCCTGGGACGAGGAGGCGCGCCTCGTCGGCCGGGCCGACAAGGCGTTGGACGCCTTCCGCCGCTGCGGCGTCGGGCTGACGCTGGCCGGCCATCTCCACCGGCATTACGCGCGCTTCGCCGAGCCCCTGGAGGCGGGCGGCGAGCGGGTGGAGGTGGACCGCGGCCGGATGCAGGGCGGCCGGGGCCGGCTGCTCGCCGTGCAGGCGGGCTCGGCCACCTCGACGCGCCTGCGCGGCAACGAGCCCAACGCCTACAACCGCATCCGCATCGCGGACGGGGTGGCCACCGTCACGGTGCGGGTCTGGGACGGAGGCGGCTGGGCGGATGCGGCTCCGGACGCCAATACGCCTCAGCCCGCGCCGTAGCCGCCCTTGCGGTTGGCGTCCGACCGGTCCTTCTGCCCGGTCTCGTAGCCGCCGCTCGCCGCCCCGTCCGTGCCGGTCTTCTCGGGCGCCGGACTGGTCGGGCCGGGATCGGCCCGGTCTCTCGCCTCCCTTGACGTTTTGCTTGCGGCGGGACGATCCGCCGGCTTGGTCTCGTCCGTCATCGCCGGTACGCGCTCTCGATGCCGGGCCCCACGGGCCCCGTCCCTGAAGACGGCCCCGACCCACCCGCGGTTCCGGCCGGCGGCTTTCCCGCCGGGAGCCGGCATCGGTTTGCCCGAAAACGCTCTATGGAGGGCGCCTCACCAGCGAAGGGGTCGGGCATGGGCGACGTGAAGGACGGCAACGGGACCACGCTCGCGGACGGCGATTCCGTCACCCTGATCAAGGACCTTAAGGTGAAGGGCACCTCGACCACCCTGAAGCGCGGCACCCTGATCAAGAACATCCGCCTCACGGACGACCCGGCGGAGATCGCGTGCAACGCCGACAAGGTGAAGGGCCTCGTGCTCAAGACCGAGTTCCTCAAGAAGGCCTGACCCGGCCGTCATCCAACCGTCACGTGCGCGCCCGAAAGGGTGCGCCGGCCCTCCGGACAGAGACCATCGCCCATGGACTTCCACCGCCGCTTCACCGTCCTGATGTGCGCCCCGGCCTTCGATCCGGACGATCTGGAGGGCGCGCGCGTCCAGCAGATCGTCACGGCGGTCGAGGGGCGCGGCTTCGAGGTGATCCGGGCGCGCCGGGTCGAGGACGCGGCCATCGCCGTGCAGACGGACGCCGCCATCGGCTGCATGGTGGTCGACTGGGGCAAGCGCGGGCTCGACGGAAAGGCCGCAGCCCTCATCGACATGATGCGCCGGCGCGGCCTGGAGATGCCGATCGTCATCCTGGTCCGCCGGAAGCGCCTGGAGGACATCCCCGTCGAGCTCCTCGACTTCATCGACGGCTACATCTTCCTGGCCGAGGAGACCCCCGAATTCATCGCCCGCGGCCTCGTCGCCCGCGTCACCCAGTACGCCGAGACCCTCAAGACCCCGTTCTTCGGGGCGCTGGTGGACTATGCCGAGAAGGGCAACCAGCTCTGGACCTGCCCCGGCCACAACGGCGGCATCTTCTACAACCGCTCGCCCATCGGCCGCATCTTCGTCGAGCATCTGGGCGAGGCCATCTTCCGCGACGACCTGGACAACTCGGTCCTCGACCTCGGCGACCTGCTGACCCACGAGGGGCCGGCGCTGCGGGCCCAGAAGGAGGCGGCGGCGATCTTCGGGGCGGAGAAGACCTACTTCGTCCTCAACGGCACCTCGGCCTCCAACAAGGTGGTGCTCGGGGCGCTCGTCGCCGAGGGCGACCTCGTCCTGTTCGACCGCAACAACCACAAGGCCGCCCACCACGGCGCCCTGATGCTGGCCGGCGGCATCCCGGTCTTCCTCGAGACCGACCGCAACGCCTACGGGCTGATCGGCCCGATCTACGCCGAGGCCCTGGACGAGACCGCGATACGCGAAAAGATCCGCAAGAACCCCCTCGTGACCGATCCCGAGGCATGGCGGCGCGAGCGGCCCTTCCGCGTGGCCGTGATCGAGCAATGCACCTACGACGGCACCATCCTCGACGCGCAAGGGGTCGTCGACCGGATCGGGCACCTGTGCGACTACATCCTGTTCGACGAGGCCTGGGCCGGCTTCATGAAGTTCCACCCGCTCTTCGCGGGCCGCTTCGCCATGGGGCTCAAGGGGCTGGACGAGACCTCGCCGGGCATCATCGCCACGCAATCGACCCACAAGCAGCTGGCGAGCTTCTCCCAGGCCTCGCAGATCCACACCAAGGACAGCCACATCCGCGGGCAGACCCGGCGCGTCGAGCACCGCCGCCTGAACGAGAGCTTCCTCGTCCACGCCTCGACCTCGCCGTTCTACCCGATCTTCGCCTCGCTCGACGTGGGCGCCCAGATGATGAAGGGGCGCTCGGGCATGATCCTGTGGGACGACACGATCCGGCTCGGCATCGAGTGGCGCAAGAAGGTGCGCGCCATCCGCCGCGAGTTCGAGGAGAAGGAGGCCGATCCGGCCCGGCGCTGGTTCTTCGACCCCTTCGTGCCCGACGTGACGGTGGGCGCCGACGGCGCGCCGGTGCCGTGGGAGAGCGTGCCGACGGACGTGCTGGCCGCCGACCCGCGCCATTGGGAGCTGGCGCCGGGGGCGGGCTGGCACGGCTTCACGCATGTCGGTGTCGAGTCGGCGCCGGGCTACGCCATGACCGACCCGAACAAGCTCACCGTGCTCACCCCCGGCTTCGACCGGCGCACCGGGGACTACGCCGCGCACGGGGTGCCGGCGCCGATCGTGGCGCAGTACCTGCGCGAGAACCGGATCGTGGCCGAGAAGAACGACCTCAACTCCTTGCTCTTCCTGCTGACGCCGGGCGTCGAATCCTCCAAGGCCGGCACGCTGATCTCCGGCCTCGTCGCCTTCAAGCGCCTGCACGACGAGAACGTGCCCCTGGAGGAGGCCATGCCCGAGTTCGTGCGGCGCCGGCCCAACCGCTACCGGGGCGTGCGCCTGCGCGACCTCTGCGCCGACTTCCACGCCTTCCACCGGGAGGCCGGGACCTCGACGCTCCAGCGCCGGCAGTTCGAGCCGGGGCACCTGCCCGAGATGGTGATGCCGCCCAAAGCCGCGGCCCAGATGCTGACCCGCAACAAGGTCGATTTCGTGCCGATCGCCGAGGCCGAGGGGCGTGTGGCGACGACCTTGCTTCTGGTCTACCCGCCGGGGATCGGCACCGTGCTGCCGGGCGAGCGGCTGGATGAGCGGGCCAAGCCCATGCTGGACTACTTCAAGATGTTCGAGCGCTCGGCCAACCTGTTTCCCGGCTTCGAGGCCGAGATCCAGGGCGTCTACCGCGAGGTGGACGCGGACGGCCGCATCCGCTTCTTCACCTACGTCCTTCAGGAAGACCGCGCGCCGCGCGCGAGCCGCTGATGGCGGATGCCGCTCCGCCCCTGCCGGACATCGTGATCCGGCCCTCCTCGGACCTCGACGTGCCGGCGATGGTGGCGATCTACGAGCACCACATCGCCCGCGGCGTGGGCGACGTCGGCGCGTTCGAGGAAGAGCGCCTGATGCCCGACGACCTCAAGCGTCGGCGCAAGGCCATGCGCAGCAAGCGCCTGCCGCATCTCGTGGCCGAGCGCGCCGGGGTGGTGGCCGGCTACGCCTACGCCGTGCCCTTCCGCAAGCGCCCGGCCTATCGCTACACCCTCAAGCACTCGATCTACGTGCACCCCGAGCACCTGCATGCGGGCATCGGCCGCCGGCTGTTGCCGGCCTTGATCGAGGCCTGCGCCGCGGGCGGCTACCGCCAGATGATCGGCTACATCGACGCGCAGAACGAGGCGTCCCTGCGCCTGCACGAGGCCTGCGGCTTCGTCCGCGTCGGGCACCTGCCGGCGGTCGGCTACAAGTACGGCCGCTGGAGCGACAGCGTCATGGTGCAATGCCCCTTGGGCGCGGGATCGAGCGAGCAGCCCGCGACCTGGCGCCAGCCGACGGAGGCCCTGGTCGCCGGCCACGACTGGACGGGGCAGTGATCCGGCTGGGGTAGGCTCAGTCTTCCAGGCCGATGAGCTGGAAGCTGTTGTGCAGGTCGTTCGACATCGGCACGTTGAGGCGCTCGCCGTTCGGCAGGCGCTTGAGGAACCAGCGCTCGTAGATCCAGCGGAGCTCCCGCGTCTCGGCCAGCCGCCCGAAGGTCGCGGCGACCGCGCCGGCGAGCATCGGATCGTCCTTGCGGTACATGATGCCGTAGGGCTCGAAGGAGAGCTTGTCGCCCAGCACCATGTACCTGGCGCCGTCCGCCCCGTCGTTGGCGATCAGGCCGTAGAGCAGGATGTCGTCCGTCGCGAAGGCGTCGGCGCGCCCGTCCTTGACCATGGCGAAGGATTCGGCGTGGTCCTTGCCGGTGAGGATCTTGGCCTGCAGCTTGAGCTTGGCCAGCACGTCCCGCACCGCGCCCTCGTTGGTGGTGCCGGCCGTGACCACGACCTTCTTCCCCCCCAGTTCGCGATAGGACGTGATCTTCGAGTCCTTCGGCACCAGGAGCTTGGTGGCGCTGATGTAGGTCACCGGCGAGAAGGCGACGGTGCGCCGGCGCTCGGCGTTGGCGGTGGTCGAGCCGCATTCGAGGTCGACCTTGCCGGAGGCGACCGCCTGGAAGCGCGATTCCGAGGTCACCGGCTCGTAGCGCACCTTGAGGTCGGTGCGGCCGGTCTCGCGGCCGATCTCGTCCACGATCTCGCCGCAGATGTCGATGGCGTAGCCGATCGGCCGGTCGCCCCCGTCCGCACGCTTGCCCTCGACGAAGGAGAACGGGACGGAGGAGGAGCGGTAGCCGATCACGACCTCGCCGCGCTCGGCGATGGTCTTGAGGGTCCCCGTCAGCACCTCGATGGCGCAGGCCGGTCGCGGACCGGCGAGGAATGCGAGCGCGAGCGCCGCCATGAGCCTGCCTGCCGACATCGGGACACTCCTGAAAACCCTGCCGGGACGCCTTCGACCGTGCGTCGTCCGGTCCCGCGAACCGGGGCCGCGGCGCATGACCGTAACGGGATGGCCCGGAGCCGGTGGGACCGGCTCCGGGCGCGATCGCAAGAAGCCCTACTCGGCCGGTGAGGGGACCGTGCCCACGTCCCGGTCGAGGCTCTGGTCGGTGGTGGTGAGCTGGCCCTCCCACTTGGCGACGGCGACGGTGGCGATGCTGTTGCCGAGCACGTTGGTGGCCGAGCGGCCCATGTCGAGGAACTGGTCGATGCCGATGATGAGCAGCAGCCCGGCCTCCGGGATGTTGAACTGCGACAGGGTGGCCGAGATCACCACCAGCGAAGCGCGCGGCACGCCGGCCATGCCCTTCGAGGTCACCATCAGCAGGAGCAGCATGGTGAGCTGCTGCCCCCAGGTGAGCGGGATGTTGTAGGCTTGGGCGATGAACATCACCGCGAAGGTGCAGTACATCATCGAGCCGTCGAGGTTGAACGAGTAGCCCATCGGCAGCACGAACGAGGTGATCTTGTTCGGCACGCCGAATTTTTCGAGGTTCGACAGGGTCTTGGGGTAGGCCGCCTCGCTCGACGCGGTCGAGAAGGCGAGCACGAAGGGCTCCTTGATCAGGTTGATCAGGCGCATGATCCCGTTCGAGCCGACGAGCAGGAAGCCGACGAACATCAGCAGGCACCACAGGATGCCGAGGCTGAAGTAGAACTCGACCATGAACTTGCCGTAGGTCGCCAGGACGCCGATGCCCTGGGTGGTGATGGTGGCCGCGATCGCCGCGAACACGGCGACGGGGGCGAACATCATCACGTAGCCCGTCACCTTGAGCATCACGTCGGCCAGGCCCTCGATGCCCTTGGCCAGGAACTCGCCCTTCTCGCCGAGCGCGGCCAGGCCCACGCCGAAGAAGATCGAGAACACCACGATCTGCAGGATCTCGTTGTTGGCCATCGCCTCCACCGCGCTCTTGGGCACGAGGTGGGTGACGAACTCCTTGAGCGAGAGCGAGGCCGCCTTGAGGCCGGTGCCGGCGCCGACGTCGGGCAGCGGCAGGTTCAGGTTGTGGCCGGGCTGGAGGATGTTGACGAGGACGAGCCCGATCATCAGCGAGCAGAACGAGGCGCCGACGAACCAGAGCAGCGCCTTGCCGCCGACGCGGCCGACCGAGGCGGTGTCGCCCATATGCGCGATGCCGACCACCAGCGTCGAGAACACCAGCGGCGCGATGATCATCTTGATGAGGCGCAGGAAGATGTCGCTGATCAGGGCGATGTAGCCTGATATTTCCTTGGCGGTCTGCGGGTCCGGCCAAGTGATACTACACAAATAACCGACGGCGATGCCGAGCACCATGCCGATGAAGATCATGGTCGTCAGCCGCGAACCTGCCATCGTGCCTCTCCTCGCGCTCGCGGACGGGCGCTTGATCTTCGAGTGAGGCAGTCTGAAGCACGAAGCAGGCCATGCGCAAGCCGGATTGCCGCTTTAATCCCGCCTTCGCGACAGTTCTGTTCTGTTGTCACGGGCTTTGAAATTGGCTGTCCTGCCGGCGGGCGGCCTCCTACGCCGCGCCGCGCGCCCGCGACAACCGGCCCGGCCGAAGGCGGGCGCCCTATGGCGGCCCGCGCAAGGCTGCGGTACGGGACTTGCGGCCCTCGCCTGCGGCCATGATCCGCGGGGCGGCGATCGGGACGGACGCGCGCATGGATGTCTTCGTACAGCAATTGATCAACGGGCTGACGCTCGGGTCGATCTACGGCCTGATCGCCATCGGCTACACGATGGTGTTCGGCATCATCGGCATGGTCAATTTCGCCCACGGCGACGTCTTCATGGTCTCGAGCTTCATCGCGCTGATCCTGTTCCTGATCCTCACGACCTGGCTCGGGATCTCCTCGATCGCGCTGGCCCTCCTGATCGTGCTGGTGCTCGCCATGGCGCTCACCGCCCTCTGGGGCTGGGCGATCGAGCGGATCGCCTACCGTCCCCTGCGCGGCTCGTTCCGGCTGGCGCCGCTGATCTCGGCCATCGGCGTCTCGATCTTCCTGTCGAACTTCGTCCAGGTGGCGCAGGGCGCACGCAACAAGCCGACGCCGCCGATGCTCTCGGGCGGCATCACCCTGTTCGAGACGGACGGCTACGCCGTGTTCCTCTCCTACAAGCAATGCCTGATCATGGGGGTGACGGTCGTGCTGCTGACGGGCTTCTGGTATCTCGTGCAGCGCACCCCCTTCGGCCGGGCGCAGCGGGCCTGCGAGCAGGACCGGAAGATGGCCGCCCTCCTCGGGATCGACGTGGACCGCACGATCTCCCTGACCTTCGTGCTCGGCGCGGCGCTCGCCGCCGTCGCGGGCGTGCTCTACCTGCTCTATTACGGCGTGGTCTCGTTCTCGGACGGGTTCGTGCCCGGCGTGAAGGCCTTCACGGCCGCCGTGCTGGGCGGCATCGGCTCGCTGCCCGGCGCCGTGCTCGGCGGGCTCATCATCGGCCTGATCGAGACCTTCTGGTCGGCCTACTTCTCGATCGAGTACAAGGACGTCGCCGCCTTCTCCATCCTCGCCATCGTGCTGATCTTCATGCCCTCGGGCATCCTCGGCCGCGCCGACATCGAGAAGGTCTGATGGCCGGGGGGCTCATGAATACGAAGCCGCCGGGCGGGTCCGCCCTCGCGGACGTCGTGCGGGATGCCGGCCTCTACGCGCTGGTCGCCTTCGGCCTCTGCGTCCCGCTGATCAGCTACCGCACCGATCCGGGGCCCGCCGGCCTCGACCTGACCCCGCGCTGGCCCCTCGTCGCGGGCCTGTGCGCGGCGATCTTCGTGGTGCGGCTGCTTCAGCGCCTCGTGCTGATGCGGCGCGACGCCCGCCGCGCGTCAGCCCCGGCCCAGACGGACGAGACCCTCGGCCTCGCCCCGGACGCGGCCATCAAACTCTCCACCCTCGCCCTGTGGGCGTTCATCGGGCTCGCCCTGACGCTGCCCTTCGTGGCGGCGCTCGCAAGCGGCGGCCTCGGGGAGGCGCGCTACTGGATCGACCTCGGCATCCTGATCCTCACCTACGTGATGCTCGGCTGGGGGCTCAACATCGTCGTGGGGCTGGCCGGCCTGCTCGACCTCGGCTACGTCGCCTTCTACGCGGTCGGCGCCTATTCCTACGCCCTGCTCGCCACCACCTTCGGCCTGTCGTTCTGGATCTGCCTGCCCCTGGCCGGCCTGTTCGCGGCGCTCTGGGGCATGCTGCTGGGCTTTCCCGTGCTGCGCCTGCGCGGCGACTACCTCGCCATCGTCACGCTCGCCTTCGGCGAGATCATCCGCCTCGTGCTGATCAACTGGGTCGACGTGACCGGGGGCGGGGCCGGCATCTCCTCGATCCCGCGCGCCACCTTCTTCGGCATCCCCTTCACCGCGGGCGAGGAAGGCTTCGCGGCCCGCTTCGGCCTGACCTTCGACTCGATGCACCGGGTCGTCTTCTTGTATTATGTGATCCTGGCGCTGGCGCTCATCACCAACCTCGTGACGCTGCGCCTGCGCCGGCTTCCCATCGGCCGCGCCTGGGAGGCGTTGCGCGAGGACGAGATCGCCTGCCGGTCGCTGGGCATCAACACCACCACCACGAAGCTCACCGCCTTCGCCCTGGGTGCCGCCTTCGGGGGCGTGGCCGGCTCGTTCTTCGCCGTGCGCCAGGGCTTCATCAGCCCGGAGAGCTTCAACTTCCTGGAGAGCGCGATCATCTTGGCGATCGTCGTGCTCGGCGGCATGGGCAGCCAGGTCGGCGTCGCCATCGCGGCCATCGCCATGGTCGGCGGCCCGGAGATGCTGCGCAACCTCGGCTTCCTGAAGGCCGTCTTCGGCGAGGGCTTCGATCCGAACGAGTACCGCCTGCTGCTCTTCGGCCTCGCCATGGTGGCGATGATGGTCTGGCGGCCCCGCGGCCTCATCTCCGTGCGCGTGCCCTCGGTCGCGCTGGGCAAGCGCCGCGCCATCTCCGGCGCCCATGTCAGCGAGGGCCACGGCTGATGGGCCCGGTCCCCGACATGGACGGCGTGGTGCTGGCCGTCGAACACCTCACCATGCGCTTCGGCGGCCTCACGGCCGTGGGCGACCTCTCCTTCGACGTGCGCCGGGGCGACATCACCGCCCTGATCGGCCCGAACGGGGCGGGCAAGACCACGGTCTTCAACTGCATCACCGGCTTCTACAAGCCGACGGAGGGGCGTCTGACGCTGGCCCACGCGGACGGGTCGCGCCACCTCCTGGAGCGGCTGCCCAACCACGCCGTCAACCGCACGGCCCGCGTCGCGCGCACCTTCCAGAACATCCGCCTGTTCCAGGGCATGACCGTGCTGGAGAACCTGCTGGTGGCCCAGCACGCGCCGCTGATGCGGGCCTCGGGCCTGAGCGTGCTGGGGCTCCTCGGCGCCGGCTCCTACCGCCGGGCCGAGGCGGCCGCGATCGAGCGGGCCAAGGAGTGGCTGGGGCGGATCGACCTCATGGGGCGCGCCGACGACCCGGCCGGCGACCTGCCCTACGGCGCCCAGCGCCGGCTGGAGATCGCCCGCGCCATGTGCACCGATCCGGTGCTGCTCTGCCTCGACGAGCCGGCCGCCGGCCTCAACCCCCGGGAAAGCGGCGAGCTCAATGCCCTGCTGCGCCACATCCGCGACGCGCACGACACCTCCGTGCTGCTGATCGAGCACGACATGTCGGTGGTGATGGAAATCTCCGACCACGTCGTCGTGCTCGATTACGGGGTGAAGATCGCCGACGGCACGCCGGGCGAGGTCCGCGCCGACCCGCGGGTGATCGCGGCCTATCTCGGCGTCGAGGACGAGGAGGTCGCGGAGGTCGACGCGGAGGTGGGCCTGGCCGTGACGCATCTGGAGCCGCAGGCATGAGCGTGGCCGGCATCAACGTCCTCGTGGAGGAGACCCGCGCGCTGGCCGCCGCGCAAGCCGGGGCCAAGCAAGCCGGGGCCAAGGCGCCGCTGCTCTCGGTGCGCGACGTCTCGACCTATTACGGCAGCGTCGCGGCGTTGCGCGGCGTCGACCTCGACGTGGCCGAAGGGGAGATCGTCACGCTGATCGGCGCCAACGGGGCGGGCAAGTCGACCCTGATGATGACGATCTTCGGCGCGCCCCAGGCCCGCTCCGGCACCATCACCTACGACGGCCGCGACATCACCCGGCTGCCGACCCACGCCATCGCCCGGCTCGCCATCGCCCAGTCGCCCGAGGGGCGGCGGGTGTTCCCG
>NZ_BPRB01000249.1 GCF_022179685.1 Methylobacterium trifolii
ATCGACGGCGAGATCGCGGATGCCGACCTCGACCACATGATCGAGGCCGCCTACGCCACCTTCCGCCACCCGGCGATCTGCCCGCTGACGCAACTCGACGACAACCTGTTCCTGCTGGAACTCTTCCACGGCCCGACGCTCGCCTTCAAGGACCTGGCGATGCAGCTCCTCGGGCGGCTGATGGACCACGTCCTGCGTGCCCGCGGCAGCCGCGCCACCATCGTCGGCGCCACCTCGGGCGATACCGGCTCGGCCGCGGTCGAAGCCTTCCGCGGGCTCGATCAGGTCGACGTGTTCATCCTCTACCCCCACGGGCGGGTCTCGGAGGTCCAGCGCCGCCAGATGACCTCGGTGGAGGCCGACAACGTCCACGCGCTCGCTGTCGACGGCACCTTCGACGATTGCCAGAACATCGTCAAAGCCCTGTTCCAGCACGGGGATTTCGCCGATTCCGTGCGGCTGTCGGGCGTCAATTCGATCAACTGGGCCCGCGTCGCGGCCCAGGCCGTGTACTACTTCACCAGCGCGGTGGCCCTGGGCAGCCCGCACCGGCCGGTCTCCTTCGCGGTGCCGACCGGCAACTTCGGCGACATCCTCGCCGGCTGGGTCGCCAAGCGCATGGGCCTGCCGATCGGGCGGCTGATGATCGGCACCAACGCCAACGACATCCTGGTCCGCACCCTGGAGCACGGCGCCTACGAGCTGCGCGGCGTGCAGCCGACCACCTCGCCCTCCATGGACATCCAGATCTCCTCGAACTTCGAGCGTCTGCTGTTCGAGGCCCTGGGCCGCGACGCCTCGTCCCTGGGCCGGCTGATGGCGGGCCTCAAGCAATCCGGCGGCTTCAGCCTGGACGAGTCCGTGCTCGCCACCGTGCGCTCCGAGTTCGACGCGGCCGCCGTCCCCGAACCCGACGTGATGGACGAGATCGCCAGGACCCACGCGGCGACCGGCATGGTGCTCGATCCCCACAGCGCCATCGGCGTGCGGGCGGGCCGCCGCCTGCTGGAGCGCGACCCGGCGACGCCCGTCGTGGCGCTCGCCACCGCCCATCCGGCGAAGTTCGCCGACGCCGTGGCCAAGGCCACGGGGGGCCTGCGCCCCGCCCTGCCCCCGCACTTGGCAGACCTGATGGACCGGCCCGAGCGCATGACCCAGGTCGCCAACGACCAAGCGGCGGTCGAGGCCCTGATCCGGGACCGCGCCCGCATCACGAGGGGCGCATGAACCAGCATTTCGCCACGCATGCCGCCTCGCCGAGCCTGCGCATCGAGCGCCTCGACAACGGCGTGACCGTCGTCACCGAGGCGATGCCGGGCGTCGCCACGGCAACCCTCGGGGTCTGGGTCGGGGCCGGCTCCCGCCACGAGCGGGCCGACGAGAGCGGGCTCTCCCACCTCATCGAGCACATGGCCTTCAAGGGCACCCGCACCCGCTCGGCCCGCGCCATCGCCGAGGACATCGAGAACGTCGGCGGCGAGATCAACGCCGCCACCTCCACCGAGGGCACCAGCTACACCGCCCGCGTGCTCGGCGAGGACGTGGGCACGGCGCTGGACGTGATCGGCGACATCCTCACCGATTCCGTCTTCGATGCCGGCGAACTCGCCCGCGAGAAGGGCGTGATCCTGCAGGAATACGCCGCCGTCGAGGACACCCCCGACGACGTGGTCTACGACGCCTTCACGGAGGCCGCCTTCCCGGACCAGCCGGTCGGCCGCCCGATCCTGGGGCGCCCCGAGACCATCCGCAGCTTCGACGAGGCCGGCATCCGCGCCTACCTGGCCCGCGAGTATACCCCCGACCGCACCGTGGTCGCGGCCGCCGGCGCGGTGGTGCACGAACGGATCGTCGAGGCCGCGCGGCAGCATTTCGGGGGCCTGCCTGCGGCCAGCGCGCCGGAGGCCGTGCCGGGCACCTATGGCGGGGGCGAGCGGCGGATGCCGCGCAAGCTCGAACAGGCCAACCTCGTCATCGGCCTGCCCGGCCTGTCGTTCCGCGACGACGGCTACTACGCCCTCCACATGTTCGCCCAGGTGCTCGGCGGCGGCCTGACCTCCCGCCTCTGGCAGGAGGTGCGCGAGACCCGCGGCCTCGCCTACGAGATCCAGGCCTTCCACTGGCCGTTCTCCGATTGCGGCCTGTTCGGCATCGGCGCCGGCACCTCGGGCGCCGACCTGCCCGAACTCGTGGACGTGACCCTGGCCGCGACCGCCCGGGCGACCCGCGACCTCGACACGGCCGAGATCGCCCGCGCCAAGGCGCAGCTCAAGGTCTCCCTGCTCACCGCCCTGGAGACGCCGGGCGGGCGCATCGAGCGCAACGCCCGCCAGATCCTGGCCTGGGGCCGGGTGATCCCGACCGAGGAGGTGATCGCCAAGGTCGACGCCGTCAGCGTCGAGGACGTGCGCGCGGCCGGCCGGCGCCTGCTCGCCGGTGCGCCGACGCTGGCCGCCATCGGCCCGATCAAGAAGCTGCCGGCCCTCGGTCGGATCGCCGACGCCCTGCGGGCGGCCTGACCGGGCCACGGCCGCCGCCAACTTGTTTTGGCCGCAAAGGGGCGCGATTCCGCAGCGCAGAGGCCCGGCGACGGTCGCGGTGGGCGCCGCCCCGGACCGGGCAGCGCCGGCTTGCTCCGGGTGGAGGCCGCCTTTACCACGTTCCCCGACCTGAGCCGTCCTCCCCGTCGCACGCCCGGCCGGAATCCTCGCCCGTTGCGCATCCTCCCCCTTATCCTCTTGGCGCTCCTGCTCGGCGGCCTGGCCGCGAACGGGCCTGCGCAGGCCGTCGAGGCGGTGCGCGTCACCCTGGACGCGCCGGTGATCGACCTGACCGGGGCGATCGAGCGCTACCGCTCGGACGGCGACCTGATCCAGATCTCCACGGCCCCCGGCAAGGACGGGATCGTGCGCCGCATCGTGGTCAAGGCGCGCGATGCCGGGGCGCGGCCCGACTGGATGGTCTTCGCGCTCACCAACGACACCGACGAGCAGATCGACCGCATCCTCGTCGCCCCCCATTTCCGGCTGGTGGATTCCGGGGTGATCTGGCCCGACCTCGGCGGATCGCGCATCGCCGCCATCACCGCGAGCCAGGGTATCAGGCCCGAGCGCGACGAGAACCCGGAAGCCGACCAGTTCGTCATCACCCTCGATCCCGGCACGACCGTCACCTACGTGGCGGAGCTGCGGGGGCCCAACATCCCGCAGGTTCACCTCTGGGACCAGGACGCCTACCGCAAGAAGGCCGCGGGGCTCACCCTCTACAAGGGCATCATCATCGGCATCGCCGGGTTGCTCGCCCTGTTCCTCACCATCGTCTTCGTGGTGAAGGGGGCGATCATCTTTCCCGCCGCCGCGGCCCTGGCCTGGTCGGTGCTCGCCTATGCCTGCATCGATTTCGGCTTCCTCCAGCGGGTCTTCCCCGTCACCGAACTGGCCGAGCGGGTCTACCGGGCCTCGGCCGAGGCGGTGCTCGGGGCGACGCTCCTGGTCTTCCTGTTCGCCTACCTGAACCTCTCGCGCTGGCACGTGCGCTACAGCCACGTCGCCTTCTTCTGGCTGGCCTTCCTGGCCGGCCTCGTGGCGCTCGCCGTGTTCGACCCACCCGTGGCGGCGGGCGTCGCCCGCATCTCGATCGCGGCGGTGGCCGGCGTCGGCCTGCTCCTGATCGTGTATCTGGCCGCCCACAACGGCTACGACCGCGCCATCCTGCTGGTGCCGACCTGGACGCTGCTCGTGGTCTGGGTCACGGCGGCGGGCTTTGCCGTGACGGGGCAGATCGGCAGCGAACTGGTGCAGCCCGCCCTCATCGGCGGCCTCGTGCTCATCGTCATGCTGATCGGCTTCACGGTGATGCAGCACGCCTTCGCGGGCGGCGGCTTGACCCATGCCCTGGTCTCCGACACGGAGCGCCGCGCCCTGGCGCTCACGGGGGCCGGCGACGTGGTGTTCGACTGGGACGTGCCGGGCGACCGGATCTTCACCGGCCAGGAGATCGAGGGCCAGCTCGGCCTCGGCCGCGGCGCCCTCGAAGGGCCGGCCGCCAACTGGCTCGGGATGCTCCATCCCTTCGACGTGGACCGCTACTCGGCGGCCCTCGACACCGTGATCGAGGAGCGCCGCGGGCGCATCATCCACGACTTCCGCCTCCGCTCAATGGGGGGAGCCTATTTCTGGTATCGCCTCAAGGCCCGCCCGGTGATCGGCTCGGACGGGGAGGTCATCCGCGTGGTGGGCACCATCGCGGACGTGACGGAATCGAAGACCGCCGAGGAGCGCCTGCTGCACGATGCGGTGCACGACAGCCTGACCGGCCTGCCCAACCGCGAGCTGTTCGGCGACCGCCTGGATGCGGCCATCGCCTTCGCGAGCCAGGACGCGCGCCTGAAGCCGACCGTGATCGTGCTGGACATCGACCGCTTCAAGGGCATCAACGACGCCATCGGCCTCTCGGCGGGCGATTCGATCCTGCTCACTTTGTCTCGCCGCCTCGGCCGGCTGCTGCGGCCGCAGGACACCCTGGCGCGGGTGGCCGGCGACGAGTTCGCGGTGATCCTGGTCTCGGAGCGCGATCCCGACCGCATCCTGTCCTTCGCCGAGATGATCCGGCGGGCCATCGCCACGCCGATCACCTACGCCGACCGTGAGATCTTCCTCACCGTCTCCATCGGCCTGGCCCTTCACGAGGCGGGGGCGGCCGCCAAGCGCGAGGAGGTGTTCAAGAACGCCGAGACCGCGATGATCCAGGCCAAGCGGAGCGGCGGCGACCGCATCGAGGTGTTCCGCGCGGACATGCGCAACGACCGCTCCGAACGGCTGATGCTGGAGGGCGACCTGCGCCGGTCGCTCGAGCGCAACGAGATCCGGGTGCTGTTCCAGCCCGTCGTCCGCCTGGAGGACCGCACCGTCGCGGGCTTCGAGGCGGTCCTGCGCTGGGATCATCCCAAGCTCGGGCGCATCCCGCCGGCCACCTTCATGCCGGTGGCCGAGGAATGCGGCTTCGTGGTCAACCTCGGCATCTTCGCCCTGGAGCGGACGGCCCTCGAACTGGCCTCCTGGCAGCGCGCCCTGGAGGTCGAGCCGCCGATCTTCGCCTCCGTCAACCTGTCCTCGCGCCAGCTCCTGCGCCACGACCTCCTGCACGACGTGAAGACGGTGCTCGCCCGCTCCGGCGTGCTGCCCGGCTCGCTCAAGCTCGAACTGTCCGAGAGCCTGGTGATGGAGAACCCGGAATACGCGGCCCAGATGCTGGCCCGCATCCGGGACCTCGGCGCCGGCCTGTCGCTCGCCGATTTCGGCACGGGCTACTCGGCCCTGTCCTACCTCCAGCGCTTCCCCTTCGACACCATCAAGGTCGACCAGTCCTTCGTGCGCCAGATCGGCACCGGCAAGACCGCGATCCTGCGCTCCATCGTGCGGATGGCCAACGAACTGAAGCTCGCCATCGTCGCCGAGGGCGCGGAATCGGAAGCCGACGCCGCGGCCCTGGGAGAGCTGGGCTGCGAGTACGCACAGGGCTACGCCTTCGGAGAGCCGATGACGATGCTCCAGGCCCGGCAGCTCGTCGGCGCGGCACCCGAAGCCGCCTGAGGCTCCATGCCCGAAGCCGAGCGGGGCAGCGGCTTGCCTGAGCGTTCCAACCTCTTGTCCCTGCGTCCCCGATCACCCATCCGGCATTGAAAGCGCGCGGCGGTCCCCCTACCGGTCGCGGGCCGATAAATCGATGACGTTCACGTCGATGCCGGCTCGAACATGGGGCTGATGACCACGATGAAGACGCTTCTTTTCTCTGCCCAGGGCAGGATCGCGCGCGGACAATTCTGGAAGGGCGTGCTCCTGTCGACGCTCGCCATCCTCGCGGCCGCCTTCGTGCTCAACATGGTGCTGGCACAGTTCATCCCGAACGAGGCCGGACCGGACGGCGGCTTCAGCGTCAACGGCGCCAACGCCCTGCCCTTCATCCTGGTCAACCTCGTCGTCGGCGTGCTGCTGACCTGGATCTCGATCTGCCTCGGCATCAAGCGCTTCCATGATCGCGGCAAGCCCGGAATCTGGGTGCTGATCATGTTCGTGCCGTTCATCGGCGGCATCTGGTATCTCGTCGAGACCGGCTTCCTCAAGGGAACCGCCGGCCCGAACGCCTTCGGCCCGGACCCTCTCGGCGGCCAACTGCCTGCCCCCGGTGCCTACGTTCCGGCGATCTGATCCCGATCCCGCGCCGGCCGCCGAGGCCGGCGCGCGTCTCAGACCAGGACCGGCAGGCGCAGGCCGGCGAGCGCCGCGACCAGGCGGCCTGCATCGACCGGCTTGCGCTGGACCAGGGGCTGCGACCCGGACCGCCGCATCCGCGGCGGCAGGATTCCTGCCGTGCAGATCAGCACCGGCACCTGCGCCGCCGTCAGCGCCTCGAAGATCGGACTCGCGTCGCCGTCCGCGAGGTTGATGTCCAGCACCGCCTGATCGGTCGTGAAATCCCCGATCTCGCGGTGCTGGACATCAACC
>NZ_BPRB01000250.1 GCF_022179685.1 Methylobacterium trifolii
GGGCGCAGGTCCACGTGGCGCGGGGCCACGTGGACCTGCGCCCCTTCGTGCTCTGCGGCTCCGACGAGATCCGGATCGTGCCGGGCGGCCTCACCCGCGTCGCCCTGAAGGAGGGATCTTTGGTGGTGAATTCGAGCCAGGGCGGCGGTACGAAGGACACCTGGGTGCTCGACGCCTGAGGCGAGCCGCTTCCGACGTCCCGTCGCGCCGCACCGCTCACCGATGTCCGCCTCGGGCGGGCCGTGTTCCAGCAACCTCCGCAAGGCCCTGCCTCCGGGCAGGCCTTGAGACGATCCGGCGAAGAGACCCATGCTGTCCAGGACTGCCGACAACCTCTACTGGCTGTCACGCTACGTCGAGCGCGCCGAGTTCGTGGCGCGCATCCTCGATGCCGCGCACCGCCTCGCCTCCCTGCCGACGAGCTACGGCGGCGGCGAGACCAACGAGTGGGCCTCGGCGCTGGCCTCGGCCGGCGACCCGGAGGTGTTCAAGCTGCACTACGACGCGGTGAACACCGACACGGTCTGCGACTTCCTGGCCTTCAGCCCGCACAACCCCTCCTCGATCCGCTCCTGCATCGAGACGGCCCGCGAGAACGCCCGCAGCGTGCGCACGGCGCTGACCACCGAAATGTGGGACGCGATCAACGGCGCGTGGCTCGAACTGCGCTCCTACCAGGGGCGCGAGCTGAACCGCGACGAGTTCTCGCGCTTCCTCGACTGGGTGAAGGGCATCTCCCTGACCTTCGACGGCTCGGCCTACCGGACGATGCTGCGCAACGACACCTACTGGTTCACGCGGCTCGGCACTGCGCTGGAGCGCTGCGACAACACCGCCCGCATCCTCGACGTGAAGTACAAGATCCTGCTGCCGGCCTCCGAGACAGTGGGCGGCAGCCTCGACTACTTCCAGTGGACCACGATCCTGCGCGAGGTCTCGGCCTTCAACGCCTATCACTGGGTCTACCGCGAGAGCATCAAGCCCCTGCTGGTGGCCGACCTGCTGATCCTCAACCGGCAGATGCCGCGCTCGTTCGCCAACTGCTACACGGTGCTGGTGGACAACCTCGACCTGATCGCCGACGCCTACGGGCGGCGCGGCCCCAGCCAGCGGCTGGCCGGCAACATGCTGGCGCGGCTGGAGAGCGAGGACATCGACCGGGTCTTCGCCTCGGGCCTGCACGAATTCGTGCTCGCCTTCATCGACGAGAACAACCAGGTAGGCGCGGCCATCGCGCAGCAATATCTGGTCTGAGAATATTGAGGGCAGACACGTCGCATGCGAATCCGCGTGGTCCACGAGACCATCTACTCCTACGAGCAGCCGGCCCGCGGCCTGGTCCAGGTCCTGCGCATGAGGCCGCGCGACCACGACGGCCAGTACGTCCGCCGCTGGCGGATCGACCCCTCGGTGGACGGGCGCCTGACGGAGCGTGAGGACGGCTACGGCAACATCGTCCACTGGTTCACGCCGGACGAGGCCTCCGACGCCCTGGTAATCCGCGTGACCGGCGAGGTCGACACCAACGAGTGCCACGGCGTGGTGCGCGGCTCGGTGGAGCGCCTGCCCGATCCGTTCTACCTGCGCGAGACCGATCTCGTCGCGGCGAGCCCCGAGATCCAGGCCTTCGCCGACAGCGTCGGGGCCGCCGGCGACCGGGCGGTGCTGCCGACCCTCCACCGCCTCCACGCGGCCGTGCACGCGCAGGTCGGCTTCGCGCCCGGCCCCGCCAGCGGCGCGGTCACGGCGGCCAAGGCGTTCGAGGCGGGCGCCGGCATCTGCCAGGACATCGCCCACGTCTTCATCGCCGCCGCCCGCCACCTGGAGATCCCGGCGCGCTACGTCTCGGGCTACCGCCTGGACGAGAAGGCAGTCGAACTCGAGACCCCGCACGGCTGGGCCGAGGCCCTGGTGCCCGACCTCGGCTGGGTGACCTTCGACCCGGCCTACGAGTCCGGCCCCTCGGAGGCCTACATCCGGGTCGCGACCGGCCTGGACTACCTCGGCGCCGCACCGATTCGCGGCAGCCGCACCGGCGGCGGCACGGAAACGCTGGACGTGACGCTCCGGGTGGAGCTAGTCCAGGCCGCGAGCAAGGCCGCGACCCGATCCTGAACCGAATTCGAGGCCCGTGCCGAGCGCGGGCCCGCGAGAGCCACTGAACCATGACCTACTGCGTCGGCGTCCTCGTCGAGGAAGGCCTCCTGATGGTCGCCGATACCCGCACCAATGCGGGCCTCGACGATATCTCGACCTACCGCAAGCTGCACCACTTCAACGTTCCGGGCGAGCGGGTGATGATGCTGGCCTCGGCCGGCAACCTCTCCGTGACCCAGTCGGTGCTGAGCATGCTCTCGGAGGGCGTCCCGGGGGACGACGGCGAGCCGCCGCTGATGAAGCTCATCGAGGCGCCGACCATGTTCCAGGCAGCCCAGCTCGTCGGCCGGGCGATCCGGCGGGTGCGCCAGATCGAGAAGGCGGGCTTCGAGGCGGCGAACCTCCGGTTCTCGATCTCCCTGCTGTTCGGCGGCCAGATCGGGGACGAGCCGATGCGACTGTTCCTGATCTACTCGGCCGGCAACTTCATCGAGTGCTCGACCGACGCGCCTTTCCTCCAGATCGGCGAGCACAAGTACGGCAAGCCGATCCTCGACCGGGCGGTGAAGTTCGAGACCGACCTCTACGACGCCCTCAAGGTCAGCCTCGTCTCGATGGATTCCACCATGCGCTCGAACCTCGGCGTGGGGCTTCCCATCGACATCGCGGTCTCCCGCCGCGGCGCCCTCGACCTCGAAGTCAGCCACCGGATCGAAGCCGGCGAGGGCTACTTTCACGACCTGCGCGAGCGCTGGTCGGCCGCGCTTCGGGCCGCCCACCGCTCGATCCCCCGGCCGCCCTACGGGCCGGCGCCGGCGAAATAGGCCCCCTGCCGGCCGGACTCGTCCGCGACGTAGCCTCGGGCTATGCCCGCGCGTCCGTGCCGGCCCAGCGATCCAGGTAGGTCCGCGTCGCGGCGCCCGGATCGGCCGCCCGCATCACACCGCCCATGATCGCGATGCCCGCAGCCCCGGCCGCTCGGCAGGCGGGCACCGCGTCCGGCGCGATTCCGCCCAGCGCGATCACGGGCAGTCCGATCCCGGCCATCTCACGAAGGCCTGCGAGGCCCAGCGCCGGTCCGTAGCCGGGCTTGCTCGCGGTCTCGAAGGTCGGGCTGAGGGTCGCGTAGTCGGCCCCGGCCCGCGCCGCCACCGCGAGGTCTCCGGGGCCGTGGGCGGAAATTCCGACCAGCGCACCGGGTCGCAGCACCCGTTGCGCGGCGCGGATCGCCTCCTCCGTCGTGCCGCCGGGAAGATGCACGCCGTCCGCGCCGAGCCGCGCGGCCAGGGCCGGATCGCCGCCGACCGTCAGGACGCCGCCTGCGGTGCGGACGCATTCGGCGACGGCTTCCGCCAGACGATGCCGGTCATCCGCGGCCATGTCCTTGTCGCGGAGCCAGATCCAGCGGGCGCCCGCGGCCAGCACGGCCTGGACGGTCTCGACCAGCGGGCGGGGATGGCCGTGCCGGTCCGTCACCACCAGCAGGGGAGACGGCAGCGGCCGCCGCTCAGGAGCCGACAAGGCCGAGTTGCGGGCTCGACGGCTCGGCCCGGCCGCGCCGGGGGATGCGGCCGGCCCGATACGCGTCGCGGCCGGCCTCCACCGCGCGGCCCATGGCGCGGGCCATGCGCACGGGGTCGTCGGCCTTGGCCACCGCGGTGTTGATCAGGCAGGCGTCGGCGCCGAGTTCCATCGCGATCACGGCGTCGGACGCCGTGCCGATGCCGGCATCCACGATCACCGGCACCTTGGCCCGGCGGCAGATGAGTTCGAGGTTGGCCGGGTTGGCGACCCCCATGCCGGAGCCGATGAGCGAGCCCATCGGCATCACCGCGGCGCAGCCGACATCCTCCAGCCGCTGGCAGACGATCGGGTCGTCGTTGCAATAGGGCAGCACGGTGAAGCCCTGGTCCACGAGGTGGCGGCAGGCCTCGATCAGCTCCATCACGTCCGGATAGAGCGTCTCGCGGTCGCCGATCACCTCGACCTTGATCCAGGTGGTGTCCAGGGCCTCGCGGGCGAGTTCGGCGGTCATGATCGCGTCGCGGGCGGTCTCGCAGCCGGCGGTGTTGGGCAGGAAGCGGCGCCCCTTGAGGATGCGCACCGTGTCCGAGCCGTGGCCCTGAAGCGAGACCCGGCGGATGGAGGCGGTGACGACTTCGGCGCCCGAGGCCAGGACCGCATCGCGCATGATCGCCTGGGTCGGGTAGCCGGCCGTGCCGATGAAGAGCCGGGAGGCCAGCGGGATGCCGGCGATCACCAGGGGGTCCTCGGCGGCGAGGCGCAGGGGCGTGACGGTGGTGTCCATGTTCAACCTCCCTGCATGGCGCGGACGATCTCGATGCGGTCGCCCTCGCGGATCGTTGTCTCGGGCCAGTCGCGGCGGCGCAGGACGCGGCCGTTCAGCGCGATGGCGATGCCCTGCGGGCTCTCGATGCCGCTCTCCTCGGCCTCGGCCTGGAACAGCGCCTCGACGGTGCCCGCCTCATAGGCGCGGGGCTGGCCGTTGACGGTGAGCTTCATGCCGAGGCCCTCGCCGGTTCGGATGACGCGAAGCGCGCGAGGCCGAACGGTTCGGCGACCGCAGGCATGGCCCCAGTTGTGAGGAGGGCGCAGACCGCGTCGGCAGTGACGGGCGCGAGCAGGTAGCCGTTGCGGTGGTGGCCCGTGGCGGCGACCAGCCCCGGCGCGATCGTGCCGAGGATCGGGGCGTCGTCGTCCGAGGTCGGCCGGAAGCCGCTCCAGACCGCCTCGACCTCCATCTCCTCGATGCCGGGCAGCACGCGGCGGGCGCCCTCCAGCAGCGCGTAGAGCCCGCCCGCGGTGACACCCTCGCGAAACCCGCAATCCTCCACCGTCGCGCCGACGATCAGGTGGCCGTCGCCCTTGGGCGCCATGTGGACCTGCTCGGTCCAGACCATGTGGGCGAGCGTGCCGGTGCGCCGGGTGGTCTTCAGCGCCAGGGACTGGCCCTTGAGGGGGCGCACCGGCAGGGCGAGGTGCTCGGGGAGCAGACCCCCCTCCCCGCTCCAGGCGCCGGTCGCCAGGATCACGGTCCCGGCCGCGATGCGCCCGTCAGCCGTGTGCAGGCCGGTGACGCGCCCGCCCGTCCAGTCGAGGCCCGTGACCGGGCAGGTCTCGACCAGGGCGATGCCCGCCTTGCGACAGGCCAGGACCAGGGCCTGCATGACGAGGCGCGGGTCGACCTGATGGTCGAGGGGACAGAACACGCCGGCCGTCACGGACGGGCGCAGGGCCGGCTCGCGGCGGCGCACCTCGCTGCCGGCGATCCACTCGGCCGCCACCCCGGACCGGCGCTGCAGGTCGTAGCGGAAGCGCAGGCGTTCGACCTCGTCGCGGCCGATGGCCAGCACCAGCGTGCCGTCCTCGCGGTAATCGATGTCGAGGCCGGACGCCGTTTGAAGATTATCGCGAAAAGCCGGCCAGCGCCGGAGGGAGTCGAGGGCCAGCGGCAGCAGCAGGTCGGAGCCGGGCTCGTGCTCGGCGGCCGGCGCCAGCATGCCGGTGGCGGCCAGACTCGCCCCCGAGCCGAGGGTGCCGCGCTCGATCACCGCGACGGAGCGGCCCGCCTGCGCCAGCCGCCAGGCGATCGACAGGCCGATCAGGCCGCCGCCGACGA
>NZ_BPRB01000251.1 GCF_022179685.1 Methylobacterium trifolii
CCGCGCCTTCGGGGCGAACCTGCGCGCATATTTCGAGGCGGACGCCCTGTGCGGGCGCTTGGGCGGGGAGGAGTTCTGTATCCTCGTGCCGCATTGCGGCCCTGCCGCCGCACGCATCCACCTCGACGCGCTGCGTGGGCTCGGCGCGCAGACCCGATACACGCTGCTGCCCCCGGAGGTCCCCGTGACGGCGAGCTTCGGTGTCGCGCTCACCAGTGCGGACGAACCGTTCGAGGAGACGCTCCACCGCGCGGATATGGCCCTGTACGAAGCCAAGGCAGCGGGGCGGGACGGCTATCGTTTCGCACCGACGCGTGGCCGAGACGCGGCGGCGGCCGACCCAGTCCGGCTGCGCTCCGTCGAAGGCGCCCGCAGCATGACCTGATCGCCCGGACGGACCGGACGACGCGATAAACCTGCGGGCTCCTCACGGATCGTCATACGACATCCGTTCGATCGCTTCGCGATGAGGATTTCGGCCTCCCTCGGGCGTCGCGCGGGCCTGGCGATACCGCGCCTGATTCGATCGGGCGGACGCGGTATCGGAGGGACGATACGCTTTATTCAAACTGCGGCAGGGGCTCCCGCTTCGCTCTCGTCCGGCGCGACTCGTCCGGTCCGAACTTTATCGGCCGTCCCTTGTTGCCGGGTCGTACAGGTCGGTTCGCGCCGGAGCGTATGGATGCCGCGCTACTACATCGATACCGACGACGACGACCTGCTGGTGGAGAGCGACGGGAGCGAAATGCTCACCAGCCCCGCCGAGGCGCGCAGGGCCGCCCTCGACGCCTTGCCCGACATGGCCCGGGACAAGATGCCGGACGGCGACCACCGCACCTTCCGGGCGACCGTGCGGGACGAGCACGGACGCGAGGTCTACACCGCGACCATGACCCTCGTGGGGACGTGGAAGATCACGCCGCCGGCGTCATAGACCCCGGCGTCGGTCGGCCTATGCGGCGGGCGTCCGTCCGCCCGCCGCCGTCTTGGGGCGTGCCGTTCAGCGCCTGGTGTTGCCCGCATTCTGTCCGAACATCACCTTCTTGGCGTCCTCGCTCATGGTCTTGCCGAAATCCGGGTTGACCTCGGGTGCGCGGGCATAGGCCGCCTTCGTGCCCGCGCGCTCGGCCACGGTGAGGAACCAGCGCTTGAGGTTGGGGTGCTCGTCGAGGTTCTGGCCCTGCTTCTCCCACGGCACGATCCAGGGATAGGAGGCCATGTCGGCGATGCCGTAATCGGCGCCCGCGACGAAGTCCCGGTCGGCGAGGCGCCGGTCGAGGACGCCGTAGAGCCGGTTGGTCTCGTTGACGTAGCGGGTGACGGCGTAGGGGATCTTTTCCGGCGCATATTGGGAGAAGTGGTGGTTCTGCCCCAGCATCGGCCCGAGGCCGCCCATCTGCCAGAACAGCCATTGCAGCGCCTCGGCGCGGCCGCGGAGATCGGTCGGGAGGAAGCGCCCGGTCTTCTCGGCGAGGTAGAGCAGGATCGCGCCCGACTCGAACAGGGACAGCGGGCCGCTGCCCCCGGTCGGATCGTGGTCGACGATGGCCGGCATGCGGTTGTTCGGGGCGATCTTCAGGAAGTCCGCTTGGAACTGGTCGCCCTTGCCGATGTTCACCGGCTTGATCGTGTAGGGCAGGCCCGCCTCTTCCAAGAACATCGTCACCTTGTGGCCGTTCGGCGTCGGCCAGTAATAGAGATCGATCATCGTTCGTCCTCCGCGCTCGCGCGCGTGATGCACCCTCAGCCACCGCAGGTGGGCCTTCGGCTGTAAGGATCAAGCGGGCGGGGGCTCCCCACCCGTGACGCGGCGTCCCGTCCCGGCGCGAGCCCCGTACGGCGGACCGGATCTCAGGCGCCGAGGCCGCCGACGCAGACGTACTTGGCGCTGAGGTAGTCCTCGATGCCCTGGTAGGAGCCCTCGCGGCCGAGCCCCGATTCCTTGACGCCGCCGAAGGGCGCCACCTCGGTGGTGATGATGCCCTCGTTGATCCCGACCATGCCGTATTCCAGCGCCTCGGAGACCCGGAAGGCCCGCCCGAGGTCGCGGGTGTAGAAGTAGCAGGCCAGCCCGAACTCGGTGTCGTTGGCCATCCGGATCGCCTCGGCCTCGTCGCGGAACCGGAACAGGGGTGCCAGCGGCCCGAAGGTCTCCTCCCGCGCCACCGCCATGCCCGGCACCACGTCGACCATCACCGTCGGCTGGAAGAAGGTGCCGCCCAGCGCGTGGCGGTGGCCGCCGGCGATCACGCGGGCGCCCTTGTCCACCGCGTCCTTGATGTGCTCCTCGATCTTGTCGATCGCGGCCGCATCGATCAGCGGGCCCTGCATCACCCCGTCCTCGACGCCGTTGCCGACCTTGAGGGCGTCGGCCGCCTCCGCCATCCGCTGGGCGAACCGGTCGTAGATGCCGTCCTGCACCAGGACGCGGTTGGTGCAGATGCAGGTCTGGCCGGAATTGCGGTACTTGGCCAGCATCGCGCC
Organism: Methylobacterium trifolii; assembly: GCF_022179685.1. GTDB lineage: Bacteria > Pseudomonadota > Alphaproteobacteria > Rhizobiales > Beijerinckiaceae > Methylobacterium > Methylobacterium trifolii. Next base: position 2,485 of record NZ_BPRB01000251.1, read on the forward strand.
CGCGACCGCCCGGTCGAGGTCGGCGTCGTCGAAGACGATGAAGGGCGCGTTGCCGCCGAGTTCCATCGAGACCTTCTTGACCGTGCCGGCCGCCTGCTTGAGCAGCACCTTGCCGATCTCGGTCGAGCCGGTGAACGTGATCTTCTTCACCAGCGGGTTGGAGGTCAGTTCGGCTCCGATCTCGCGGGCCGAGCCGGTCAGGATGTTGACCACCCCGTCCGGGATGCCGGCTTCCTGGGCGAGGAGGCCCCAGGCGAGCCCCGAGAGCGGCGTCTGCGAGGCGGGCTTGATCACGATGGTGCAGCCGGCAGCCAGCGCCGGCCCGAGCTTGCGCGCGATCATCGAGGACGGGAAGTTCCAGGGTGTGATCGCCGCCACCACGCCCACAGGCTCCTTGGTGACGAGGACCCGCCGGTCCGGCCAGGGCGAGGGGATCACGTCGCCGTAGACGCGGCGCGCCTCTTCCGCGAACCACAGCACGTAGGCCGCCGACATGCCCACCTCGGCCCGGGCCTCGGCGAGGGACTTGCCCTGCTCGGCCGTGAGCAGCCGGGCGAGGTCCTCCTGGTTCTCGCTGACGAGGACGGCGAGCTTGCGCAGGAGGACGGCCCGCTCGTTCGCGGTCTTGCCGCGCCAGGCCGGATAGGCGGCGTGCGCCGCCTCGATCGCCTGGCGGGTCTCGCCTGCGCCGGCATTGGGCACGGTGCCGACGATGGTGCCGGTAGCCGGGTTGGTGACCGCGATGGTGCCCGAACCCGCCTTGGACCATTCGGCCCCGATCAGGCAGGCCTCGACCAGGAGTTTCGGGTTGCGCAAGGCGGGGGCCTCGGTCTCAGGCATTCGTCGGTTCCTTGGGGGGTACGGGGTCCGCCACGGGCCGGATGGTCTGGCCGCGGGCCTTCTGCGCCTCGGCGCGGGTTTCGAAGACGTGGGGTGCGAGGTCGCGCATCTGCAGGGATGCACCGAGCTTGAGCCGCATGAAGGCGCTCGTCGTGTAGCGCGACGCGGTCGCGTAGTAGCGCCCCTGCAGGTAGGCGATGGTGGAGAAGTAGGCGTCGCTCACCGCCGGATCGAGGTCGAAGCCGTCGTAATTGGCGATCAGGTGCACCTTGCGCCCGATCTCGCGGCAGGTGCGCTCGAACTCGCGGCGGACCAGTTCCACGTCCTCCACGGTGCGGACCTGGAAGCCCTCGAGGTTCGAGAACAGGATGTTGCGCTCGGGATCATAGCTGATCCGCTCTGCAAGAGAGAGGCCGAGCAGCCACGGCTCCAGCCCCATCACCGCATCGCGGAACAGGCGCGGGTCCATCGGCTTGGGGTCGGCCACGATCGGCGCGAAGCCCATCTGGGCGAGGATGTCCCGCTCCACGTCGATGCCGGGCGCGACCTCGACCAGTTCCATGCCCGCCTTCGTGCGGCGCAGGACGCAGCGCTCGGTGACGTAGAGCACCGGCTGGCCGCGCTCGGCCGCGTAGGCGCCCGAGAAGGTGATCTGCTCCACCGCCGCGACGAACTTCTTCGATCGGCCTTCGCGGCGGATCTGCACCTGCCCGTCCTCGATGACCACGTCGAGGCCGTCGGCGGTGAAGGTGCCCGCGAAGACGAGGCTCTTGGCGTTCTGGGAGATGTTGATGAAGCCGCCCGCCCCGGCGAGCCGCCGCCCGAAGCGGCTGACGTTGACGTTGCCCTCCGCATCCGCCTGGGCGAGCCCGAGGCAGGCGAGGTCGAGGCCGCCGCCGTCGTAGAAATCGAACTGCTGGTTCTGGTGCAGCACCGCGGACGGGTTGAGGGCCGCGCCGAAGTCGAGCCCACCCTGGGGCAGGCCGCCGATGACGCCGGGCTCGGCCGTCAGCGTCAGGTACTTCAGCACCCGCTCCTCGGCGGCGACCGCGGCCACGCCCTCCGGCATGCCGATGCCGAGGTTGACCACGCCGCCGGGCGGCAGCTCGAAGGCGCAGCGCCGGGCGATCACCTTGCGGGCATCGAGCGCCATCGGCACGATCCGGTCCAGCGGCACGCGCTGGCGTCCCGTGTAGGCGTGGTTGTAGGCGGTGCCGTAGGTCTGGCGGTGGTTCTCCGGCTCGCTCAGGACCACGCAATCCACCAGCACGCCGGGGATCTGCACCTCGCGCGGGTTCAGGGACCCGGCCTCGGCGATGCGCTCGACCTGGGCGATGACGAAGCCACCGGAATTGCGCGCCGCCATCGCGGCGGCGAGGTTGTCCAGCGTCAGGGCCTCGCGCTCCATCGTGACGTTGCCGGCCGGGTCCGCGGTGGTGCCGCGGATGAGGGCGATGTGGATCGGGAACGCCTTATAGTGCAGCCAGGGCTCGCCCCCGAGTTCCACCAGGCTGACGAGGTCCTCCGTAGTCGAGGCGTTGAGCTTGCCCCCGCCGAGGCGCGGGTCGACGAAGGTGCGCAGGCCCACCTTGGTGAGGTGGCCGGGGCCGTGGTTGGCGATGTCGCGATACAGGTGCGAGACCACGCCCAGCGGCAGGTTGTAGGCCTCGATCCTGTCGTCGAGCGCCAGGGCCGCGAGCTTGGGCACCAGGGCCCAGTGGCCGCCGACCACCCGGCGGACGAGGCCCGCATGGGCGAGCTTGTTGAGGCCACGGTCGCGCCCGTCTCCGGGAGCGGCGGCGAACATCAGGCCGAGGCCGGTGGGGGTGCCGGTGGCCTCGAAGCGGCGGGCGAGCGCCAGGATCAGCTCGTCGGGCGTGCCGATGCCGACGAAGCCCGACACCGCGACCATGTCGCCGTCTCGGATGATGGCGATAGCCTCGTCGGCGCTGACGATCTTGTTCTTCAGGTTGCCCATCGTTCCGCCTCCCCGTCAGCGGCCCTCGACCCCGATCGGTCGCGGGCATCCGCCACGCGCGAGGCGATGCGCCCCGGCGCTGGTCCAGGGCCGATCCGGGAGGCGCGGGCGCCTCCGGCCCGTGGGATCATTCCCGCGCTTCCAGCCACTCGGCGATGCCGGTCCCCAGGAGCGCCTGCGCCCGGCCGCCGACGAAGACGCCGACATGCCCCCCCGGCAGGCCGAGTTCGGTGTAGTCGTCCGTGCCGACCTTGTCCCGCAGGGCCTGCGAGGTGGCCGGCGGGATGATGTGGTCGTCCTTGGCGAAGACGTTGAGCACCGGGCAGGTGATGTCGGCGAGCTTGACGGTGCGCCCGCCGAGTTCGAACCGGCTCTCGAACAGCTTGTTGTCCTGGTAGAGGTCCTTGAGCCACTGCTTGGCCGCCTCGCCCGGATGGTCCGGCCGGTCGGCGATCCACTTCTCCATGCGCAGGAAGTTCAGGAACTTCTTCTTGTCGTCGAGGGCGTCGAGCAGGTCGAGGTTGTACTTGGTCAGGGTGCGCATCGGCGTCATCATCGAGAAGACCGAGCCCATGAGGGCGCCCGGCAGCGAGCCTTGCGACTCGATCAGGCGGTCCACGTCCTCGTGGGTCAGCGAGCGCGTCCAGACGTTGATGAAGCCGTGCCCCGCCCGGCTCTCCCGCGTGTCGCCGTGGAAGTCGATGGGCGTGATCGTCAGCACCATGGCGTTGACGCGCTCGGGGTAGAGCGCGGCGAAGCACGTGGTGAAGACGCCGCCCTCGCAGATGCCCAGCAGGCTCACCGTCTCGCGGTTCGAGGCGTCGGCGATGAAGGAGACGCAGTCGGCGAGGTAGCCGTCGACGTAGTCGTCGATGGAGACGTAGCGGTCGGCCCGGCTCGGGTTGCCCCAGTCGACCACGTAGAGGTCGAGGCCGAGGTTGAGCAGGTTGCGGACCAGGGAGCGGTCCTCCTGCAGGTCGGCCATGGTGTAGCGCCCGATCAGCCCGTAGACGATCAGCACCGGCGTCAGGTTCTTCGATTCCGCCAGCGGCCGGTAGCGGTAGAGCGTGACCTTGTCCTGGCGCCAGACTACGTCCTTCGGGGTGGTGGCGATCTGCACGTCGGCGTCGCGCACCTCCGAGAACAGCCTGGCGCCCTCGCTCATCCGACGGCCCAGTTCGCCGACCTCGGCCAGCATCTCGGCCGGCGTCAGGCTCGGGAGGGCGGCCGCCGCGGCCTTGCGATCGGGGGCGGTCTCAACCATCGGCATTCTCCCGCGCGGATGCGGCCTCGGATCGTTTCGCCTCGGCCTTGGTCGCCGCGGCGGCCGCCCGGCGCAGCGCCCGGACCTCGCGCCGCAGTTCGGTCAGCCCCTTGTGGACGTCGTCCATCTCCACCCGGCTCGGCTGCCCGTAGAGCTCGCTCGTCGCGGCGGCGATCTCCTGCTGGGCGAGCCGCAGGTCCGTGGTGGCCTTGAGCATGGCCCGCTGCGAGGCGAGGAACGCCTCCGAGCGCTGCACGTCCAGGAGCACCGTGTTGGCGGTCTCGATCCACAGGCTCATCATCTCGCGGGCCGACCGGAAGCCCTCGCCCCGCTCAGTCCGCTCGTTGACCAGCTTGGCGAAGGCGCCGGCCGCCCGCGTCCAGCCGTCGAGCATCACCGCGTTGTGCTCGGCCTGGGCCCGCTGCAATCCGCCCCAGGCGGTCGAGAGGGCGCCGAGCTTGCGCTCCATCGTCCAGAGGTCGGCGAGCCGCGGCCCCTCCGCCATCCGGCTCAGGCCCCCGTCGAACTCGGCGCCGCCGCCGAGCCACGCCTTCGGATCGAAGATGCGGGCCAGGACCGCGGTGGCGGTCGGGTCCGCCGTGCCGCTGCCGCGCAGGGTCTCGGCAAGGGTCGTCGACAGGGCCGTGGCCGAGGCCCAGGACATAGCCAGCGCGCTCTGCGCGTCGGCGAGCCCCGCGAAGTCGGTCGGCTGGAGACCGGGCCATGTCGGCATCGCCTGTCCCGGGCCTGCCCCTTGGCCTACCCCCTGGCCCGCCCCTTGCGCGAACGGGGTGCCGGGCATGCCGAGGAAGTTCGTCCCGGCGCGCGCCCAGAACTCGCCCATCGCCTTGAACGCGTCGAACTGGTCCATGCGAAGCCTCTCTCCCGGGACCTGCTTCATTCTCGAACCCCGATCGAACCGGGGCCGTTCTTCCTCAGGCGGCGGCCGCCCCGAGGGCCTCGGCGTAGATGGCGTGGGCATCCGCGTAGGTGACCTCGCGGGGGTTGTTCACCAGCAGGCGCGTCTGCTTCATCGCGTCCTCGGCGAGGCGCGCGAGGTCGGATACCTTGACGCCGACGGCCGAGAGCGAGGCCGGGACCTTGCAGTCGCGGCAGATCGCATCGAGCGCCGTGACGAAGGCCTGCGCGGCCTCCGCCTCCGGCAGGTCGCGGGCGGCCGGGTCGAGGATCGGGGCGAGTTCCGCGTAGAGCCCCCGCGCCTCTGGCAGGTTGAAGCGCAGCACGCCCATCAGCACCAGGGCGTTCGAGAGCCCGTGCGGCACGTGGAAGATCGCGCCGATTGGGTAGGCCAGCGCGTGTACGGCCGCCACGGGGGCGTTGGCGAAGGCCATGCCGGCCAGCATCGAGCCGAGCAGCATGCCCGAGCGGGACTCGACGTTCCGGCCGTCCGAACAGGCGGTGCGGATGTTGTCGGCCAGCAGCGCCAGGGCCTGGCGGGCCAGGCCGTCCGAGATCGGATTCTTCTTGTGGCGGCTGGTATAGGCCTCGATGGCGTGCACCATCGCGTCGATGCCGGTCGCCGCGGTGACGTGGGCGGGCAGGCCGAGGGTCAGCTCCGGGTCGAGCACGGCCCAGTCCGGCAGCAGGCGGGGGGCGACGACGCCCTTCTTCTCGTGGGTGGGCGTGGTGACGATGGCGATGGGCGTCACCTCCGAGCCGGTGCCGGCCGTGGTCGGCACCAGGATCAGCGGCAGGCGCTCCCCTTTCGCTAGGCCGACGCCGTAGATCGAATCGAGGGCGTCGTCCGAGCGGGCGAGGTAGGCGATGAGCTTGGCGGTATCCAGGGCTGAGCCGCCGCCGATCGACAGGACCAGTTCGGCCCCGGTCTCGCGGGCGAGCCGTCCGCCGCTCTCCACCACGTGGCTCGGCGGATCGGCGACCACGTCCTCGAACACGGACAGTTCGCAGCCCGCGTCGCGCAGGGCCGCCTCGGCGTCGCGGGTCAGGCCGGCACCGCGCACGCCCTTGTCGGTGACCAGCAGTACGCGCTTGGCGCCGAACTTGGCCACCAGTTCCGGCAGCTTCTTCACCGCGCCCGCCTCGAACAGGACGTTTGGCGTGGTCTGGAACAGGAAGGGGTTCATGGGGGTGCTCCCGTCTCGTCTATTCGGCGTTCGGTCGGCGCAAGGCCTGGGCGGCGTCACTCCGCCGGCGCGAAATCCCTCACCTTGGCGCGCAGCTCGTCGACCAGCACGCGCGTGTTCTCGGAATAGTCGATCGGCACAGCCACGAGGTGCACGCCGCCGGCGTTGAACGCCTTGTCCAGGGTCGGCACAAGGTCGGCGACCGCCTCGACCCGGTGGCCGCTGGCACCGTAGGATTCCGCGTACTTCACGAAATCCGGGTTCTTGAAGGTCATGCCGTAATCCGGGAACTCGTCCACCGCCTGCTTCCAGCGGATCATGCCGTAGGACGAATCGTCGAGCACCAGCACCACGAGGTTGAGGCGCAGGCGGACCGCGGTCTCCATCTCCTGGGAGTTCATCATGAAGCCGCCGTCGCCGCACACCGCCATGACGCGCCTCTCCGGGTAGAGCAGCGCCGCCATCATCGCAGAGGGCAGGCCCGCGCCCATGGTGGCGAGCGCGTTGTCCAGCAGCAGGGTGTTGGCGACGTAGGTGCGGTAGTTCCGGGCGAACCAGATCTTGTACATGCCGTTGTCGAGGCAGACGATGCCGTCCTCGGGAATGACCCGGCGCACGTCGCGCACCAGCCGCTGCGGCGTCACAGGGAAGCGGTCCTCGCCGGCCCTGTCCGTGATGTGCGTCAGGATGTGCTCGCGCAGGTGCAGCAAGGCGCCGGCGTTCGGGAGCTTGCCTTCCAGCTTGTCGGCGAGCAGCTTCAGGGTCGGCCCAAGATCGCCCACCACCTCGGCGTCGGGGTAGTACACCTCCTCCACGTTGGCCGGCATGTAGCCGATGTGGATCACCTTCTGGTCGGCCTGCCCCATGAAGAAGGGCGGCTTCTCGATGGTGTCGTGTCCGATGGCGATGATGAGGTCGGCCTTGTCGATCGCCTCGTGGACGTAGTCGCGCTCGGAGAGCGCGGCCGTGCCCATATAGAGGTCGGTGCCGCTGGCCACCGTGCCCTTGCCCATCTGGGTGGTGAAGAACGGGATCTGCGTGCGCAGCACGAAGCCGCCGAGGTCGCCGGTGGCGCGGGGGCGGCTTGCGGCGGCACCCAGCATCACCAGCGGGCGCTGGGCCTTGAGGATCATCGCGGCCGCGCGCTCGATCGCGGCCGGGCTGGCGACGGGGAGTTCGATCGGGTGCGAGGGCACCAGATGCGCCTCGGCCTCCTCCGCCGCGATGTCCTCGGGCAGTTCCAGAAGCACGGGGCCGGGCCGCTCTTCCATGGCGACGCGGAAGGCGTCGCGCACGATGGTCGGGATCGAGGCGGCCGAGACGATCTGCCGGGCCATCTTGGTGATCGGCTTCATCGAGGCGATCACGTCCACGATCTGGAACTTGGCCTGCCGCGAGGACAGGATGCCCTTCTGGCCGGTGATGATGATCATCGGCATGGCGCCCAGATGCGCGTAGGCCGCACCCGTGGTGAAGTTGAGCGCGCCCGGTCCGAGCGTCGAGAGGCAGACGCCGGGCTTGCCGGTGAGCCGCCCGTAGGTCGCGGCCATGAAGCTCGCCGCCTGCTCGTGGCGCGTCAGAACCAGTTCGATCTTCGAGGTGCGCAGGGACTCCACGACGTCGAGGTTCTCCTCGCCGGGGATGCCGTAGATACGGTCGACACCCTCGTTCTCGAGGGCCGCGACGAGAAGATCGGAGCCTTTGGCCATGTTCGGGTGCCTCTTCTCGAAACCGGACGCGTCTGGCCGGGACACTCCCGGACCTCGGGCCCTCAACTGCCACAAGGTCGGGCGAATCCGTACCGCGGACGGGCGGAAGAATGACGCTAGCCCGGATTCTGTCACGCATACAGGGCGGCCCGGCCCCGTCGCGAAGCGCGCGTTTACGGGAGCGCAGGCCTTCGCCGACGGCGCATCAGCGCACCGGAGCGGTCCGAGTGCGACGCATCGTGAGGGTGCGTCGCAAAACTGTTATGCTCAGTCTCAGCATATCTGGACAGATGCTCCCGAGGCCCCTACGTTAGGCGACAGAATGCTCAAACTGAGCATAAAGGAGGACGCCATGGCGGCGACCAGTCTCCCGATCCCACGGCCCGGCGCGCCCCTCCCCGGAGGAATGCCGCTGCCCGAGATCTACGCCCGCGTCAGCCGGCACGTCCCGGCCATCGAGTGGCCTGCGCTCGCCCCGGACGTCGAGGCGATCCTCCGGCTCAAGCGCGAGCGCAACGCCGTCATCCTGGCCCACAACTATCAGGCGCCGGAAATCTTCCACACGGTGGCCGACATCGTCGGCGACAGCCTGGCGCTGGCGCGCGAGGCGGTGACGGTCGACGCCGACGTGATCGTGCTGGCCGGCGTGCACTTCATGGCCGAGACGGCCAAGCTGTTGAACCCGGCCAAGACCGTGCTGATCCCGGACATGGCCGCCGGCTGTTCGCTCGCCGATTCGATCACGGCCGAGGACGTGCGCGGCCTGCGCGCCAAGTATCCGGGCGTGCCGATCGTGACCTACGTCAACACCTCGGCCGCGGTGAAGGCGGAATCGGATTTGTGCTGCACCTCCGGCAACGCCGTGGAGGTGATCCGCTCGCTCGGCGTGAAGCGCGTGCTGATGATCCCGGACGAGTTCCTGGCCCAGAACGTCCAGGCCATCCTGCCGGAGGTCGAGATCCTGACCTGGGCGGGGCATTGCGAGGTGCACGAGCGCTTCACCCCCGCCGACATCCGCGAGGTGCGCGAGAGCTATCCCGGCGTCACCGTGATCGCGCACCCGGAATGCCCGCCCGAGGTGGTGGCCGAATCCGACTTCTCGGGCTCCACCGCGATGATGATGAACTTCGTCGTGGAGAAGCGGCCGTCCCAGGTGGTGCTGGTGACGGAATGCTCGATGGCCGACAACATCGCGGCGGCCAACCCAGACATCGAGTTCATCAAGCCCTGCAACATGTGCCCGCACATGAAGCGCATGAGCCTGAAGAACATCCGCCGCGCCCTGGAGACGATGACGCACGAAGTCACCGTCGATCCGACGCTGGCCGACCGGGCGCGCGCCGCGGTGGAGCGCATGCTGGCGGTGCGCACCTGATGAACGCGCATGCCCGCAACCCGGCCGACCGGGTCGTCGTGGTCGGCGCGGGTGTCGCCGGGCTCGGCGTCGCCCTGCGTCTCGCCCCGCGCCCCGTGATCCTGGTCAGCGCCGCGCCGCTCGGCCTCGGCACCGCCACCGGCTGGGCCCAGGGCGGCATCGCGGCCGCGATCGGCGCCGACGACACAGCCGTCCTGCACGCCGCGGACACCGAGGCCGCCGGCGCAGGCCTGACCGATCCGGCGGTGGCCCTGCGCGTCGCGGCCGAGGGCCCGCGGCTGATCGACTGGCTCGTCGGCCTCGGCGTGCCCTTCGACCGCGACGGGGACGGCGCCCTGGCGCTGGGCCTGGAGGCCGCCCACGGCCGCCGCCGCATCGTGCGCTCGGGGGGCGATGCCACCGGCGCCCGCGTGCTGGAGGGTCTCGTCCGGGCCGTCTTCTCCGCCCCCTCGATCGAGGTGGTGATGGCCGGCGTCTGCGACCTCCTGCGCGACGAGGCCGGGGCGGTGGCCGGCGTGGTCTGCGAGCGGGACGGGGCCCGCTTCCGCATCCCGGCCCGCGCCGTGGTGCTCGCCACAGGCGGCGTCGGGGCGCTCTACGCCTCGACCACCAACCCGCGCGGCGCCACGGGCCGCGGACTGGCGCTGGCCGCACGGGCCGGCGCGGTGATGCGCGACCTCGAATTCGTGCAGTTCCACCCGACAGCGATCGCGGTGGGCGCGGACCCGATGCCGCTGGCCACCGAGGCGTTGCGCGGCGAAGGCGCACGGTTGATCGACGAGACGGGTGCGGCCGTCATGGCCGGCATCGCCGGCGGCGACCTCGCCCCGCGCGACGTGGTGGCCCGCGCGATCTTCCAGGCTCTCGGCCGGGGCCGCACGGTCTACCTCGACACCCGTGGCGCCCTCGGCGCCCTGATGCCAACGCGCTTCCCCACCGTCGCCGGCCTCTGCAAGGCTGCGGGCATCGACCCGGCGACGCAACCCATCCCGGTGCGGCCGGCGGCCCATTACCACATGGGCGGCATCCGCGTGGACGGCTCCGGTGCGAGCAGCGTGCCCGGCCTCTACGCCAACGGCGAGGTGGCCTCGACCGGCCTGCACGGGGCGAACCGGCTGGCCAGCAACTCGCTGCTGGAGGCCCTGGCCTTCTCGGGCTTCATCGCCGACGCCCTCGACCCGCCCGCCCCCGGCCAGACCCTGCCGGAGGCTGCGACGGAGCGCGGCGGCTCCGACCTGTCTCAGATCCGCGCGGTGATGGAGACCCGAGTCGGTGTCGTGCGGGATGCTGCCGGGTTGCAGGCGGCCGTGGACCGGCTCGCGCCCATGGCCGAGACCTGCGACGACGCCCTGACCGCCCTGATGGTCGCGACAAGTGCGCTCGGCCGCCGGGAGAGCCGCGGCGCCCATTGGCGCAGCGATTTCCCGCAATCGGCGCCCCCCCGGCACACCGAGACCATCGCGGCCGGGACTCTTCGCGCCGCCGCGCGCAGCCTCGAGGTTCTCGCCCGATGACCGGATCGATCCTGCCCCTGCCCCGCCTCCTGGTCGAACCGGTCGTGCGCGCGGCCTTGCTCGAGGATCTCGGCCGTGCCGGCGACATCACCACGGACGCGATCGTCCCGGCCGACGCCCGGCTGGAGGGTGTCATCGCCGCGCGCCAAGCCGGTGTGATCTCAGGCGTCGACGCCGCAGCGATCGCCTTCGCCCTGATCGACCCGGCCGTGAAGGTCGAGATCGTCCTCGGGGACGGCGCCCCGGTCGCCCCCGGCGACGTGGTGATCCGGCTGTCGGGCCCCGCCCGCGCCATCCTCACGGCCGAGCGCGTCGCCCTCAACCTGCTTTGCCGGATGTCCGGGGTCGCCACCGCCACGGCCGGCCTCGTCGCGGCCGCCAAGCCCCACGGCAAGGCGTCCATCGTCTGCACCCGCAAGACCACGCCCGGCCTGCGCGCGCTCGAGAAGCACGCGGTGCGGGCGGGCGGCGGCTCGAACCACCGCTTCGGCCTCGACGACGCGGTGCTGATCAAGGACAACCACGTGGCGGTCGCCGGCGGCATCGTGCCGGCGATCGAGCGGGCCCGCGCGCGGGCCGGGCACCTCGTCAAGATCGAGGTCGAGGTCGACACCCTGGCGCAACTCGAGGAGGCCCTCTCGGTCGGCGCCGACGCCGTGCTCCTCGACAACATGACGCCTGAGACCCTGGCCCGCGCCGTGGCGATGATCGACGGCCGGGCGCTCGCGGAAGCCTCGGGCCGCATCACCGTCGAGACGGTGGGCGCCGTGGCCGCCTCGGGCGTGGACCTGATCTCCTGCGGCTGGATCACCCACAGCGCGGCGATCATCGATCTGGGCCTCGACGCCGCGTGACGACGGGGACGTGTCTCAGTTCAAGATTCGATCCGGCTCGACCGGCTGCTGCCGATCTGACCGGGGCGCGGATCGGATGTCTCGAAGTACCGCGTTCGGGGCACGCGACTTCCGGAATAGATCCGGCCGAGCAGCGTTATATTTTGCTGAGGCGAGTGGCGCTCGGCACAAGAGGATGATTGCGCCATAGCGGCATTCATGTCGTCACAAACCAAGCCCAGCTTAGAACGCCTTCAGATTTGAAGCGCTCTAAGTGTGTGGTTTACAACACGTTTTCGGCTTGCCAGGGAGTCCGTGAACGGCAATCAGCATGGGAATGCGCCGCTCAAGGCGCGTGTCAGCGTGCCCCATGTCGAACCGCCACTCCCTTCTCGCTCTGCTCCTGGCTACGACCTGCCTCGGTGGGACCGCAGCGGCACAGGACACCAGCGTGCAGCTCGATCAGCTCTCGGTCGAGGCCACGGCGCCGGGGCCGGCTTTGGGCGGAAGCGGCGGCAACCTCAGCCGCGGCGACGGCGGCACGGCTGCCACGAGCGGCGGCGGCGGCGGACCTTCCGGGATCACCGGCTACACGGCCCGGGTCGCCACGGCCGCGACGAAGACCAACACCCCGCTGATCGAGGCCCCGCAATCGGTCTCGGTCGTCACCCGCGAGCAGCTCAACGACCGCAACGTCCAGACCTTCGCCGACACCGTCGCCTACATCCCCGGCGCCGCGACCGCGCGATCGGGCTTCGATCCGCGCTTCGACCAGATCTTCATCCGCGGCTTCGACGTGCTCACCAACCAGGGCATCTACCGCGACGGGCTGCGCGTGATCGGCAGCGGCTTCGCCTACCCGAAGACCGAGCCCTACGGGCTGGAGGCGGTCACGATCCTGCGCGGCCCGGCATCGGGCCTCTACGGCCTCGGCTCGCCCGGCGGCATCCTCGACGCAACGAGCAAGCGCCCGGTCTTCGTGCCCTTCGGAGAGGTGCAGTTCCAGGCGGGCAGATTCGACCGCTTCCAGGGCAACTTCGACCTCGGCGGCCCGCTCGAGGGCTCGGACGGCACCATGGCCTACCGCCTCACCGGCGTGCGACGGGAGGCCGGCACCTTCATCGGGCTGGGCACGAACGACGACCAGTTCAACATCGCCCCGGCCTTCACCTGGAAGCCGTCGGCCGACACCACGCTGACGTTCCTGAGCGAATTCCAGATCACCAACACGCCGGCAACGACCTTCTTCTACAACGATCCCGGTTTCCGCGTGAGCAAATACTACATGGGCGATCCGCGCTTCGCCGGCCTCGACCAGACGCAGTACCGGGTCGGCTACGCCTTCGAGCACAAGTTCACGCCGGACCTGATCTTCCGACAGAACTTCCGGCACTACGGCCTCTTCCTGAGCGCGAAGTACGTCGATATCAATTCCATCAACGCGGACCGCTCGGTCGCTACGCGGGACAACGGCTACCAGCGCAACGGCCTCGTTCAGCAGACCCTGGACAACCAGCTGGAGGGGCACTTCGCCACCGGCCCGGTCGCCCACACCGTGGTCGGAGGCGTCGACTACGCCCGCTACAGCCTGACCAGCCGTTTCGGGAGCTACTTCGGTGACAGCGTCGCGGTCCCGGACCTGAACCTCGTCACGCGCAACTACGGCCAGCAGTTCATCGCGACGCCGCCCCTCGGGGCCACCGGGCGCCAGACCCAGGACCAGGTCGGCGTCTATCTGCAGGACCAGGCCAAGTTCGGCAACTTCATCCTGACCGTGAACGGGCGCTACGATTCGGTCTTCCAGGACAGTCGCGCCACGCCCGACAGCACGGTCTCGCGCCAGGACAACACCGCCTTCACCGGCCGCGTGGGCTTGGGCTACGTCCTGGCCCCGGGGCTCGTGCCCTATGCCAGCTACGCCACCACCTTCACGCCGCAGGTCGGCCTCGATCGGAATGGCCAGGCCTTCAAGCCGGCCACGGGCGACCAGATCGAGGCGGGGGTGAAGTACCTGATCCCCGGCACCAACATCCAGACCGCGTTCGCCGGCTTCGACATCGTCCAGTCGAGCATCCTGCGTACCGATCCGACCAGCATCACGTTCCAGTCCGCCAGCGGTGCCGTGCGCTCGAAGGGGTTCGAGGTGGAGGCCACGGCCAACCTGGCGCCGGGCACGAACCTGACGATCGCCTACACGCATGTCGACATCCGCTTCCTGAGCCAGACCGCCTTCGACGCAAGCGGCAACACCGTCTCCGCCGACGGCAACCGTGTCTCTGGCATCCCCAGCGACACCTACGCCTCGTTCCTGACCTACGCCTTCCCGCCGTCCTCGGCGCTGCGCGGTCTCCAGATCGGCGGCGGCATCCGCTACATCGGCACGAGCTACGCGGACGACCTGAACACGGTGCGAAACACGGCCGTGACGCTCTACGACGCGCTGGTCGCCTACGACTTCGCGGCGCTCGATCCGAAGTACAAGGGCTTCCGCGCACAGCTCAACGGCTACAACATCTTCGACCGCAACTACACCACCTGCTCGTTCGGCTTCTGCAACCGCAACCAGCCGGCCACCGTCATCGGAAGCTTGATCTATCGCTGGTGATGGGTCTGGCCATACCTGACCGAACGCCGACGGGCATTCCGTTGCAGGCGTCGATCGCAGATGCCGCGAGGCAGGCCGCGGTCGAACGATGCGAACATTCGTTCAGGCATCCGTATGAACGGCCGCGTTCCTCGCATCGCGGATCGTCAGCCGAATTTCAAAGGGAAGCCCACCGGTAGGAAGCGGCCCTTGCGGCACCCTAGCCCCTCGGCGATAAGCGGGCGATCGGACCTCCGGCCCGATCACGCCGCCCGCGAAGCGACCGCATGACCAGCCCAGCCACGGTCCTACCGGCGCCGCCCGCGCGAGCGGCGGAGGCGCCCATCCCCGGCATGCCGCCGCGGCCGGCCAAGCGCCTCTCCACCCTCGCGCTGCTGAGGACCGTGGCGACGAATTCGCTGGCCGTCTGCGACGAGGAACTGTTCGACAAGCTGTTCGTGGCCCGCCGCTACGTCGCCCACCCGGTGTTCTTCGTCAGCGACCCGGCCGCCATCAAAGAGGTCCTGATCGACCGGTTCGACAACTACCCCCGCGTCACCTCGATCCGGCGCCTGTTCGAGACCGACCTGCGCACGGGCACGCTGGCCAGCGAAGGCGAGACCTGGCGGCGGCACCGGCGCGTCGCGACCCCGACCATCGACCCTCGCGCGATCCGGCCGGACGTTCCGGCCCTGATCGCGCTCGCCGAGCAGACCGCCGACCAGATCGCGGCGGCCGACCCGTCCGTGCCGATCGACATCGAGCGCTGGGTCGGCGGGCTCTCGACCCTGCTGTGGAACCAGGTCGTCACCGGGGGCGACCCGGCCGGCATCCCGATCCTGCGCTGGCTCTCGAAGGTGCCGCACAAGCCGCGCTCCATCGACCTGATCCCCAAGCCCGCCTGGCTTGCCGAGCGCCTCGTACACCACCGCCGCGACCCGGCGCTGCCGCTGCTCGACGCGCAGCTGCACGCCATGATCGAGGCACGCCAGGCCGAGGGCTATGCCGGCTCCCAGGACCTGCTCTGGCGCCTCGCCCATGCCCGCGACCGGCAGACGGGGGACCTGCTCCCGCGGGACGAGGTGCGGGACGAGGCCGCGAGCCTGATCGCGGGCGGGGCGGCCTCGGTGCGGGCGCTGACCTGGATCTGGTATCTGCTCGCCCTGCACCCGGAGGTGGAGGCCCGCTTCCACGCCGAACTCGATGCCGCAATGCCGGGCCGCGCCCCAGAGCCCGACGACCTGACCCGCCTGCCCTACACCCGCAGGGTGCTGGACGAGGTGATGCGGCTCTATCCGCCGATCCCCGCGATCCTGCGGCAGGCGGCGGCCAAGGACGAATTGTGCGGCCACCGGGTGCCGCGGGGCGCGTTCGTCGCCGTCATGCCCTGGATCGTCCACCGGCACCGCAAGCTCTGGACCGATCCGGACCGCTTCGATCCCGAGCGGTTCACCGAGGCGAACAGTGCGGGGCGCCCACGCTTCTCCTACATCCCCTTCGCCGTCGGCCCGCGGGTGTGCATCGGCGCCTCCTTCGCGATGACGCAGATGCTGAGCGTGATCGCGGTGCTCGGCCGGCGCTTCCGCTTCCGCCTCGCCTCGGACGGGCCTGTCGTCCCCTTCGGCGGCATCAGCCTGCAACCCAAGGGCGGCCTGCCCGTGCGCGTCGAGCGCCGCTGACGCGTATCGGTCGACAAAGGAAAAGCGCGTCCCTCGCCGAGGAACGCGCTTTCAATAGGTGGCCCGCGGTCTCAGGGAACGGGCGACGGCAGCCATAGCCGGAGGTGGCGCTGCCTGCATCCGTGCGAGCGGGCATCTTGAATACAAACGCTGCCGGGTGTCGCCCGCCCAACGACCTTGCCTTGCGGCTGGATAGACCCGCAGACCAGGCCGGGATCATTGCCTCGCCGGTGCCGCATTTGCGCCATGTTCACAGGCGCCGCGTCGATCCCGGAAACCCGCGTCGCCGCACTGCGGATCGCCGAACGGTCCGGCGCTTACGGCAAAGCTGCCACAGTGTGGCCATCGAGTCACGACGGGGTCGGATCGGTCGCCCGGGCCGGTTTTAGGCTTGGCTTTAGCCCCCCGTCGTTTACCCCTTGGCGACGCTCGGTCCGGCATCGTGCCGCCAGTTATCCACCGTGTTCCCACAGACCTCGCCTGCCTTCGAGAGGCTTTGATGCGCCGTTCCGTCCCCGCCCTCATCGGGTTCGCCTGCGCGGTTTCCGCATGGGCCGCGCCCGCGCTCGCCTACGAGATCGATCCGCTGACCCGTCAGCCCCTCGACAACGCCCTGTCGGTGCGCGTGCGCCCGCAGGCGGTGGCCGTGCCCACCGCCAACGCCTCCCTCAACACCGCCGACCCGATGGCCTCCGCCGTGCCGCAGATGTCGGCGATCGCCCGCGAGACGGTGGCCTATAACGGCCCCTACGGTGCCGGCACCATCGTCGTCTCCACCGCCGAGCGGCGGCTGTACTACGTCATGGGCGGCGGCCAGGCGCTCCGCTACGGCGTCGGCGTCGGCCGGCCGGGCTTCACCTGGGGCGGCGTGCAGACCATCACGATGAAGAAGGAATGGCCGGACTGGCGCCCGCCGTCGACCATGCTGCGCCGTCGTCCCGACCTGCCGCGCTTCATGAAGGGCGGCATCGAGAACCCGCTCGGCGCCCGCGCGATGTACCTCGGAGGCTCGATCTACCGCATCCACGGCTCCAACGAGCCGGAGACCATCGGCACCGCGGTCTCCTCGGGCTGCATCCGCATGGCCAACGAGGACGTGATCGACCTCTACACCCGCGCCAAGGTCGGGACCCGGGTCGTCGTCCAGCGCTGACCGCGTCCGGGCTTTTTCGGGCCCGGGAGCGAGGGCGAAATCGAATGATCGAAAGGGCCGGCTTGACCGCCGGCCCTTTCACGTTTCCGCCGATGCTTCAGTGGCACCCGCACCCGGTCCCGCAGCCCGCCTTGGCCGGGGCGGTGCGCGCCGTCTCGCGGTCGAGGCCGCGCTCGGCCAGTTCGGCGAGGTAGGTCTGCCAGCGGCTGCCGTACTCGCGGCCGAGTTCGTAGAGGTAGCCCCAGCCGAAGATGCCGGTGTCGTGCATGTCGTCGAAGCCGAGCTTGACCGCGTAGTTGCCGACCGGCTGCACCGCGAGGATCGCGACCGCGCTCTTGCCGCCGATCACCTTGCGCTCGGCCGGCGAGTGCCCCTGCACCTCGGCCGAGGGGCTCGACACCCGCAGGTATTCCGCCGGCAGGGCGAAGCGCCCGCCGTCGTCGAAGGCCACGTTGAGCACCCGCTTGTCGGCGGACAGGCGGATCTCGGTCGGCCAGCGTTCCTCGCTCACGTGAGACTCCTTGTCTGGTATCCCAGGCAGCGCTTGCCCGGATGCCTCCACCCCATCATATGCCGATCCATGCTAGGTTCGTCACGAGACCGCACAGCGGAAATCACGTCGCAGAAGAGTTCCGAGTCCCGCATGTGGAGTCCGCGCACCGACGCCGCCGCGCCGTTGGTCGACCCGTTCCAGCGGGCGATCACCTACCTGCGCATCTCCGTCACCGACCGTTGCGACCTGCGCTGCGTCTACTGCATGTCCGAGGAGATGCAGTTCCTGCCCAAGCGCGACCTGCTGACCCTGGAGGAACTGGAGCGGCTCTGCGGCGTGTTCATCGCCCGCGGCGTGCGCAAGCTGCGCATCACCGGCGGCGAGCCGTTGATGCGGCGCGACATCATGCACCTGTTCCGCGGCCTGTCGCGGCACCTCGACGCGGGCACGCTCGATGAACTGACGCTGACCACCAACGGCACCCAACTCGGGCGCTTCGCCGGCGAGTTGGCGGCCCTGGGCGTGCGCCGCGTCAACGTCTCCCTCGACACCCTCGACCCGCAGAAATTTCGCGCGATCACCCGGCGGGGCGACCTCCAGGTGGTGCTCGACGGGATCGCGGCGGCGCGCGCTGCCGGCATCAGGGTCAAGATCAACGCGGTCGCGCTCAAGGGCGTCAACGAGGACGAGATCGCCGGGATGGTCGCCTGGGCCCACGGGCTCGGCATGGACATGACGCTGATCGAGGTGATGCCGCTCGGCGAGGTCGAGGGCGACCGCACCGACCAGTTCCTGCCGCTCTCGGTCGCCCGCGCCCGGCTGGAGAGCCGCTACACCCTCACGCCGCTCCCGGACCGCACGGGCGGCCCGGCTCGCTACGTTCGGGTGGAGGAGACCGGCGGACGCCTGGGCTTCATCACGCCGCTCACCCACAATTTCTGCGAGAGCTGCAACCGCGTGCGCCTGACCTGCACGGGCAAGCTCTACATGTGCCTCGGCCAGGAGGACGCGGCCGACCTGCGGGCGGCCCTGCGCGCCTCGCCCGACGACGCCCTGGTGACGCAGGCCGTCGTCGAGGCCATCTCCCGCAAGCCGAAGGGCCACGACTTCGTCATCGAACGCCAACGGCCGGCGGCCGTGCCGCGGCACATGAGCGTCACGGGCGGCTAGGTCAGTCCTCGCGAGCCGGGAACCCGCCCGGGAAGGCGAAGTCGCCGATCGGCCGGCGCCCGTTCGGGGTCTCGTTCACCCGCTGCTCGTCGCTGAGGTCGTCCTGCGCCACCGCGCGGCCGACCGCGTAGGCGGCCTCGACCCGATGCCGCTCCGGCACGTTCAGCACGCCCGGCGCCCGGGCGTGGTCGAAGCCGCCCATGCCGTGGGCGTGCCAGCCTTGGCGGATCGCCTGGAGCTGGAAGGCCATCGAGGCCGCGCCCGCATCGAGGGAATGGCTCCAGGACGGCTTGAGGTCGTCGCCGACTTTCATGCGTTCGTTCGAGACCAGGAACAGGATCGCACCGGTGTCCTTCACCCAGGTCCGGTTTCCGGGCACGATCAGGTCGAAGAACGCGTCCCAGTGCGGGCCGTCGCGCAGGGCGTAGAGGAAGCGCCAGGGCTGCGAGTTGTAGGAGGACGGCGCCCAGCGGGCCGCCTCGATCATCCGCAGCAATTCGGATTCCGGCAGGGCCTCGCCGGTGAAGGCGCGGGGCGACCAGCGTTCGAGGAAGAGCGGGTCGATGTCGTGATCGGGGCAGCGCGAGGTCTGAAGGGTCAAGGATGCGGTCTCCGCAGGTGTCCGGCGCGGCACGCCGGAGGATGGAAGCGCCGAGCTTTGCCCGAGCGCCGGGCCGGCTGGCAAATCCAAGCCCGTCAGCGCCGTCCGTCGAGACCACCGAGGCGGGCGAGCCGCCCCTCTTCGACGTGGAGGCGGGCCTCGTCCACGGCCCTCGCCAGATGGCGGACGCGCCAGCGCCGATAGGGCGCCAGCAGGCGGCTTCCGGGCAGTCGGCTGCGATGGTGATGGAGCCGGGCGAGAAGGCCGGGCAGGCAGGCGCCGGCCGCCTCGCCGGTGGCGACGGCGATCTCGCGCATCCGCCTGTGCAGGGCAGCGCGATGATCTTCCTCCACGTCTGGCTCCTCGTCTGCGGGTCGGGCGGCACGCGGCGTCACCGCGCGATCGGCGCGGTCGACGGCGCCGTCGCGGACCCTCGCAGAGATAGACGGCTGCCGGCCCCAGCCAAGGGGCACCCGGTCAGGCGTCGACGGGCTCCGCAGTCCCACGCACGGCATCCGCCCCCGTGGGCGCCTCGATCGGCGGCCCGTTCGGGTCCGGGCCCAGAAGGGCCGTCACCAGGGCGTCGATGCGGCCGGCCACCCCGTCCGCCCGCAGCGCATCACGGATCGCACGGCGCGCCCGCTGGAACGTCGCCCCCTCCGGCAGCGCGACCGCCCCGGCCACGCCCTCGGCGGCCCGCGCTTCGGCCGCGAGCGCCGCGTGGACCGGCTCGCCGGCATCGAACCGCGGGATCGGCAAGGTGAACATCAGCTTGTCGAAATGGCGTGCGCCCTGTTCGCCGCGCGCCTGCATCGGCGCGACGCGCGCCCTGGCCGCTTCGCTGTTCAGGACGGCGACCAGATAGTATCCTTCGCTCTCGTCGCGCGTCTCCGTCCAGTAGACGGCATGCTCGATGACACCGACAGCCTCGCGCACGAGTACGGCGGCCGGTTGCACGCCGGAAGCCGCGAACATGACGCGCAGGCCCGCGATCGGGAACTGATTGGTCAGGCCGCGGTGGAAGTCCCACCGTTGCGTCAGGGTCCGGTTGCCCGCGCTTTGCTGCATCCACAGGGCTTCGGCTCTCCTGAGCCACGTAGCCAGACGCAGGAAGCCGCGGTCGCCCGCTCGGACCGCATCGACCATGGTGTCGGCCGGCACGACCGGTATGATGCCTTCGACCGTTCGGAGCACCCGGAAGGGAGCGATCGATTCGCCCAAGTAGACGGGCCGGAGGAAATCCCGCTCGATCGAGCCGTGCAGGGACTCCAACGCCTTGTATCGGGGGTCTTCGAGCGACGATCGCCGGCTCCGAACCATCGGCGCCGCTTGGTTGATACCCAGCCGTCCCGGCTCAGCCCTCTCCACCAAGCACAGCATGCGCGGGACCAGGGTGGCGCCCTGTCGAAACCGGGTGCGGTAGGGCGATTCGGCCACGAAATCGACTGGCGGCGGAGCCGGAGCGTCGAGACGCCGGAGGAAGCGGTCGGCCAATTCCTCCGGCGCGTCCTTGAAGGGCAGGCGTCCGGCAAACGCCGTCACGCGTGCCGGGGTGGCCTGCGGGGCGCCCGCCGTCACGGTGGCGAAGAGGACGCAGGTGGGCACGCGAAACAGGGGCGCGACCGCCTGATTGTCGAGCACCCAGGCCTCGGTGAAGGCGACGTCGACCCCGGTCCAGGCGGCGGTGCGGAAGGCGCGGTACTGGCCGCGGCTCAGGACGGCGAGGGGCAGGACCATGGCGACGCGCCCGCCCCGCCGGCCGCGGCCGGGCCTGCGGGCGTAGAGTTCGGCCGCGCGGGCGAAGAACAGCCCGGAGAGGTCGGTCTGGGTGACGAGGCGGGCCTCGTCGGGGCCGACCCAGATCCCGAGCCGCCGCGCCGTCTCGCGAAAACGGGCCTGCATGTCGGCCGACATGAAGCGGTAGGACAGCCAGGGCGGGTTGCCGATGACCACGTCGACCCGTGCCCCGTCCGAGATCGCCACGGGACGGCTGAGGTTGCGCGCGAAGAAGCCCCAGACGTGGTCGCGCCCGGCCCGGCGCAGGCGGTCGTAGGTGGCATAGGTGCTGCGCAGGGTGTCGAACTGGTCCGGAGGCACGCCGAGCGCCGCGAGGCCGCGGACGAAGGCTTCGGGCGTCCGGCCGTCCTCGCTGGCATCGTGCATGTCGGCGACTACCCGGTCGAACAGGGCCGGATCGGCACAGAGCGGGAGGGGAAAGCGCAGCAAGGGCGCGCCCTTCTTGCCCTCGCGCGGATCGCGCGGCACCTCGACGACGAGGTCCTGCTCCAACCCCTCGCGCCGGACGTTCCATTGCAGCGCATCGCCCAGATAGACCGGCAGCGAGATGTCGCCGTCGCGGTTCAAGAGCGCCTCCCCGAGGGCGAGCAGGTAGGTGACGCGGGCGAAGATGACGGCGACGGGATGCACGTCGAGCCCGGTGACCGT
Organism: Methylobacterium trifolii; assembly: GCF_022179685.1. Taxonomy (GTDB): domain Bacteria; phylum Pseudomonadota; class Alphaproteobacteria; order Rhizobiales; family Beijerinckiaceae; genus Methylobacterium; species Methylobacterium trifolii. The sequence continues at coordinate 24,228 of NZ_BPRB01000251.1, forward strand.
GGCGCAGCAGCGCGCCGCCACCGCCTCGGCCGGGACGCCTTCGGCGACGAGAGCATCGCGCTTGAGGCGTATGGCGTGGAACAGGAAGCTGCCGGAGCCGCAGGACGGGTCGAGGCAGGATTGCCGCGCCGGCGCCTCAAAGGCCCGGCGCACCACCTTCCGGGCCAGCCAGTCCGGCGTGTAGTACTCGCCGAGGTCGTGGCGCTGCTCCGGATCGATCAGGGATTCGTAGAGGACCTTGAGCAGGTCCACGTCGACGCTGCCCAGGTCGAACCGTGCGGCATGGGCCGCCAGGCTCGCCACGACGGCCTCGCCG
>NZ_BPRB01000252.1 GCF_022179685.1 Methylobacterium trifolii
GCCGCAACACCGGGCGGATCGAGGGCCTGCGGATCGCGATCTGCGGGGACGTGCTGCATTCCCGCGTCGCCCGCTCGAACATCATCCTGCTCCAGGCCCTCGGCGCCCGCGTCCGGGTGATCGGCCCCTCGACGCTGCTGCCCGCCGGGATCGAGCGCTTCGGCGTCGAGGTCTTCACCGACATGCGCAAGGGGCTTTCGGGCTGCGACATCGTGATGATGCTGCGCCTCCAGCGCGAGCGCATGAACGGCTCCTTCGTGCCCTCGGTGAAGGAGTACTTCCGCTATTACGGCCTCGACGCAGACAAGCTGGCGCTGGCCGCACCCGGCGCCCTGGTCATGCATCCCGGCCCGATGAACCGCGGCGTCGAGATCTCCTCCGAGATCGCGGACGGGGCGCAGTCGCTGATCCGTGAGCAGGTGGAGATGGGCGTGGCCGTGCGCATGGCCGTGCTGGAGGCCCTGGCGATGCATCTGCCGAATGCGTAGGGCGACAGGATCGGTACGATGCCTCCCCGCACCTCCGAGCTCGACCTGCGGGCGATCGGGAAGCGTCTGGAGCGCGAAGGCTGGACCGTCCGAGTGGCGACCGGTGACCACGACGTCTACAAGCATCCTACCAAGCCGGGCCGGATTCCCGTCCCTCACGGGCGCGGCAACCTTCCGCTCGGCACGGCGCGGAGCATCGCAGGTCAGGCGGGCTGGCTGGAGCAGGGAAGGTGACGCGATGATCCGGTATCTCGGCATCCTCGAGAGGGACCCCGGCTCCCTCTGGGGCATCTGGTTTCCCGATCTGCCCGGCTGCGCCACGGCGGGAGAAACGGCGGATATCGCCTTGGACCGCGCCCCGGACGTGCTGCGCCTCTGGATCGAGGACGCCCAGACCGAGAACGAAGCCCTGCCGAGGGCGCGCTCGATCGAGGACCTGAAGCAGGATGCGGAGGTTCGCGAAGCGCTCTCCGCCGGCCATGCCGTGATCGTCGTGCAGATTCCGGAGTTCGAGGCGATGGCAGGGTGACGATGCCGCCGAAATCCGAGCGCGCCAGACCGGCCTCCTCGCGGGCGAGGGAACTGCGATGAGCGCCCATGTCCTCCTCACCAACGCCCATCTCTGCGATCCGGCCTCCGGCCGCGAGGGCCCCGGCTCGATCCTGATCCGCGACGGGCGCATCGGTGACGTGGCCTGGGGCCCGCGGCCCGGCGCGCCGGAGGACTGCCGAACGATCGATTGCGGCGGCCATGTCCTCGCCCCCGGCCTTATCGACATGCGCGCCTTCGTGGGCGAGCCCGGCGCCGAGCACCGGGAGACCCTGGCCTCGGCCAGCGCCGCGGCGGCGGCCGGCGGCGTCACCACCCTGGTCTGCATGCCCGACACCAACCCCGTCATCGACGGACCGGCGATCGTGGACTTCGTACTGCGCCGGGCCCGCGACACGGCCTGCGTCGGCGTGCTGCCCGCGGCCGCGATCACCAAGGGGCTCGCCGGCCGGGAGATGACCGAGTTCGGCCTGCTCCAGGAGGCCGGCGCGGTGGCCTTCACGGACGGCCTGCGCGCCGTCACCAACGCGCAGGTGATGCGCCGGGCGCTGACCTACGCGCGGGATTTCGGCGCCCTGGTGATGCAGCACGTCGAGGAGCCGGACCTCGTCGGCGAGGGCGTGATGAACGAGGGCGAACTCGCCTCCCGCCTGGGGCTGGCCGGCATTCCCCGCGAGGCCGAGACCGTGATGCTGGAGCGCGACATCCGCCTCGTGCGGCTGACCGGCGCCCGCTACCACGCGGCGATGATCTCGTGCGCCGATTCCGTCGAGATCGTGCGCCGGGCCAAGGACGCCGGCCTGCCCGTCACCTGCGGCGTCTCGGTCAACAACCTCGTCCTGAACGAGGGCGACATCGGGCATTACCGCACCTTCTGCCGGCTCTCGCCGCCGCTCCGCAGCGAGGCCGACCGGCATGCGGTGGTGGCGGGCCTGAACGCGGGCGTGATCGACGTGGTGGTCTCCGACCACAACCCGCAGGACGTGGAGACCAAGCGCCTGCCCTTCGCCGAGGCCGCGGACGGGGCGCTGGGCATCGAGACCCTGCTGGGCGCGAGCTTGCGCCTCGTCCACACCGGGGACGTTTCCCTGATGCGGCTGCTGGCGGCGCTGACCGCCAACCCGGCCGGCATCCTCGGCCGCGCGGCCGGCCGGCTCGCGGTGGGCGCGCCCGCCGACCTCGTGCTGATCGACCCGGACGTTCCCTACGTCCTCGACAAGCGCGACCTGAAATCCCGCTCCAAGAACTCGCCCTTCGACGAGGGCCGCCTCCAGGGGGCGGCCGTGCTGACGATGGTCGGCGGACGCATCGTCCACCGCGGCCCCGACTTCGCGGCGGCCGCGTGATGGAGGCCGCCGACCTCGCCACGCCTTACGCCGCCGGCTGCCTGCTCCTCGGCTACGGGCTCGGCTCGATCCCGTTCGGCCTGATCCTGACGAAGTTCGCCGGGCTCGGCGACGTGCGCGCGATCGGCTCGGGCAACATCGGCGCGACCAACGTGCTGCGCACCGGCCGCAAGGGGCTGGCCGCCGCGACCCTGCTCGGCGACGCCCTGAAGGGCACCGCCGCGGTGCTCCTCGCCAGGCAGTTCGGCGAGGGTCCGGCGCTGGCGGCCGGGCTCGGCGCCTTCCTCGGCCACCTCTTCCCGGTCTGGCTCGGCTTCAAGGGCGGCAAGGGGGTCGCGACCTTCATCGGCGTGCTGCTGGCCCTGAGCCCGCTGGCTGTGGCGGCCTTCGCCGCGATCTGGCTCGGCCTCGCCTTCACCCTGAAATACTCGTCGCTGGCCGCGCTCGCGGCCTCCGCCGCCACGCCCCTCGTCCTGTGGGCGCTGCACCGGCCCGCCGAGGCGCTGCTGTTCCTCGCGCTCGGCCTGCTGCTATGGTTGAAGCACGCGCCCAACATCCGGCGGCTGCTCGACGGCAGCGAGGGTCGAATCGGGCAGAAGGGCTGAAGAATACTTGTGCGCGCCGAACCCGACCGATGGTCGGGTTCGGCGCGTCCGGCGGATGCCCGCGGCCGCGCAGTCGCGCGGGCGACATATGATGAGTCAGGCTCATCACATGCCGATATGACCCGTGGAGGTCGGGGGACGCGATGCAACTCAGCGACGCCCAGCGGGTCGACTGGCTCCGGCTGATCCGCACGGAGGGCGTCGGCCCGCGCACCTTCCGCACCCTGATCAACCGCTTCGGGGGCGCCGCCGCCGCCCTCGACGCCCTGCCGGAACTGACCCGGCGCAAGGGCAAGGCGGTCGTCCCGCCGACACGGGCCGCGGCGGAGGCCGAGATCGCGGGGGCCGCGCGACTCGGCGCCCGCCTCGTCGCCACCGGCGAGGCCGCGTATCCGGCCCTCCTCCAGGCCGCCGATTCCGCGCCCCCACTGGTCGCCGTGCGCGGTGCCGCCTCCGCCCTGGCGCAGCCGGCGGTGGCCATCGTCGGCTCGCGCAACGCCTCGGCCGCGGGGCTCGCCTTCACCGAGCGGCTGGCGCGGGGCCTGGGCGAGGCCGGCCTCGTCGTCGTCTCGGGGCTCGCCCGCGGCATCGACGCCCGCGCCCACAAGGCGTCCATGCCCACGGGCACCGTTGCGGTCCTGGCCGGCGGCCACGACCGGATCTATCCCGCCAACCACGCCGCCCTGGTCGAGGCGATCCTGGAAGCCGGCGGCGCCGTGGTGGCGGAGATGCCGATGGGCTGGGAGCCGCGCGGACGGGACTTCCCCCGGCGCAACCGCATCATCTCGGGGCTGGCCTACGGCACGGTTGTGGTCGAGGCCGCCCGCCGCTCCGGCTCGCTCATCACCGCGCGCTTCGCCCTGGAACAGGGCCGCGAGGTCTTTGCCGTGCCGGGCTCGCCGCTGGACCCGCGGGCGGAGGGCACCAACGACCTGATCCGCCAGGGGGCGACCCTGGTGGCGGAGGTGGACCACGTCCTGGGCGTGATCGCGCCCCTGATCGAGGGCGGGGGGGCGCCCGCCGCGGACCGCCCGGAACTGGCCGACCAGCCGCTGTTCTGGGACGAGATCGACATCGACGGCATCACCATCCCCCGGCCGGCGCCGTCGCTGGAGACCGAGGACCCGGTCGAGCCCGCCGACGAGCGCGGTCGCCTCGTGGCGATGCTCAGCCCCAGCCCGATCGGCACGGACGAACTCGCCCGCGCCACGGGCCTGTCGGTGCGCGTGGTCCAGACCGCCCTGCTCGAACTCGACGGCCGGATCGAACGCCATGGCAGCGGCGCGGTCTCGCTGATCCGCTAGAGCCGTGCCCGACCAAGTTGGGTCGGGCCACGGCTCCAGGTCTTTGTTTTGACACGCACTTTCACGACGAACCGGTATCCACTTCGTCGAAGTGCGCTCTAGGCGGCGCCATCGACGGCGCCCGTCATCCCTTCGATTCCCGACGCGCGCGTTTCCCCGGACGGGTGGAGCCTCCGCAAAGCGAAGCGCGTTCGGCGCGTGACGTGATGCCGATTCAGGGCCGCGCCCCGAAGCGCAGAGGAACCGTGATGTCGATCTCCCTGGCCTCCATGCCCTCCGGGAAGGGCGGGAACGCGAAGCCGACCGGGACGGTCGCGCGGGCCAGGGAATCGATGTCGGGCGAGCCGGAGCTCCGCGCCAACGTCGTCTTCGTGACGGTCCCCGACCGGTCCAGGCGGAGGGCGAGGAGGGCGACGCCGCCGCTCTCGGACCTGTAGCGGGTGTTCAGCATCCGGTTCAGGATGACCGTGGCGACCGCCCGCTGGTAGTCCTGGTGCTTGCCGACGAACGGCCCATTGATGCGGCCGCCTGCGCGCGACGGCATCGACAGTGCCAAGACCAGGCCGCATGCCAGGATGATCGTCGGTATGCGTCTCATCGATGAAAGCACCGCATCGCCAGGAGCGCCAAGAGCGCCAAGAGCGCCACCTCGGGCGCGGCCGGGATCGTAGCCGGCCGGATCGGAGGCAAGCAATGCGCGCGCCCGGTCCCGAACCAGCGGCGGCCGGTCTTTCAGCCGCCGGCGATTGAAACGAGCCGCCCCGCGCCGGCCTGCCCGGGCGCCCTACTTCCCGCCACGGGAGCGCATCGCCCGCGCCAGAACGAAAAGTCGCCGAAGGAAACGCCATGTCGAGCCTGAACCGCCGCGTGCTGCTCGGTGCCGCCGGGCTCGCCCTGGCCGGGGCGCCGGGGGCGTCGGCCGTCGCGAAGACCGCGGAGGCGCCCCCGCCTTCGCCGGCGCCGAAGGACGTGACCCGGACGCTCGCCCGCTACGTCGTCTCCGCCCGCTACGAGGACCTGCCCGAGGCGGTGCGCAAGGAGGCGACCCGCACCTTCCTCAACTGGGTCGGCGTCGCCGTCGGCGGCTCCCATCATGAGACCCTGGACGTGGCCGTCGCGGCGCTCCAGCCCTTCTCGGGGCCGCCCCAGGCCGGGCTGTTCGGGCGGCCGGAGCGCTTCGACATCATGAACGCCGCCTTCCTCAACGGCGTGTCGAGCCACATCTTCGACTACGACGACACCCACCTGAAGACGGTGATCCACCCGGCCGGCCCCGTAGCCTCGGCGATCCTGGCTTACGCCGCGATGAAGCCGGTCTCGGGCGCCGAGTTCCTCAACGCCCTGGTCCTCGGGATCGAGGCCGAATGCCGGATCGGCAACGCGGTCTATCCGAACCACTACGACGTGGGCTGGCACATCACCGGCACCGCCGGGGTCTTCGGGGCTGCCGCCGCGGCGGGCCGGCTGATGGGGCTCACCGAGCAGCAGATGGTCTATGCGCTGGGGCTCGCGGCCTCGCAGCCGGTGGGTCTGCGCGAATCCTTCGGCTCCATGAACAAGAGCTTCAATCCGGGCCGGGCCGCCTCGAACGGCCTGTTCGCCGCGATCCTGGCGGCCAAGGGCTACACCAGCTCGGACGGGATGATCGAGGCCAAGCGCGGCTGGGCCAACACCGTCTCCACCAAGCAGGATTACCGGGAGATCACCGAGGGGCTGGGCACCCGCTACGAGACCCTGCTCAACACCTACAAGCCCTTCGCCTGCGGCATCGTCATGCACCCGACCATCGACGCCGCGATCCAGATCCGCGACCAGGAGCGGATCAGCCCCGACCGGATCGCGCGGGTCGATCTCAAGGTCCATCCCCTGGTGCTGGAGCTGACCGGCAAGACGGCGCCGAAATCGGGCCTGGAGGGCAAGTTCAGCATCTACCACGCCGCCGCCGTGGCCTTCGTCGAGGGCGCGGGCGGGGAGAAGCAGTTCAGCGACCGGGCGGTGGCCGACCCGGCCGTGGTGGCGCTCCGCCAGAAGATCGTGCCGGTGGTCACGCCGGGCATCGCCGCGGCCCAGGTGGACATGACCGTGACCCTGGACGACGGCCGGACAGTGCACCGCTTCATCGAGCACGCCATCGGCAGCGTCGAGACGCCGATGACCGACGCGCAGCTGGAGCGCAAGTTCTCGGACCTCGCCGAGGGTATCCTGCCCGACGCCCGCACCCGGGAGGTTATGGGCATGTGCCGGTCGCTGCGCGACCTGCCGGACGCCGGCGCCGTCCTGCGCGCCGGGGCCTTGGCTTGATCGATCGCGACGGGGCGGTCACTCTCCACCGGACGACGGCGTCGCCGTCCGGCGCTCCGCCCACGCATCACCCGTTTCCCGACATGCCGCAGGAGGGCAGCACGGGCCGATGGCGACGACCAGGAAGCAGTTCGTCACCGGGGTGCCGAGCCACCGCAACGCCTATGACCTGTTCGACGGCCGCTGGGCCTCGGACCTCGGCGAGGTCGATCCGAGTTTTCCGCGGCAGGGGGTGCCGGGCTTTTCCACCGATCCGCGCCCGCGCCAGGCCGCCGAGCATCTCGGCCGGGACGGACGCTTCGAAGGCTACGACATCCTCGAACTCGGGCCCCTGGAGGCCGCCCACAGCTACCAGCTCGAACGGCTCGGCGCCCGCAGCGTGCTCGGGATCGAATCGAACACCGACGCCTTCGTGAAGTCCCTGATCGTCAAGAACATGCTCGGGCTGAACCGCTCGACCTTCCTGCTCGGGGACGTGGCGGCCCATCTCGCGGAGCCCGGCCCGCGCTACGACCTGATCTTCTGCTGCGGCATCCTCTACCACATGCTCGACCCGGTGGAGCTGATCCGGCTCGCGGCCGGGCGCAGCGACCGGCTCTTCATCTGGACGCATTACGTGCGCGACCAGCCCCGCCTGAAGCACCTCAAGCCGCGCCCCTACCGGGGCCACGGTCTGGATCTGACCCTCTACGAGTTCACCTATGTCGGGATCGGGCAGGGGACGTTCTGGGGCGGCAACCGGCCCCGCACCCACTGGCTCGACCTGCCGGCGATCCTCGCCATCCTGGCCCGGTTCGGCCTGAGCCGGACCACGATCATCGCCGACTGGCCGGACTTTCCCAACGGGCCCGCCGTGACCCTGGCCGCGAGCCGGCCCGGCGTGGCTTGACCGGCCCGGCGGCCGGTTCCTACACAGCAGCCTGACGAGGCCGCCCGCGCGGCGCACGAGAGAACGAGCCATGACGGCCCCCGTGAACCCGAAGAAGCTGATCAAGGGCGGATTGCACGATTGGGAGGTGGTGATCGGCATGGAGATCCATGCCCAGGTCACCAGCCGCTCGAAGCTGTTCTCCGCCGCCTCCACCGAGTTCGGGGCCGAGCCCAACGACCACGTCTCCCTGGTGGACGCGGCCATGCCCGGCATGCTGCCGGTGATCAACGCCGAATGCGTCGCCCAGGCCGTGCGCACCGGGCTGGGGCTCAAGGCAAAGATAAACCTGCGCTCGGTCTTCGACCGCAAGAACTACTTCTACCCGGACCTGCCGCAGGGCTACCAGATCTCGCAGTACAAGGACCCGATCGTCGGCGAGGGCGAGGTGCTGGTCGACCTGCCCGAGGGCGAGACCATCACGGTCGGCATCGAGCGCCTGCACCTGGAGCAGGACGCGGGCAAGTCGCTCCACGACCAGAACCCGACCCAGAGCTTCGTGGACCTCAACCGCTCCGGCGTCGCGCTGATGGAGATCGTCTCCCGGCCGGACCTGCGCTCCTCGGAGGAGGCGCGGGCCTACGTGACCAAGCTGCGCACCATCCTGCGCTACCTCGGCACCTGCGACGGCGACATGGAGAAGGGGAGCTTGCGCGCCGACGTGAACGTCTCGGTGCGCAAGCCCGGCGACCCGCTCGGCACCCGCTGCGAGATCAAGAACGTCAACTCCATCCGCTTCATCGGGCAGGCGATCGAGACCGAGGCCAGGCGCCAGATCGCGATCATCGAGGACGGCGGCACGATCAGCCAGGAGACCCGCCTGTTCGATCCGGGCAAGGGCGAGACGCGCTCGATGCGCTCCAAGGAGGAGGCGCACGATTACCGCTACTTCCCCGACCCGGACCTGCTGCCGCTGGAATTCGACCAGGCCTTCGTGGACGGGCTCGCCGTAGGGCTCCCGGAACTGCCGGACGCCAAGAAGGCGCGCTTCGTCTCCGATTACGGACTCTCGGCCTACGACGCGGGCGTGCTCGTGGCCGAGCGGGCGTCTGCCGACTACTACGAGGCCGTGGCGCGCGGCCGCGACGGGAAGGCGGCTGCCAACTGGGTCATCAACGAGCTGTTCGGGCGCCTGAACAAGGAGTCGCTCGGCATCGAGGCGACGCCGGTCTCGGCCGCGCAGCTCGGCGGCATCGTCGACCTGATCGGCGAGGGCGTGATCTCCGGCAAGATCGCCAAGGACCTGTTCGAGATCGTCTGGTCGGAGGGCGGCGACCCGCGCGCGGTCGTCGAGGCCCGCGGCATGAAGCAGGTCACCGACACCGGGGCGATCGAGGCGGAGGTCGACAAGATCATCGCCGCCAACCCCGACAAGGTCGCCCAGGCGAAGGAGAAGCCGACGCTCCTCGGCTGGTTCGTCGGCCAGACCATGAAGGCCACCGGCGGCAAGGCCAACCCGGCCGCGGTCAACGCGCTGCTGAAGGCCAAGCTGGGGATCGATTAGGCGTCTCGGCCCGAGCGTAGACGCTCCGTCTCGGGCCGACGCGGCGTTCAAAGCGGCCATGGACCGCGTTGCCGTGGCAACGTGGCAAAACACCGGGCCTCTCCTCGGAGAGCCGGTCGGCAACCAGACAGGGTCCTCATCCCGGGCGGAACCGGAACGCAGGCGGCTTGAGCCGGGGCATTTCGCGTATTCGAAGACGGACCGAATCGGCCGCTTCTGCGCCCCTGAAAGCCGCTTTCGTCCGGTTGTTCGTGTGGTGCCGCTGGACTTCGAGCCGAACCGGTCCCGGAGCCGTCTAAGCGGCCTTCTGCTGCGGTGGAGTCATCCCTGTCTCCTCCAGCTTGAAACGGCCTTCGTCATGCGAAGCTCCACGCTCCGGGGCCGGATGTGCCTGCATTCGCGAAGCACTTGATGAGACTGCGACCGTATAGCGGCAACGTCAATACCAAAAACACGGCCACGCCGGTCTACGTTCGGCGATCCGATACGTCCCCGCGCCGGAACCGAAGCGTTTCAACGACTTAACCCCGCTCACGCCGGCACGAAAAAGTTTGCCGAATACGCAAGTCGATCGTGCCCGATCTATTTGCCGCCGCCCATGTTGTTCTCGACCAGGTAGCGGATGCCCCGGTCGAAGGACTCGTCGGTATTGCCGCGCAGGTCCACGCTGTAGGCCTTCTCCGGGCCGCCGTTCAGGGGCTTCACGTAGACGTTGAGGTTGAGGATCAGGTTCGAGACCTTCTGCACCTCGGCCGTGATGGCGGCATCGGCCCCGAGCTTGCGGGCGAAGTCGTCGGCGCAGCCGTTGCAGCGGCGCAGGTCCGAACTCTTGGCGACCTCGTCCTTGACCGGCTCCGTCGAGACGATGGTGAACAGGCCCTTCTTCTCGAGCAGGTCGCGCAGTTCGGCGCTGATGCGCTTGAGCCGCTCCTGCTCCTGCGCATCGGGCGGGACGGGGGAGAGGTTCGAGAACTGGAAATCGAAGACCGCGGCCTTTTCGGGCGCGGCCTGCACGGCTCCGGCGCTCAAGCCCAGGATTGCAGCGGCCAGGATGGGATAGCGGAGTCCGGACGAGCGGATAGGCGTCATGGCGTTCCTCCAACGTGGCGCCTTTCGGCACCGTTGGGGACGAAACGCGCGGGCGCAGGCTTCTTTCCGTTTACATCGAGAGGAAGCGACAAGCCGTCGCTCACGGGCGCCCGGCCTCGGCCTCGCGCGTGGCGGACGGTTCAGCGGAGATCCGGCGGCGCAGGTCCATGAACCAGGCCGGCGCCGGGGCCCCGCCCTGGCCGACCACCACCGTGGCGGTCATGCCGGCGACCAGGGGGATGCCGGGCGGGACGTGGTCGATGCGGATGCGCACGGGCACCCGCTGGGCCAGCCGCACCCAGGTGTAGACGGGATCGACGTTCGGCAGCCCCTGGGTGCTCGGCGCGGCGTTCGCGGTGGAGATGCCCAGCGTCAGGCTCTCCACCGTGCCGCGCAGGTGGTCGGAATAGCCCATCAGCGCGATCTCGGCCGGGTCGCCGACGCGGATGGCCGCCGTCTTGGTCTCCTCGAAATAGCCGTCGATCCAGAAGGATTCGGTGTCGATGACCCGGATGTTGGCGGTGCCGGTGCCGGCGTAGTCGCCCACGCGCATCAGCAGGTTCGTCACCCGGCCGTTGACGGTGGAGAGGACTTGCGTGCGCTTCAGGTTGACCTTGGCCTGGGCGAGCTGCGCCTTGGCCGTGTCGAGGGCCGCCTCGGCGATCTTGGCGGTGCCGGCATATTGCTGCTTCTCCTCGACGGAGGTGGAGACCGTGGTCAGCGCCTGCCGGCGGGCGGACTGGGCGTTCTTGACCTGGAGGTCGGCCTCGCGGTTCTTGATCTCGGCCTCGGCGGAGGTGACGGCGACCTCGTAGTCGAACGGGTCGATCACGTAGAGCACGTCGCCCCGCTTCACCGACTGGTTGTCGGCGACCCGGATCTCCACGATCTGCCCCGCGACCTGGGGGGCGATGTTGGCGACCTGCACCCGCACCCGGCCGTCGCGGGTCCAGGGGGCGGTAACGTAGTATTGCCAGACGACCGTGGCCGCCGCGAAGGCCAGCACGAGGATGACGCCCGTCGCCAGCAGGCGGAACACGCGGCGCGCCCGCCCGCGCCGGACGGGCGCCGGCTCGACGGGATCGGCCGGCGCCGACCTGTCCTCGCCCGGCACCTGAGGATGATCTTCGTCGGCCATCAGAGGAACACGATCAGGAGCGCGAGGATGCAGACGTAGATGCCCGCCTCGGCGAGCGGCGGGTTGGCGACGTAGCGGGAGAAGCGGATGCGCGCGAAGAGCAGGCGCAGGAGCAGGAGGATCGCGAAGGCGCCGAGCGCGTAGGCGACGAAGGGGGAGACCAGAACCCCGCCGATCTGTAGCTCGTGTCGCATCGTTCTCCGGCCTGAACTCTCATCTCAAAACGCAGCGATGTCGAGGCGGCGCAGGAAGCGCCTGTGCCGGGCGACGACGCGGGCCGCGGTCACGAGGTCGGTGGCCGCGCGGGCGGCGATCATCCGGGTCGGGCGCGGCTCCCGCGAGGCCGCGCGGACGAGGTCGCGGGCGGCATCCTCCAGGCCCCAGGCATGGCCCGTGGCCAGGGCCGCCCGCCCGCGCCCGACGACGGCGTGCAACGCCTCCGACCGCCCGAGCGAACGAAACTGCGCGTGCGCCCGCGCCGCGGCCGATTCGAGCTGCGCCAGGGCGAAGGCGTGCACCATCTCCATCCGCCGCACGGCTCCGCTGCCCGAACCGTAGCCCGCGAACTGGAACAGGCGGTCGGCGTTCAGGCTGGTCCGGGTGGTGGCGTCGCCCCCTTCGCCGCGCATCGCCTCGGCCAGGGCGCGCCGGGCCGAATCGAGGGCGAAGGTCCGGTGCCGGGAGGCCGAGACCGGCAGGACGAGGCGCACGGCCAGGAACAGGATCATCGCCGAGGCGACGACCAGGTAGGCGTTCATCAGGAAGGTCTGCGGGTCGTAATCCTGCGGGTTGCCGGGCGCGATCAGCACGGGGGTGAAGACCAGGGCGATGAAGCCGACCGTGAAGGTCTTGGGGTGGAGGGACAGGAAGCAGGCCAGGAACACCACCGGCGCCAGGGCGATCATCAAGAGCGGATAGCCCTGGTTGCCGTTGAGGAACCCGAACAGGATCACCCCGGCGCAGAGCGCGGCCAGCGGCATCCCCATCAGCACGCCGAGGGCGAACTTCTTCGGGTCGGGCGTCACCGAGGAGAGGGCGCAGGTCGCCGCGACCTGGACCAGGGCGAACGAGGTCTGCGGCAGGCCGGCGGCGATCATGATGCCGGCGGTGATCCCGAAGGCGATGGCGACGCGCAGGGCCGCGCGCAGGGCCACGGGAAAGTCGCGATGCGTCGGCAGGCGTACGTCGCGTAACGGCACGTGGCCGTCCGAGAGGGCGCGCAGGCCGTCCTCGGCGAAGGTCGCCGCCTCCACGAAGTCCAGGGCGCGCTGGAGGGCGGCGACCTCGTCGATGGGACGCCCCCCGTCGCGGATCGCCGCATCGACGAGGTCGCGCAGGCGCGCGGCGGCGGCCGTGAGTTCGCCGGCATCGGGCTCGGCCGGGCCGTCCGAGGCGACCCGACGGCAGATCGCCAGCGCCTCCTCAATCGCAGGCGACGGCCGGCTCAGATGCGCCGCGGCGTTGGCGACCACGCGGCAGGTCGCCGCCATCACGTAGAGGGCGGCGATGGCGCTGCGGGCGCTGGCGGCACGGTAGGGGCCGTCGTCCAGTTCGCCCGCGATGGCGCTGGCCTCCGCCCGCATCGGCGCGATCCGGCGGATCAGGGCTGCGGTCCGCTCCGGTCCGGGATCGCCCCGCGTCAGGGCGTCCCGGGCGAAGGCCCTGGTGGCGGAGACCGCCTCGGCCAGGGTCGGCCGCAGGGTGCGCCAGGTGCTCGGCGAGGCGAGGGCGTCGTTGATGAAGGTGATGACCACGATGGCCACCGCGATCGCCGCGAGCCGCCCCACGGCGGCGTCGAAGGTGTTCTGCGGCGTGTCGATATGGGCGAGCGCGATGATGCCGACCGTGTAGCCCGACAGCATCGCCCCGTAGGCGCGGGTGTCCTGGAGGTACTGGGCCACGAACACGCACAGGCCGAGCCAGACCGTGAACGAGACCAGCAGCAGCACCCGGTCCTGCCCGAACAGGCCCATGAGCACGATCGAGACGATGCCGCCGACGATCGTGCCGAGGATTCGATAGGCCCCCTTCGAGATCGCCTGCCCGCGCTTGGGCTGGGCCAGGATCGCAACGCCGGTCGCGGCCGATGAGGCGCTGTCGAGCTGGAGCCAGAACGCCACGAAGAGGGCGATCGACATCGCCAGCCAGATCCGCAGGCCGAAGGCCCAGGCGGCGGGCTTGGGCACCAGGGCGTCGATCCGGTCGAGGGCGCGGTCGAAGCGGGAGGCCGGCGCGGGGGCGCTCCCGCTCATCGCGCGGCCTCACGCATCGCGGGTGAGGTCGATCGGCGCCGCCCGGTCACGACCTCGGGATGCCACCCGGCCCTGCCAGAGGCAGAGCAGGGGCGTCGCCACGAGTTCGACGGCCAAGGCGCCGAGCATGGTGAGCGAGGGCAGGCCGGTGAGATAGAGCCCGAGAAGCCGGGCCAGACCGCCGAGGACCACGACGAGAGTGAGGAAGCGGAACAGCCGGGTCTTGCCGGCGATGTCCGGCACGCAGACCCAGAACAGGATGCCGATGCCGGTGAGCAACCCCGAGAGGTAGCGGAAGTGGCTGTCGGTCGAGACGCTCTCGACGCCGCCCGCCAGCCCGTTCACGCCGAACAGTACCCCGTAGAGCCCGGCCGCCACCGGGATCACGGCGCCCAAAGCCACCACGCGCTGAAGCGCCTGCCGCTCGTTCATCGATCACCACGGGAGCATCCGGCCATCCGGAGAGCTTATACCAGTCTCATAGGTCATGACCTATGAGGCCCGGCGGACGGCCGCCGCCCTGCATTCGCGGGGGCAAAGCCTCAATGAGGCTTTGCGTCAAGCAATCCGGAGGCCGGGCGGTTCGGTCCGCGCTCAGGCTTTGTCGCCGCCCTTGAGCCGCTTGTTGCACTTGCTCCAGAACTGCGGCCATTTCGGCCCCCGGGACACCTTCTGCGCGTCGGCGAGGCCGCGCCACTCGGCGCCGCACTTCTTCTGGCGTTCGCGCGCCGCCATCTGCCCGGCGCTCGGCTCCTTGCCGCCCTTGGCGGCCGGCGCTTCGGCGGCGGGCGCCGGAGGCGTCGCCGCGGGGGCGGCAGCCGGCGGCTTGGCCGGGGGCGGGTCCTTGGCGAGGACGGGCTGGACGAGCAGTAGCGGCGCGGCGAAGGCCGCGGCCTTGAGGAAACGGGCGAGCATCCTGGCAACTCCGGACAAGGCCGCCGCGCACGAGCGCCGGCCCGCCATCACACCGGCCCGCGACCCGAACCACAAGGGGCGAAATCCCGCTTCCAACAGCCCCGTCCGATCCGATCTCGCAAACGTGAGCGTTCTCGCACCGACGCCTTGAGGGCGGCGGGGGAACCGGGCTAGCTAGGCCGGGTAGAGAGCAGGCGCCGCGGCACGGTCCGCGCTGCCGACAGGTCGAGCGATTCGGAGCCGGGAAAGCCATGGCCGCCGTGACAGGCAAGCCCATCGACGTCCACACCTGGAGCACGCCCAACGGCTGGAAGATCCCGATCATGCTGGAGGAATGCGGGCTGCCCTACCGGGTGGTGCCCGTGAACATCGGCAAGGGCGAGCAGACGGCGCCGGATTTCCTGGCGATCTCGCCCAACAACAAGATCCCGGCCATCGTGGACCACGACGGCCCCGGCGGCGAGCCGATCGCGATCTTCGAATCGGGGGCGATCCTGCAATATCTCGGCCGCAAGACCGGCTGCCTCTACCCCGCCGACGAGCGGGCGCGAGTGGCCGTGGACGAGTGGCTGTTCTGGCAGGTGGGCGGCTTCGGCCCGATGCTCGGGCAGACCCATCACTTCAAGATCTACGCCCAGGAGAAGATCCCCTACGCGATCGACCGGTTCGAGGCCGAGGCCAAGCGCCTCTACGGCGTGCTCGACCGGCGCCTGGACGGCCGGGACCACCTCGCGGGCGACTATTCCATCGCCGACATCGCGACGCTGACCTGGGCCAAGCTCCACGGCAAGCAGGGCGTCGACCTCTCCGGCCTGCCCAACGTCCGCCGCTGGCTCGATACGGTGCTGGCGAGGCCGGCGGTCAAGCGGGGCCTCGCCGCGATCTGATTTTTTGCGGCCTCTCCGATGGGCGGGCCTATTCCGCCTTGGCGGTCGCCGCCCTGGCGGCGGGCTTGGCCGGGCGGGGGGCGGACTCGGGCGTGACGACAGCGGCCTGCTGGTTCACGTCCGGCACCTTGGTCCAGGTCTGCGAGCCGCACAGGATCTTGAGCACGCAGCCCGAGACCGACAGTTCGGACGCGCTCTCGCGCTCCAGGCTGACCTGATAGATCTTGCCCTCCTCGATGTTGTAGAGTTCCCCGCTGAACTTCTCCTCGTCCGGCTTGAGGCCGTCGATGAGCTGGAGGCCGATGACGGGCCGGGAGCGCTTCTTCGGGTCCGGGTTCTTGAGATCGGTGCGCGGCGTGCCCGCATCGGTGTTCGGCACCTTGAGCCACACCACCTTGCCGCAGACCTGGGCCTGGCCGGCGCCGCAGCGGTCGATGCGGATCTTGGCGCGCCCGTCCCCCGTGAGCCAGGTGCCGGACGGGTCCTTGGCGGTGTCGGCCGAGGCGGTGGCCAGGCCGGCGAGCAGGAGGGCGCCGGAAAGGGTGGACGAGAGGGCGATGCGCATGGAACGTCTCCGAAGCTTGGCGCGCGGGGCGCGGGGGCGGGTGGAGGTCGGGTGCGACGGAGTACGCTGCCGCAATCGGGCGAATTTTCGGCGGTGTTGCAGCAAAGCCATGGCCGCGCTTGGTTGTCCCTCGGGTTGAGGGCAGGGAAGGCGCCCGCTATAAGCCCGGCGCCGCAGCGCTTTTTCCCGATGCGCTGCCGGGCGGACTTTTCCCGAGAACCTGGACTGACCATGGCCACCGAGCGCACCTTCTCCATCCTCAAGCCCGACGCGACGAAGCGGAACCTGACCGGCGCGGTGAACGCGGTGATCGAGAAGGCGGGCCTGCGCATCGTCGGACAGCGCCGCATCCAGATGAGCAAGGCGCAGGCCGAGACGTTCTACGAGATCCACAAGGAGCGCCCGTTCTTCGGCGAGCTCGTGGAGTTCATGACCTCGGGCCCCGTCGTCGTGCAGGTGTTGGAGGGCGAGAACGCCGTGGCCAAGTACCGGGA
>NZ_BPRB01000253.1 GCF_022179685.1 Methylobacterium trifolii
GGCCGCGGCCTTGGCCACCGCCAGCGACACGCCGAGGATGGCGTTGGCGCCCAGCCGCGCCTTGTTCGGGGTGCCGTCGAGCTCGATCATCGCCTCGTCGACGGCGACCTGGTCCTCGGCATCCATGCCGCCGATGGCGTCCAGGATCTCGGTCTGCACGGCGTTGACCGCCTTGCGCACGCCCTTGCCGCCGAAGCGCGACTTGTCGCCGTCGCGCAGTTCCACCGCCTCGTGTGCGCCGGTGGAGGCGCCCGACGGCACCGCGGCGCGGCCGAAGGAGCCGTCCTCCAGCAGCACGTCCACCTCGACGGTGGGGTTGCCGCGGCTGTCCAGGATTTCGCGGGCGGCGATGTTGGTGATCGCGGTCATGGCACTTCCTATCCCGATGGCTCGGGCTCGCAGGGCGGCCGCACCGAGGGAGCGGGGCCGAATCCGGCATGTCCGCGGCTTATCCGTCAAGCACGGGCGCCCGGCAAGCCGGCGGGGACGGGACGCCCGGTGCCCAGCACCGAATTCGGCGGCGATGGCCCACGAATTTTTCTTGAGGCGGGCCAAGCCGCTGCACCTCTCGGCCGCAGATGCGAGGCAGCCCGCGACGCGCTATAGGCAGGCCATGACCAACGAGACCCTTCAGCTCGGCCAGCCGACCCCCCTGCCCGACTCGCCGGAGGCCGCCCGGCTCGACCGGGTTCCGAACCCGCATCCGGACACGGATTACCTCGCCCGCTTCACCGCGCCCGAGTTCACCTCGCTCTGCCCGGTGACGGGCCAGCCCGACTTCGCGATCCTGGTGATCGACTACGTGCCGGACCGATGGCTCGTGGAATCGAAGTCGCTCAAGCTCTATCTCGGCGCCTTCCGCAACCACGGCGCCTTCCACGAGGATTGCACTGTCGCCATCGGCAAGACGCTCGCCGGGCTGCTGGAGCCGCGATACCTGCGCATCGGCGGGTTCTGGTATCCCCGCGGCGGCATCCCGATCGACGTGTTCTGGCAGACCGGCGAGCCGCCCCGCTCCGTCTGGCTGCCCGATCCGGGCGTGCCGCCCTATCGCGGGCGCTGAGCCTTCTCGAACGCAGAAAATGGCGACCGGTTGCCCGGTCGCCCTCCTGTCAGTCCGACCGGTGGACGGTCTTAGTAGGGGTAACCGTAGTAGCCGCCGTAGGCCGGGGCGGCGTAGCCGTAACCGTTGCCGTACCCGCCGTAGCCGTAGCCGCGGTCGTAATAGGCATCGCGCGCAGCGCCCGCCGCGATCGCGCCGGCCGCGAGACCAGCGATGCCGAGGCCGACGGCCGCGCCCGTGCCGATGCCGCGGCGCCCGCCGCGATAGCCGTAACCGCCGCCATAGGCATGGTGGCCGTAGCCGCCGCCGTAATAACCGCGCGGACGCGCGTCGGCAGCCGTTGCGGTCAGGGCCGCGATCGACAGAGCGGTCGCGGAGAGAATTGCGATCTTGCGCATGGTACCCTTTCTCGATCTCGGATCGAATTAACACGGACAACGCCGTCACAGCTCGGCGGTTCCGAAGATTTCGCAATATCGACCTCAGTCGCGGGTCGCGCGAACCGGATGCCGATTCCTCTGAGGGCGTGCGTCCGGCGCCCGATGATTAAGAATGTGTTGCGGGCTCGCGCGTCTTCGTGGCCGTGCCGCGGCTGCGCCCGTTCGGCGAAGCGTCGATCACGCGCCGCCGATCCGCTATAGGCATCCGCCATGGATTCGCTCTCCCTCGTCCACGACACCTTCGCGCCGCTCTCCGGACGCCGCCTCGTCGACATCGGCTGCGGACCGGGCCACCTCGCCGCGGCCCTGACGGCGCAGGGCGCGGTGGTGACGGGGGTCGATCCGGGCACGGATGCGGTGCGCGCGGCCACGGCCAGGGTGCCGCAGGCGCGCTTCGAGGCCGCCTCGGCCGAGGCGCTGCCGTTCCCGGACGGCGCTTTCGACGGGGCCGTCATCCTCAACGCCCTGCACCACGTCCCCGACCCCCGCGCCGCCCTGGCGGAGGCGGCCCGCGTGATCGGGTCAGGTGGACGAATCCTGGTGGTCGAGCCCCTGGCCGAGGGCAGCTTCTTCGCGGCCCTGCGCACGATCGAGGACGAGGGCACGGTGCGGGCGCAGGCCCAGGTCGCCATCGCCGCGGCGGTCGCGGCCGGCGAGTTCACCTGCGCGCGGGACGTGACCTTCGCCCGCCGCGAGACCTTCGCGGACCTCGGCGCCTTCTTGGAACGGGTCGCGGCGGTCGACCCGGCCCGCAGGGCGGCGATCCGCGACGGCCGGCCCGCGATCGAGGCGGCCTTCCTGGCGGCGGCCGGGCGGGACGCGGCGGGGGGCTACGTCCTCGACCAGCCCCTGCGGGCCCACGTGCTGGTGCCGGCCCGCGGCGCCTGAGGCGTCAGGCGCGCTTCTTCGCCAGCCGGTCGAAGGCGACGAGGTCTTCGAGCAGGGCCGGCATGTCGGCCAGCGCCACCATGTTGGGGCCGTCCGAGGGGGCCCGGTCGGGGTCGGGATGCGTCTCGATGAAGACGCCCGCCACCCCCACCGCCACCGCGGCGCGGGCGAGCACCGCCACGAACTCGCGCTGGCCCCCGGAACTCGCCCCCTGGCCGCCGGGCTGCTGCACGGAATGCGTCGCGTCGAACACCACCGGCGCGCCCTCCGTGACGCGGGCCATGATCGGCAGGCTGCGCATGTCGGAGACCAGGGTGTTGTAGCCGAAGGAGGCGCCGCGCTCGGTGACGACGACGTTCTCGTTGCCGGCCTGCCGGACCTTGGCGGCCACGTGCGCCATGTCCCAGGGGGCCAGGAACTGGCCCTTCTTCACGTTGACCACCCGGCCGGTCTGCGCTGCGGCGACGAGCAGGTCGGTCTGGCGGCAGAGGAAGGCCGGGATCTGGAGCACGTCGACCACCTCCGCGACGCGGGCGCATTGCTCGGCCGCGTGCACGTCCGTGAGTACGGGGAGTCCGAGGCTCTCCTTGATCTCGGCAAAGATCGGCAGGGCCTCGTCGAGGCCGATGCCGCGGGCGGCGGTGCCGGAGGTGCGGTTCGCCTTGTCGAAGGAGGCCTTGAACACCAGGCCGATCCCGAGGGCTCCCGCCATCTCCTTGAGGGCGGCGGCGATCTCCAGGGCGTGCCCGCGCCCTTCGAGCTGGCAGGGCCCGGCGATCAGCGCGAGCGGCAGGTGGTTGCCGAACAGCGCGCCGCCCGCGCGGACGGTTTTCTGGGTGTCTGGGGTCTGGCTCGCCATGGATGCGGGTCTAGCCCGCGGCCGCCTTGCGCGAAAGCCCGGCCTTCCGGCGCGGCGTGGCGGGCCGGGTCGGGGCCAGGACGCAGACGGTGCTCTCGCCCGCGAGGCCGTCGGCGCGCGGCCCGGTCTCGCAGCGCAGGGCCGCCGGGCCGGCGGCCCCCTGGCGCGGGGCGCCGGCCAGGAGCGAGTCCTGGTGCAGGACGAGCGCCAGCGTCTCCACCTCCGCAGGGCGCGCGCCGGTCAGCGCCTGCGCGGCCAGCCCGATCAGCACGAAGTAGGCGGGGGCCGGCTCGCGCTCGAGGGCGCCCAGCACCATCCGCCGGGGCGCCCGGCAATCGAGGCTCATGCGCTCGGCATCCGCCGCCCGGAACACCGCGAGCGGGCCGTTCCGGCCCGCGACCGAGGCGCCGGTGACGCGGATGACCTTGGCGGCCAGCGCATCGCAGGCGTCGGCGCGCGCGGCCACGGGAGCCGCGAGGAGAAGGCAGGCGGTGGCGAGCGCCCGGACCGTCATCGCGCGGCGTCGCGCGCCGCCTGCTCCGCCTCCAGGGCGGCCAGCAGGATGGAGAGGGCGATGCCCTCGGCAGCCAGCGCGACCTCCGGCAGGCTCGGATAGGACGGGGCCAGGCGCAGGCTGGAATCGTCGGGGTCGCGGCCGTGGGGGAAGGTGGCGCCGGCCGGCGTCAAGCCGATCCCGGCCTCCCCGGCGAGCCGCACGATCCGCGCGGCGGTGCCGGCCCGGGCCGCGACGCCGATGAAGTAGCCCCCCTCCGGCCGGCTCCAGGCGGCGGCGCCCGTGCCGGCCAGGTGCCGGTCGAGGGCCTCCGTCACCGCGGAAAATTTCGGCGCGAGCAGCGCGCGCTGCCGGTCCATGTGGGTGGTCAGCCCCTCCCCGTCGCGCAGGAAGCGCAGGTGCCGGAGCTGGTTCAGCTTGTCCGGGCCGATGGTGCGCTTGCCCGCGCGGGCGAGATACCAGGCGAGGTTGGCGGGCGAGCCGCCGAAGAAGGCGAGCCCCGCCCCGGCCAGCGTGATCTTTGAGGTCGAGGCGAAGACGAAGGCCCGGTCGGGGTGGCCGGCGGCGGCGCAGGCCTCCAGCACGTCCGGAATCGCGTGGCGCGCGGGCGTGAGGTGGTGGACCGCGTAGGCGTTGTCCCAGAACAGCCGGAAGTCCGGGGCGCCGGTGCGCATCGCGGACAGGCGCCGGACCGTGGCCTCGGAATAGATCTCCCCGGACGGGTTGGAATATTTCGGGACGCACCACATCCCCTTCACGGATGGGTCGGCGGCGAGCGCCTCGACGGCGTCCATGTCCGGCCCGTCCGGCGTCATCGGCACGGGCAGCATGCGGATGCCGAACTCCTCGCACAGGGCGAAGTGGCGGTCGTAGCCCGGCACCGGGCAGAGGAAGGCCACGGCCTCCTCCCGCGACCAGGGCCGCTGCGAGCCCGGCACGCCCTTGAGCAGCGCCCAGACGATGCAGTCGTGCATCAAGGCGAGGCTCGAATTCTCAGCCACCGCGATCTGCTCCGGCGGGGCGCCCAGCAGCGGCCGGGCGAACAGGGCCCGCACCTCGGGCAGGCCCTGGAGGCCGCCGTAGTTGCGGGCGTCCTCGCCGGTGGCCGTGGTGTGGTCGCCGTTGCCGGGCAGGGTCAGCAGGCCTGAGGCGAGGTCGAGCTGCTCGGGCGCGGGTTTTCCGCGGGTCATGTCGAGCTTGAGCCCGCGCGCCTTGAACCCGCCATGGGCGTCGCGCGCCCTGGCGAGACGGTCGGCGAGGTCGGCAGACGAAAGGTCGGTGATCGCAGTCATGGGCCGGGACTGGGCTGGAGTGGTCCGGGGCCGTCATAGGCCGATCGCGCCCCGCGCGCAGCAAAAAGACGCCGGCCGCGCGTTTGCGGGCCGGCGCCAGTGGGGAGGGTCCGAGGCGGAACTGGCGCGGAACGAGCGCCCGCGCCGGGCGAGGTCCGGCGGACGGCCGCCGCCCCGCAGTCGCGGGGGCAAGCCTCGATGAAGACCATGCATCGAGGCTTGGTATCAGCCGGCGTTCTTGGCGAGCGAGACCGCCACGAAGCGGGTGACGCCCTTGGCGCTCTTGATCCGCATCAGGATCGCCTTGCGCCCGCTCGATTCGGCCGAGCGGATCTGGGCCGCCACGTCCGAGGGCTTCGAGACGCTCTGGCCGGCGACGTCGAGGATGACGTCGCCCTGCTCGATGCCCTTGGCCGCCGCCGGGCCGTCCGGGTCCACCTCGACCACCGCCACGCCCGTGTCGGAGAGCCCGACCTCGGCGGCGGGTGCGAGGTTGAGGCCGAGCCGCGGCTGCCCGTTCGCGCCGTCGCTGCCGCGGGTGGCCACGCGGGTGCTGCCGTCCGTGGGCAGCGCGCCCAGGGTGATCGTGGCCGTGTCCGCCTTGCCGCCGCGCAGGTAGGCGATCTCGACCTTGGCGCCGGGCTTCAGCCCCGCGATCTTGCGGGACAGCTCCTTGGCGTCGTTGACCGCGTTGCCGTTGACCGACTCGATCACGTCGCCCGACTTCAGCCCCGCCTTGGCCGCGGGCGTGCCGTCCTCGGCGTGGTCGACCAGGGCGCCCTTGGGCTTGGGCAGGCCGAGGCTCTCGGCGATGTCCTGCGTCACCGGCTGGACCTGGACGCCGAGGTAGCCGCGGGCGACCTTGCCGTCCGTGCGCAGCTGCTCGACCACCGCCTGCACGGTCTCGGCGGGGATGGCGAAGGCCAGCCCTACGCTGCCGCCCGAGGGCGAGGCGATGGCGGTGTTCACGCCCACGACCTCGCCGTTGACGTTGAAGGTCGGGCCGCCGGAATTGCCCTTGTTGATCGGCGCGTCGATCTGCAGGAAGTCGTCGTAGGGGCCGGCGCCGATGTCGCGGCCGCGGGCCGAGACGATGCCCGCCGTCACCGTGCCGCCGAGGCCGAACGGGTTGCCGATCGCCACCACCCAGTCGCCCACCCGCGGGGCCGCCTTGCCGAACTGGACGTAGGGGTAGCTGCCGCCCTCGGTGATCTTGAGCAGCGCGATGTCGGTCTTGGAATCCTTGCCGATGACCTTGGCGTCGAGCGTCCGGCCGTCGTCGAGGGTCACCTGCACGGTCTTGGAATGGTCGACCACGTGGTTGTTGGTCACGACGTAGCCGTCGCCCGAGATGATGAAGCCGGAGCCCACCGCCCCGCGCTGTCCCTGTCCCTGTCCCTGGCCTTGCCCCTGGCCCTGGCCTTGCCCCTGGCCCTGGCGCTGCTGCGGCATGCCGGGCGGGCCGCCGTTCTGGCCGAAGCGCTTGAAGAACTCGCGCAGCTGCGGCGGCACGTTCTGGAGGTCGCGGCCTTGTCCCTGACCCTGGCCCTGGCCGTCCTCGTCGTCGG
>NZ_BPRB01000254.1 GCF_022179685.1 Methylobacterium trifolii
GCCGAGCCGGCGCTCGCCGAGCCGGCCGCCTCGCTGACGCCCGCGATGTGGCTCGACACGGCACGCGTCCCCTCCGAGGTCTGCGCGGTGGTCCGGGCGATCTCGCCGGTGGCCGCGCCCTGCTGATCCACCGCCGCGGCGATGTCGCCGCCGATGCGCGACAGCCGCTGGATCACCCCGGTGATGCCGGTGATGGCCGAGACCGAGGCCTCCGTGGAGGCGGTGATCTCGGAGACCTTGGCGGCGATCTCCTCGGTGGCCCGGGCGGTCTGGCCGGCGAGGTTCTTGACCTCGGAGGCGACCACGGCGAAGCTCCGTCCCGCCTCCCCGGCGCGCGCCGCCTCGATGGTGGCGTTCAACGCCAGCAGGTTGGTCTGGCCGGCGATGTCCGAGATGAGGCCGACGATCTGGCCGATGCTGCCGGCGGCCGAGGCGAGGCGGCGGACCTCGCCGGCCATGCCCTCCGCGTCGCGCTCGGCCGAGGCCGCGAGGTCGGCCGAGGCCGTGACCTGGGTGCCGATCTCCCGCACCGAGGCGGAAAGCTCCTCCGTGGCCGCGGCCACCGTGTCGGCCGAAAGCGCCGCGTCCGCCGAGGCGGAGGCGACCCGCCGGCTGAGCGCCGAGGTGTCGTCGGCCGCCCGCGACAGGCCCTGGGCGGCGGCCTCCAACTGGGCGGCGGCCGCCGAGACCGCCTCGACGATGCCGCCGACCTGCCGCTCGAAGCCGTCGGCGAGGCCGAGCGCCGCCGCGCGCTGGGCGGCGGCGTTCTCCGCCGTCATCCGCTCCCGCGCCTCCCGGCCGCGGCGGCGCTCAGTCACGCTGTCGCGAAAATCCACCGCGGCGGCGGCGATGGCGCGGACCTCGCGCGGGCCGCCGTCCGGGATCGCCACGTCCTCCTCGCCGCGCCCGATCGCGGTCAATGCCCGCGACATCCGGATCAGGGGCCGGGCGATCGCCGAGCCGAGGCCGAAGGCGAGGGCGCCGGACAGCAGGAAGACGAGAAGGCCGGCCGCCGTCCAGATCGTCAGGGCGCGGTCGGCCGCCGCGCGCACGTCTGCCGCGGCGGCGGTGAGGTCGGCGGTCAGGCCGTCCTCGACGCCCTTGAGGCCGTCGATGCGCTGGGTGGCGAGCCTGAACCAGTGGGGCGCGTCGCGGAAGGCCAGGGCCTCCCCCGGCAGGGTGTCGAGGGCGAGCCTGCGCAGGCGTCCGACCTCGCGAGCGGCCTCGTTCGCTTCGCTTTGGTCGAGCCGGGCCGCCTGGGCCGGCTCGGCACCGGCCCGGAACAGGGTCTCGTAGGTGCCCTGGTTGGCCGAGAGGGCAGCCAGGCGCTTCAGCCCGGCGAGGTCGAGGCTGCCTGCGGCGAAGGCGGCGGAGACGGCCGCGCGCTCCTGGCCGGCATACTCCTTCAACGACAGGAAGGCGGCGTAGGTCGAGGCCCGGGCGGCGATGCCGGCATGGCCGACGAGGCCGGACATCTCGCGCACGATGCCCAGGCCCTCGCCGATCAGGCCGGTGAAGAACAGGGCCGCCTCGGGCACGGTCGGCGCGAGGGTGTCGATGCCCCTGCGCTGCGCCTCGATGCGGCCGAGCGCCTCGGTCAGCGCCTGCGCCCGGCGGGCGAAGGCGGGGCCGTAGGCCGCCTGCCCGGCGGCGACCGCCTCGGGGAGGCCGCTGCGCGCCGCATCGGTCCGGCTGCGCTGCGCGGCGAGTTCCGCCTTGAACTGCGTGCCCCTGGAGCCGAGGAACAGGCTGGAGGCGCCGCGCTCCCGCTGCGCCTCGTGCGTGAACAGGCTGATGCGCGAGGCGAGCCCGGCGAGGTCCTCGACGCGGCCCATCTCCGCGCGCTGCGTCATGCGGTCGGAAACCGACAGCCCGGCCACCGTCCCGAAAGCGAGGCAGGGGGCCAGGGCGACGGCCAGGATGCGACCCTTCAGGGAATCGGGGAAAAGTCCGACCATGCGCCTGCCCAACGAGGTTATGCTTAAATTACCCTCACAGGTTGTATGGAATGCTGGGTAAACGAAAGGTTTGCGCAGTTCTGGATGCACAATATCTGCGCACGATGCCGTCGGCGCGGGCGATGCCGCCGCGCGGCGTAGCGGGCGGATCGTGAGAAACCCGGCCGCCCCTGTAGGGCTGTGACGAGGGGTCGGCCGACGAAGGTCGAGGCCGGCCCCGAAGGGCAGAGAAAAGGACGCAGCGTCAAGGCGTCGGGACGCACGGGCAAGACGGACCCGTTTCCTCACCTTAGAAGGGCGGGCCGCCCTGCGCCGGGACGATCCCGTCCGGCGCGCGTGTCGAGCGAGCCCGGACTCCGAACCCATGACCCGTACCCTGATCGCCGCGAGCCTGCTGCTCGCCGGCCTCGCCTCGGCCCAGGCCCAGACCGGCGACCTGAGCTGTGCCGATTACCTCGTGGCCGACGCCCAGGCCCAGGCCGCCCTGAGCCCCGCCGACAGGGCCATGCTCGCCGCCGACCTGCAGGCCGCCGCGGTCGATGCCAAGATGCGGGCCTATTGCAAGGCCAACCCCAAGGCCTCCTCCAGCGAGGCCGCGATGAAGGCGATGCAGTAAGCCGCCGGCGACGGCCCCGGCGCGATCCCGACCGGGCGCGCCGGGGGCCGAACCCGGCCGAGGCGTCTTCGTGTCTGCCGGCCGGGTCGCCCGACCCGATGCCGCTAGTTGCCTGGCCGCGAGTTGCCTGCGTACTTATTTTGTTCTAGCAGGCGGCGAAGCATGCCGGGCCTGCGTCTTGCCTGCCGCGTCTTGTCCGCAGGGGGAAACGGACGACATGTCCCGGTTCTGCGGCCGCGCGCGGCCGTCGAACCCCGCATGTGCCGACGCCGCGAAAGACCGCCTGCCCATGGCCGAAGCCAAAGCCGCCGCCAAGACTGCTGCTGCCAAGCCCGCTGCTGCCAAGACCGCTGCCGCGAGGACCGCCGCCAAGACCGGACCCGCTGCCAGGGCCGAGCCCGTCGCGGGCAAGCCGGCTGCGAAGGCCGCATCCAAGCCCGTCGCATCCAAGCCCGTCGCAGCCAAGGCCCCCACCGCTAAATCCCCCGCCCCCAAGCCGGCCGCGCGGCCTGCCTCCGCGCAGAAGGCCGAGACTGCAGTGGATGCCAAACTCGAAAAGCTGTTCGACGCGGCCCCGCCGCAGGGCCGCGACCACCGGGTGATCTCGGTCCGCGGCGCCCGCGAGCACAACCTCAAGAACGTCGACCTGACGATCCCCCGCGACCGGCTGGTGGTGTTCACGGGGCTGTCGGGCTCGGGCAAGTCGTCGCTGGCCTTCGACACGATCTACGCGGAAGGCCAGCGCCGCTACGTCGAGTCCCTCTCGGCCTATGCCCGCCAGTTCCTGGAGATGATGTCCAAGCCCGACGTCGACCAGATCGACGGTCTCTCGCCGGCCATCTCCATCGAGCAGAAGACCACCTCGAAGAACCCGCGCTCGACGGTGGGCACCGTCACCGAGATCTACGACTACATGCGCCTGCTCTGGGCGCGCGTCGGCATCCCCTACTCGCCGGCCACCGGCCTGCCGATCGAGAGCCAGACGGTCAGCCAGATGGTCGACCGGGTGCTGGAACTGCCGGAGAAGGCGCGGCTCTACCTCCTGGCGCCGGTGGTGCGCGGGCGCAAGGGCGAGTACCGCAAGGAGATCGCCGACTACCAGAAGAAGGGGTTTCAGCGCCTGCGGATCGACGGGGAATACTACCCGATCGACGACGTGCCCAAGCTGGACAAGAAGCTCAAGCACGACATCGACGTGGTGGTGGACCGGATCGTGGTGCGGGCCGACATCGCCGCGCGGCTGGCCGAATCCTTCGAGACCGCCCTGGAACTCGCCGACGGCATCGCCGACATCGAGTTCGCCGACGCTCCCGAGGGCGAAGATCCCAGGAAGATCACGTTCTCGTCGCGCTTCGCCTGCCCGGTCTCGGGCTTCACCATCGCCGAGATCGAGCCCAGGCTGTTCTCGTTCAACAACCCCTTCGGCGCCTGCCCGACCTGCGGCGGCATCGGCCACGAGATGCGGATCGACCCCGACCTCGTGATCTCCGACGCGAACCTCACCTTGAAGCGCGGGGCGATCGGTCCGTGGGCGAAGTCCACCTCCCCCTATTACGGGCAGACCCTGGAGGCGCTGGCGCGCCATTACGGCTTCAAGACCACGACGCCCTGGGGGCAGTTGCCGGAGGCCGCCCGCGCCGTGGTGCTCCAGGGCTCGGGGCGCCAGTCGATCCGCTTCGAGTACGACGACGGCATGCGGGCCTATGCCGTCAACAAACCCTTCGAGGGCGTGATCCCGAACCTGGAGCGGCGCTACAAGGAGACCGAGAGCGACGCGGCGCGGGAAGACATCTCCCGCTTCATGAGCGAGACGCCGTGCGCCGCCTGCGGCGGCAAGCGCCTGAAGGCGGAGGCGCTGGCGGTCAAGGTCGCGATGCAGGATATCGGCGCCGTGACCGCCCTCTCGGTGAGCGACGCGCACCGCTGGTTCTCGGACCTGCCGGCCAGGCTGACGCCCAAACAGAACGAGATCGCGGCGCGAATCCTGAAGGAGATCCGCGACCGGCTGACCTTCCTCGTGGATGTCGGCCTCGAATACCTGACGCTCGCCCGCGGCTCGGGCTCGCTCTCCGGCGGCGAGAGCCAGCGCATCCGGCTCGCCTCGCAGATCGGCTCGGGGCTGACCGGCGTGCTCTACGTCCTGGACGAGCCCTCGATCGGCCTGCACCAGCGCGACAACGAGCGCCTGCTCGGCACCCTGAAACGGCTGCGCGACCTCGGCAACTCGGTGATCGTGGTGGAGCACGACGAGGACGCGATCCTCCAGGCCGACTACGTGGTGGACGTGGGGCCGGGCGCCGGCATCCACGGCGGCCGGATCATCGCCCAGGGCACGCCCGAGGAGGTGCTGCGCCATCCCGAGTCGCTGACCGCCCAGTACCTCACCGGAAAACTCTCGGTGCGCACGCCGACCGCCCGCCGCAAGGGGCGCAAGGGCAAGCTCGGGGTGTTCGGGGCCCGCGGCAACAACCTCAAGGACGTGGACGCCGAGATTCCGCTGGGCACCTTCACCTGCATCACCGGCGTCTCCGGCGGGGGCAAGTCGACGCTCATCATCGACACCCTCTACAGGGCTGTGGCCAAGAAGCTGAACGGGGCGCACGCGCACCCGGCGCCCTTCGACAGGCTGGAGGGGCTGGAGCACCTCGACAAGGTCATCGACATCGACCAGTCGCCGATCGGGCGCACCCCGCGCTCCAACCCGGCCACCTATATCGGCGCCTTCACGCCGATCCGCGACTGGTTCGCCGCGCTGCCCGAGGCCAAGGCGCGGGGCTACCAGCCGGGGCGCTTCTCCTTCAACGTGAAGGGCGGCCGCTGCGAGGCCTGCGCGGGCGACGGCGTCATCAAGATCGAGATGCACTTCCTGCCCGACGTCTACGTCACCTGCGACGTGTGCAAGGGCAAGCGCTACGACCGCGAGACCCTGGAGGTGAAGTACCGCGGCAAGTCGATCGCCGACGTGCTCGACATGACCGTCGAGGAGGCGGCCGACCTGTTCAAGGCCGTGCCCGCGATCCGGGAGAAGATGGAGACCCTGAAGCGGGTCGGCCTGCACTACGTCCACGTCGGGCAGCAGGCCACCACCCTGTCGGGGGGCGAGGCGCAGCGGGTGAAGCTCTCCAAGGAGCTGTCGAAGCGGGCCACCGGCCGCACCCTCTACATCCTGGACGAGCCCACCACCGGGCTGCACTTCCACGACGTGGCCAAGCTGATGGAGGTGCTCCACGAGCTGGTCGACCAGGGCAACACGGTGGTGGTGATCGAGCACAACCTCGAAGTGGTGAAGACCGCCGACTGGGTGATCGACATGGGCCCCGAGGGCGGGGACGGCGGCGGCCGTCTGGTGGCGCAGGGCACGCCCGAGCAGATCGCCGCCTCGACGGCGAGCCACACCGGCCGGTTCCTGCGCGACGTGCTGGCGCGGCGCCCGGTGGCGACTCGCGGCACCGGGCGGGCTGCCGCCGAGTAGGCAGTTCCTGCCGCCCGCTGCCGCCGAGCCCGGCGGGACGGTCCCCGATTCGCGGTCGTCGCGGGGTCGCGGTGCCCGCGCGGAGCGTTTCGCGGGCCGCGACCGGACCTGCGGGGCCGGACGGCGCCGCACGACGGGCCTCCGCGCCATTGCCGAAAGTTCCCGGCCGGACCTGCCGGACAAGAGCTTGACCGTTCTGAGTTATTTTGCCGATCCGACCTCCGGGACGGGGGTTTTCAGCGTGTCGCGTCGGGTGTTGCGTCGCGGCAAAAATGCGACTTTTGCGCAACGGTAGGGCCTTCTCTGCCGAGACTGGAGGCATTCCACTGTCATTCCGACCGGCCCTGTAGAATAGTCCGAGACGTTGAGACTTGGGACGGCTCCGAAGGGGGCACTTGGCAGCATCGGACGGCCCCCGCACAGAACGGCGGGCCGGCAATGAAGTGCCGAGGCTGCGGGACGGACGCCTGAAATCCTTGGGAAGGAATGAGAAAATGATGAAGAACTGGCTCGCCGCCGGTGCCGTCGCACTGACTGTCGGCATGACCGCCACGATCGCCCAGGCTGCTCCCGTCACCCAGCCGGGTGAGCAGGTCGGCCTCGCCTACGGGCCGCTGCCCGAGGGCGTCTACGCCATCAACACGTTCAGCATGGGCCGCGGCGACGCGCGCAACAGCGCCGACGTCGGCGTGAACGTTCCGATCCTGGTCTGGTCGACGGGCTACAAGCTCCTCGGCGCGACCCTGATGCCCGTCATCGCCGTCCCGTCGGTGTTCGTGAGCACGAACAACCCGGCCCCGCTGGCGAACCAGAGCCAGAGCTACTTCTACAACCCCTTCATCGGTAACATCTTCGCCTGGGACCTGGGCAACAAGCTGAGCGCCGCCTACCTCGTCGGCGCCTATATCGGCGTCGGCGATCGTGGTTCGCTCTGCAACGGCGCCCTGATCACCACGGGCTGCACCCCGGTCCTCGCGAACCTCGCCTCCACGACGATCCGCCAAACCTTCGCGACCTCGTACACCGGCGACGGCTGGAACCTGACCGGGGCGCTCACCTACAACCTCACGGTCGACGACGCCGCCCGCTTCGGCGGTCAGGTCGGCGCCTTCCTCGGCCCGCAGCCGCAGGCCGACGGCCTGTACATCGACCTGACGGCGACCAAGACCTTCGGCAAGTTCGAGATCGGCGCCGTGGCCTACGGCTACACCGACCTGCCGGTGAACCGGAACCGTGCGCTCTACGCTAACTACGCGAAGGTCGGCACGTTCGCGGCCGGTGGCCTCGTCGGCTACGACTTCGGACCCTTCAAGGCCCAGCTCATGGTGACGCGTACGGTGGCCGATCGCGGCGTGGGCGCCTTCGCCGACGAGACCCGCGGCTGGTTCCGTATCATCGCGCCGCTCTACACGGCCCAGGCCGCGGCCCTCGCGCCGACCCCGCTCGTCCGCAAGTACTGAGGCCCAAGCCGCCGGCCCCGTATCCGGGGCCGGCACGGTCTCCGATCGCCAAAAAAGCCGTCCGGCCCCTGGGCCAGACGGCTTTTTCATGCGCCGGCGCAAACGATCCGGCTGCCATCGGCCGTCGTGGCCCCTGTGGTGCGAAACCTTCCTCTCGCCTGCCCCGTAAGGGCCGGTACTGCCCCGCGTGACGGGGCTGACAGGCAAGGAAACCCCATGACCACGATGAATGCCGGCCGTCGCTTCGCCGCCTTCGCCCTCGCCCTCTCGCTCGGCGCCGCGCTCCCGGCCGCCGCCTACGCCAAGAACCCGATGGTCGGCGGCGCGCCGATGTACGCCAACAAGACGATCGTCGAGAACGCGGTCAACTCGAAGGACCACACCACCCTGGTCGCCGCCGTGAAGGCCGCGGGCCTCGTGGACACCCTCTCCGGTCCCGGCCCCTTCACCGTGTTCGCGCCGACCAACGCCGCCTTCGCCAAGCTGCCGGCCGGCACGGTCGAGACCCTGGTGAAGCCCGAGAACAAGGCCACGCTGACGTCGATCCTGACCTATCACGTCGTGCCCGGCACGCTGACGGCCAAGGATCTGATGGCCATGGTCAAGCAGGGCGGCGGTCAGGCGACGCTCAAGACCGTCAACGGTGCCCCCCTCTCCGTGGAAACCAAGGGCAAGAAGGTCTACGTGACCGACGCCAAGGGCAACACCGCGACCGTGACGATCGCCAACGTGATGCAGTCGAACGGCGTCATCCACGTCATCAACGGCGTGCTGCAGCCCTGATCGATCGCGATCCGCGGTCCGTGCTCCGGCACGGGCCGCACACGCCAAAACACCCCGGCCTCACGGTCCGGGGTGTTTTTTCGTCTCGGGCCCCGTCGTGGGCCTCACTCCCGGATCAGCTTGCCCGTGTAGATCACCGGCCCGGTCGGCAGCCCGCTCGGCGAGCCGCCCTGCGGCTCCACGGAGACCGCGATCACCCCGTCCGCACTCGCGCCCGGCGGCAGGGTGATGCGCCCCGGCGCCGTACCGACGAGGCCGATCGGCTTCGGGGCGGCGTCTGCGCCCACGTACCAGAGTTCCAGGCTCTTGCCCGCGGGCGTCTCGGCCCCGAGCGGGCGCACCTGCGCCGTGCCGGCCGCCACGTCCACGGTGACGACGAGGGCCGGCAGGGCGCCCCCGCCCTGCACCACCGCGAGGTAGCGCGCGCCCGGCGCTGCGGGCGCCGGCCCGCGCGGGCCCACGGCGACGAACAGGGCGAGGCCGGCCGCCAGCAGGCCGGCCGCAGCCGTCGCCAGCCGCCAGCGCCGAACCTGCCGGTTCAGGGCCACGACCCGGCCGTCCGAGGTGCCGGCCCGGCGCGGCAGCGCCCGCAGGATCGCCTCCCAGGCACCGGGCGGTGGGGCGACCTCGGGAGCGGCCAGCGCTAGGGGGGCGAGGCGGCGCTCCCAGGCCCGCACCATCGCCTCCGTCGCCGGGTCGACGGTGCGCTCCAGGTCGAGGGCGGCGCGCTCCGGCCCCGGCAGGGTGCCCAGCACGTACTCGGCGGCGCGCAGGTCGCGGTCGCCCGAGGCGCGGTCGCCCAAGTCGCGGTCGGTGTCGTCGGGGCCCGCGCTCACGACAGGCCCTCCAGGCAGGATTTCAGGGCGGCGATGGAGCGGTGCAGCCAGGTCTTGATCGTGTTGACCGGCCGGTCGAAGCGGGCCGCCAGTTCCTCGCGCGAACGGCCCTCGCAATAGGCCAGCACCACGCAGGCGCGCTGGGCCGGCTCCAGCCGCCCGAGGCAGGCGTTCAGGGCGTCGCGGCCGACGAGCGCCGCCTCGCCGTCATGCGGGTCGATGAGCCGCTCCACCCAATCCTCGCCGTCCTCGTGCACCGGCCCCTGGATCTCGCCCTTACGGCGCAGGCCGTCGATCGCCCGGTTGCGCGCGATGGCGCAGAGCCAGGAGAGCGGCCGGCCGGCCTCGGGCGCGTAGGAGCCCGCCGCCTGCCAGACCCGCAGGTAGACGTCCTGAAGCACGTCCTCGGCCACGCTTCGATCCCGCTGGATACGCAGGATCACGCCGTAAAGTTTCGGGCTGGTCAGGTCGTAGAGCGTACGCAGCGCCGCCTCGTCGCCGGCAGCGACCCGCTTCAGGAGCGGCAGCAGATCCGTGTCCTCACGCAAGGGGCGCTACCTGCTGCGGGCGTGACATCGCCACCGTTCGTTCGGGCGGGAGGGTCTCGGGCGGATTTATTAAGGCGGAAACCACCCGCGCGCCACCGTTCGGCCCCATGTTGCTGAGGATAGGACGCGGACCCGCGTCGTCCTGCGACGCGGGAGTCGCCGATTCCCTGCTTGCGTCCTACATCCGGGATGCGCGCGGTGCCCGCGCTCGCCGTCCCGGCCGGCACGGGAGTCGCAAGGGGCCGGCTCGATTGGTGAAGGGACCCGATGGCCTCGCAGGGTGAGTGGAAGATCCCGGCCTCGGTGCAACCGAAGCCCGGCGATTACGGCTACGACCTGGAGCGTGCGCTCAGTGCCGTGGTCTCCCTGTCCGCGCGCGTGCCCGAGGGTGCCTTCACCGCGGAGACCCTGGGCACCGAGCGGGCGGGCAACGGCGTGGTGATCCGCGAGGACGGCCTCGTCCTCACCATCGGCTACCTCGTCACCGAGGCCGACACCGTCTGGCTCACCACGCACGATGGCCGCTCGGTCCCGG
The DNA here is from genome assembly GCF_022179685.1 of Methylobacterium trifolii. Taxonomy (GTDB): domain Bacteria; phylum Pseudomonadota; class Alphaproteobacteria; order Rhizobiales; family Beijerinckiaceae; genus Methylobacterium; species Methylobacterium trifolii. Next base: position 10,209 of record NZ_BPRB01000254.1, read on the forward strand.
GCCACGTCCTCGGCTTCGATGCCGCCACCGGCTTCGGGCTCGTGCAGGCGCTCGGGTCGCTCGGCCTGCCGGCCCTGCCGCTGGGCAAGTCCGCCTCCCTCAAGGTCGGCGACCGGGCCGTGGTGGCCGGCGCCGGCGGCCGCCAGCGCTGCGTCGCCGTCGAGGTCGTCGCCCGCCAGGAATTCGCCGGCTACTGGGAATACGTCCTCGACGAGGCCCTGTTCACTGCCCCCTCGCACCCCCATTGGGGCGGCACCGCCCTGATCGGCCCCGGGGGGGAACTCCTGGGCATCGGCTCGCTCCAGCTGCAGCAGGGCGGAACTTCGGGCTCGCGCGCCATCAACATGGTGGTGCCCATCGACCTGCTGCCGCCGATCCTCGACGACCTGACCTCGCGCGGGCGCCCGAACCGCCCGGCCCGGCCCTGGCTCGGGCTCTACGCCACCGAGAGCGACGAGGGCGTCGTGGTGATGGGCCTGGCCGACGGCGGCCCCGCCGAGGCCGGCGACCTGCGGGCGGGCGACGTGCTGGAAGCGGTGGCGGGCGAGCCCGTGGCCGACCTCGCCGACTTCTTCCGCAGCGTCTGGGCCCTGGGCGAGGCCGGGGTGCGCGTGCCGCTGACCGTGGGCCGCGACGGCCGCTCCCTCAAGCTGACCCTGGTCTCGGGCGACCGCGAGCGCTTCCTGAAGGCGCCGCCGCTGCATTGATGGGGCTGCCGAGCCGTTGGGACGGTCTCGGTCGCCCAAAAGGTGCGTGCGATGCTAAGGGCGTCCACTCGTCGGACCGATGCCTTGAGGCGTGACCGGCAGCCGCCCCGCGCCGCAGCCGACACCTCGACCACCCGCCAGAATTGCTACCGTGCGCGTGATGCCTATGATAATTGCGCCGGTAATCAAACGCTGAGAGGTACAGGACGCTTCATGCCCGAAAATGGGAAATTAAACTGGTTCTTGGTCTCTGGAGCGCCACGCAGCGGCACGACCATGATGCAAAATATTATTAATTCGCATCCCCATATGGTATGCACTCATGAATACTAAATATCTGCACTGTTAAATATTGTAGATAGATTTTTTTATACCGAAGATGGGCGCGATCAAGCCGACCGACTGATTGGCAGGCAGCGTCTTGTTATCAATGATGAAGTCCCTGTCTTGTCCGATCTACGGACGCTGCATCAGTTCGACGAAGCGCGTTGGACGCGGGTCCAGACGGTCAACCGGGATGCCTTCCCGATTCCGCGACGTGCACGGGACGAGCAGGCCTTCCTGCGGAGCTTCTTTCAGATCGTCTCGGGCAAGACCGATCTCGTTGCGGTGGGAGACAAGACGCCCAACATCTACGATGCCAACGCCGTGCAGGCCCTGCGGGTGGCTTTGGGCGGGTTGAAGGTCATCACCATCGTCCGGAATCCTGTCGACGTGATCGCCTCGTCGATGCGTCGCATGGTACAGACGCAGGCAGGGGGAGACGGCTGGCATGTCACGTCGATCCACGATGCCATCATCGAATGGATCAACAATTGGGAATATCTGGCGTCGGAGTTCAGGCTCGGATCACCGGACGACATCTTCGTCCGCTATGAGGATCTTGCGGCCGACTATCACGGTGAGATGGCCCGCATTGCTGCATTCCTCGGCGTCGAGAACACGTTCGAGGATCTCTTCGATCAGACACCCGAAGCCCTAAGGGACTACAGGCTTCCGGCCCTGGATCGTCGGGAGGTCGAGACCCGACTCGGAGAACTCGTGACCGGATGGATGTCGAAATCCCTGTCCGAGCACTTGTCCCAGACTCCGAACGTCGTCGCGCCCGTGCGGAGTGGGGAAATCATCGCCTGCAACAAGCCCGAAACCACGCGCTACATCCTGCGGAAGGGATTCGGTGCGGTCGAGGGGTGGGGATGCTGGACGCACGGGACACATGCCGAGATCAGGTTCCGTATCGAAGGCGCCAAGGCCGACGCCAAGGTCTGGATCGAGTTGTCCTACATCGCATGGCCCGGCGACAGGGGGAGCGTGGACTTCGCCATCAAGCCCAAGGACGGGGCGATCTACGTCGTCAACAAGGTGGTCGATGCCGGCAGGCCGCATGAGCGCAGCGACTTCGTCTGCGACGCCCCGGACGGAGTGGTCGAGTTCGAGATCTTCATACCGCGGCCCAAGCGGTCGGATCAGGAGCCTCTGGCCGAGAACCGGCCCCTCGGAATCGGGCTCATGTCGATCAAACCGACGCTCGTCTGAACCCGCGCCCGGTCCGGTCGGATCGAGCACGGATCGAAACGCCCGATGCTTCACATTGTCCTGCGATGAGCCGATGTCCCTTTCGTCGGGAATCGCAGTCCCCGGCCTCGGGCGGCCGCCCGTCAGCATCGGTTCATCCGGCCGGGTTCAGCGTCTCACTCGCCCGCACGGTTCGACCGGTGCCGGGTGAGGAAGGAGATCCCGTCATGACGCGTGTGAACGCGCCCCGCGCGAGGGCATTCGGAATGGCCGCCGTGGTCGCTGGCAGCCTGGGGCTGGCCACGGCGGCGGGCGCCGCCCCCCTGGCCGTTCAGCCTTTGTCCGGCGAGGCCGTGGTCCAGACCGTGGCCGGCGGCTGCGGCCCCGGCTTCCATCCCAACCCGTGGGGCGTCTGCCGCCCGAACTGGGGGCCCCGCCCGTACTGGGGCCGCCCCATCGGCTACGGCGCCTACGGCTATGTCCGGCCCCGGCCGGTCTACCGGCCCTACGGCTTCTACGGCCCGCGCCCGTTCTATTGATCCGCGAGAGCGCCCGGCCCTGCGCCGGGCGGCCCGATGCAACGGAGGACTGGGGCGTCCCATCGTCGATGGGGCGCCCTTTTCACGTCCGGTCGCCGGTAGCGACGACCGCGCTGCGGTATCGACCACGGGCGACGACCGAGATTTCCATGTGCTCAAGGAATGACCAGACGAGATATTGACGAAACGTTAGGCTTCGTGCGCGTGGGGCGCATGTCTGATGCTCGATCGGGCGTCTGACGCCGGGCTGCAGCGTGACTATATGTTGCGTTGCACCAACAAGAGGCAGCGGTGCCCAAGCGGTCGTCACCGTCTGCCTGAACAGAGGTCGTCTTCGTCATGTCCACCGCCCGTAGCGTCCTGAGCCGTGTCCGCGCCTATCTCCGGTATCGCGAGACCGTGAGCGAGCTCTCCCGCCTGTCCGACCGCGACCTCGCCGACCTCGGCATCAACCGGTACGAGATTCGGGGCATCGCCCGCGGCTGAGCCTTCGCCGTCGCGAGACCGGTACTCGGCAGGGGCGCCCCCGTTGATTCGGGGAGCGCCCCTCCGCTATTCCGGGGCATGACGGGACCCAGCACCATCCATATCGTCGGCGGCGGCCTTGCGGGCTCGGAAGCCGCCTGGCAGATCGCCGAGGCCGGCCACCGGGCCGTGATCCACGAGATGCGTCCGGTGCGCGGCACCGAGGCGCACCAGGGCGACGGCCTGGCCGAACTCGTCTGCTCGAACTCGTTCCGCTCGGACGACGCGCAGAGCAACGCGGTGGGCCTGCTGCACCAGGAGATGCGAACCCTCGGCTCGCTGATCCTACGGGCGGCCGACGCCCATCAGGTTCCGGCCGGCGGGGCGCTCGCCGTCGACCGCGACGGTTTCTCGGCGGCCGTCACCGCGGCGCTGGAGGCCCATCCCAACGTGACGATCGTGCGCGAAGAGGTGGACGGCCTTCCGCCCGCCGCCTGGGGCTCCAGCATCGTCGCCACCGGGCCGCTCACCGCCCCCGGCCTCGCCGCCGCGGTGGGCGCTCTGACCGGGACGGAGTCGCTGGCCTTCTTCGATGCCATCGCCCCGATCGTCCACCGGGACTCGATCGACATGGGCAAGGCCTGGTTCCAGTCGCGCTACGACAAGGCCGGGCCCGGCGGCACCGGGGCGGACTACATCAACTGCCCCCTCGACCGGGCGCAGTACGACGCCTTCATCGCGGCCCTGATCGCGGGGGAGAAGACCAGCTTCAAGGAGTGGGAGGCCGCGACCCCCTATTTCGACGGCTGCCTGCCGATCGAGGTGATGGCCGAGCGCGGCCCCGAGACCCTGCGCCACGGCCCGATGAAGCCCGTGGGGCTGACCAACCCGCACGACCCGACCGTGAAGGCCTGCGCCATCGTGCAGCTGCGCCAGGACAACGCGCTGGGCACCCTCTACAACATGGTCGGCTTCCAGACGAAGCTGCGCCACGCCGAGCAGGTCCGGATCTTCCGTAGCATCCCCGGCCTGGAGAGCGCGGAGTTCGCCCGCCTCGGCGGCCTGCACCGCAACACCTACCTCGACAGCCCCCGCCTGCTGGACGCGACGCTGCGCCTGAAGGCAGAGCCGCGCCTGCGCTTCGCCGGGCAGATCACCGGCTGCGAGGGCTACGTCGAGAGCGCGGCCATCGGCCTGATGGCCGGCCGCTTCGCCCTGGCCGAGGCGGAGGGGCGTGCGCTCGCCCCCCTGCCCCAGACCACGGCGCTGGGCGCGCTGATCGCCCACATCACCGGCGGCCACATCGCGGCCGAGGATGCGGGCACGCCGCGCTCGTTCCAGCCGATGAACGTGAATTTCGGCCTGTTCCCGCCGCTGGCGAGCGCCCCGCGCAACGAGACCGGCAAGCGCCTGCGCGGACCGGAGAAGGCCGCCCTGAAGAAGCGGGCCATGACCGACCGGGCGCGCGGCGACCTGGCGGACTGGATCGCGGGCGCCGGCGGGCAGGCCGAGGCGGCGCAGTAACGCCCTATCGCAGCGGAACCTCGACGGGACGCGGAGCCCCCTCGTCCGGGCCGTCGAAGAAGACGAGCGCCCGCACGCCGTCGTCCCGGCGATCGAGGGGCACGAGCGCCTCGGGCTTCACCTTATGGCCGTAGCTGGCGAGATCGAGCCGCTTCTTCGGCACGCCCGCGCCGCTCCACGAGAACACGGTGTAATCCCCCTTCGCGACCGCGCCGTCGTCCGGGTCGAGCATCGGCCCGGCGAGGATCAGGAACCCGTCCGGCATGGCGACGAGGTCGCGCACGCCCCGTGGCTGGCCGCGGCTGTCGGGCCCGAGCGCCACCGTGGCGAGCGTACCCGTGCCGGGCTTGTCCTCGAACAGGCCCGCCAGCGGCACCGACACGATCGCGGCGCTGCCGTCCTTGAGGACCGGCCCGCGCAGGCCGGCATGGAGCCGCCCGTCCCGCACCGCCACGCCCTCGATCGTGAGGCCGCCATCTTCGAGGGCCTTGTCGTGGAACGGTGCCAGCGCCGGGATCGCCGCGATGATCCCCGACAGCGCGGACGTGCCCGCGATCTCCGGCTCCCCCTCCAGGCGGCCGGTCTTCAGGTCGACGGCGTTCCGATCGAAGCGTATCCGGAACAGGTGCCGGGTCGCCTCCGCCTTGGCTGCGTTCTTGGCCTCCGCGCCCGTCTCGTGCCGGGGACGGCCGTGAGAGCCGATCACGTAGAAGGCGCCGTCCGCATAGGCGACGCCCTCGGCGTCCAGCTCCAGCGGCTTGCCCTCGTAGGCCGCGTCGAGCAGCCGGATGAAGCGTCCGGCGACGAGATTCCCGTCGCGCAGGATCACGATCTGCGCACCCTGCGACTCGTCGTCGGCGACCAGGCAGATGCGCGGAAACTCCACGTCGGACGCGCAGGCGATGCCGCTCACGTCCTCGGCCTTCTTGCCCTTCTTGATATCGGACGGATCCGACTTGTCCGGTTTCCCAAATAATTTCCCCGCTGTTTTCCAGTGCTCTGCGGCGTCGACCGAGATCGATCCGGCGCCGATGATCATAAAGACGGCCGCAAAAATCAGAAAACGTTCGTATAAAAGTCGATTTGCAGGAAAGATTTTGGGCGCATTCGATCTGATCATTTTATAAATCCTTGCGTTATTTTAGATTATTCATAATTTCTGTGCATGGACCTCGACGAGGAGGCCGAGAATTGACAGATTTGATGCACGATTGAATTTAGAGGCGCAACATCTTGCCAGAAAGATTTTATAAAGATATCGATTGCCGGTCGAAATCGTGCCGGGTTCGATCGTCATGCCGTCATGGGCCGAACTGGTCGATGCTGCGAGATCGACCGCGATCCCTGCTTCCGCATTGCGGGCGGTGACCTTGGCGCAATGGGCTCTGGAATCCGGCCGGGGGCGCTCGGACCTGTCGCGCCGATACGGCAATTTCGCCGGTCTGAAGTGGCGTCCCGAGATGGCGGGCTTCGCGACGAAGATCGTCTACGAAGCCCATGACGGCACCGACCTGTACTGTGCTTTTCCCTCAGCGCAGGCATTCGTCCGCGGCTATTGGCGTTTCATCGGCCGGTCCGTCTACGATGGCTGGCAGGCTTATGCGGACGATCCGCGCGGTTTTCTCGGGTTCCTCAAGAGTCGCGGCTATGCGGGAGACCCGAATTACGTGGAGAAGGTCATGCAGATCCTGCCGGAGGCCGAAGCCCTGCTGGGAACATCCGAGACGACGCCTTTCGCCGACCTTGGGGAATCTGAGAGGCCGAGCCGCGCCGAACTCGGCGAGACGCTGTTCGACCACATGGCCGTGGACGAGGAGCCGGACTTCGTCGCGCTGCCGCAGGTCACCCATCCCTTCAGGGGGGCGCGTCCGAACGGTCTCGAAGGTGCGATCGTGCATTACGATGCGGGCCGGACGAGGCCGACGAGAGGGGCCGACGACCTCGAATGGGGGGCCAGGAACACGCTTGCGGGCGCCCAATCCAATGGCTTCGCCTACCTCACGATCTCGCGAACCGGCAAGATCTATCTGCCGAACAACATGGACTGGACCAAGTGGGGCTATCACGCCGGTAAAAGCCTGTGCCCGGTCACCAAACGGGAGGGGGTGAGCCGTTACTACGTCGGGTTCGAGGTCAACAGTCCCGGCCTCGTCCATCCGACGGCCGATGCCCAGGTCTACGTACCGTGGTTCGACGCGGTGCGCGACAGCCACGGAAACGTCGTGCTGGACGCCAAGGGCCGGGCGACGGTGGCAAACCCCAAGGGGGAACTCTACAAGCCGGGCGAGCTGCGGCTCGTGAAGCAGCGGCAGGGGAACATCAGGGCCGGAGCCTATGTGCCCTATACGGACAAACAGTTCGCGGCCCTGGTCAGCGTGATGCTCTGGCTGAAGCAGCTTCATCCGAGGACATTCCGCCTCGATTACGTCTTCGGGCACGATGAAGTCTCGCCAGGCCGGAAAGTCGATCCCGGCGGCTCCCTCGGGGAGCCCGATGCGGCGGGGCCGGGTGCCCCGATGCCGATGGGCCGGTTTCGCGCCGTGTTGCTGAAGGCCTGGGCGGAGCGTCAGGCTCTCGTGGCCTGACATCGGCCATCCCCGCACGGCGCTCCGCTTCAGCGTGGCCCCTGGTCCCGGACCAGCACCCGCCGCCCGGGCCGGTGGCCGTCCTCGCCGGTATCGTGAAACCCGAGCTTGTGCAGCAGCCCCCAGGAGGCGACGTTGCCGGGCCGGCACTCGGCCACGATGCTGCGGCCGGGGAAGCGGCGCGCGAGCAGGGCCAGCGTCCCGGCCACCGCCTCCGCCCCGAAGCCGCGCCCGCGCGCGGCCCCGCCGACCCAGTAGCCGACCTCGATGGCGCCCTCCCCGCGCAGGTGCGCGCCGACGACGCCCACGAGGCCGCGTCCCTCCCGCGCCCACGCCCCCAAAAAGCGGTCGCGCCCGTGCCGGGCGCTGCCGATCAGGTCCTGCGCGTCCCGGAGGGTGAAGGGCGCGGGCAGGAAGTCGACGGCGCCGGTGATGGCCGGATCGTCTGTGAGGCGGCGCAGGGCCTCGGCGTCCGCGGGGCCGAGCGCCACGATCGACAGGCGCGCGGTCTCGAAGGCGGGCATGTCGGCGAGGCTGTCCCGGCGGAGACGATGGAAGAGCATGCCAGGACAGATGGGGATGCGGGCGCCGCCGGACAGGCACGGCCGCAGCGCCATCCGTAATCCCGCAGTCGCCGACTTAACCCGTGATTTACCGCGCTTCCACGCCCACCGCATGTAAAGCGGGTCCTTGCGGGGGCCTTAATGCGCGGCGTGCTGTCTGGTCGGGTCGAAGAGGGACGGCGCATGGCGGCCAGACGCGGGACGTGGGGCGAGGGCGAACTCTACGAGGCCCTGTGCCTGCTGATGATCGGGGCCTGCGCCTGGATCATCGGCGTGCAGTTCCACGCCTTCTCGGCCCTCAACGCCTTCATCCAGGCCCACGACCTCTCCGACCAGTTCATGCTGGCGGCCCTGATGGGGCTCGCCGTGTTCGCCGCCAGCATCCGCAAGTCGCTGCTGCTGCGCCAGGCCATGCGCGAGCGGGACGAGACCGCTGCGCACGCCGAGGCGATCGCGCGCCACGACGTGCTCACGGGGCTGGCCAACCGGCGCCTGTTCCTCGAATCGGTCGCGCGCCGCCTGGGGGCGGCCGGTCCCGCACCGTCGCATGCGGTGCTGCTGGTGGACCTCGACCGGTTCAAGCCGGTCAACGACATCTATGGGCATGCGGCCGGCAACGCCGTCCTCTGCGCCGTGGCCGAGCGCTTGCGCGGTCTGCTGCCGGCCTCGGGGCTGGCCGCGCGCCTGGGCGGCGACGAGTTCGCCCTGCTGGTTCCGCTGGAGGGCGGAAGCGACGGCCTCGTGCGCCTCGCCCAGGCCCTGATTGCGGCCATCGCCGCGCCGGTCCTCTGGAACGGCAACGAACTGAAGGTCGGCGCCACCGTCGGCATCGCCCTGATCGCGGCCGACGCCGAGGACGCCGACGTGGTGCTGCATGCGGCGGATCTGGCCATGTACCAGGGCAAGAAGGACGGGCGCGGCACCTACCGGGTGTTCAAGAGCGCCATGGACCTCGAACTCAAGGCGCGGGCCCAGCTGGAGAGCGAACTGCGCGAGGCGATCCTGAACGGGGAGATCGAGCCGTTCTACCAGCCGGTGGTGGCGCTGCCGGAGAAGACCCTGATCGGCGTCGAGGTCCTGGCCCGCTGGCGCCATCCGACCCGCGGCCTGCTCACGCCCGCGCACTTCATCGCCATCGCCGAGGAGACCGGCATGATCGGCGACCTCTGCTACCGCCTGCTGCGCCAGGCCTGCCTCGATGCCCGCGCCTGGCCCGCCCACCTCCAGATCGCGATCAACATCTCGCCCCAGCAGTTCCAGGACCGCTGGCTCTGCGAGCGCATCCTGGGCATCCTGACCGAGACCGGCATGTCGCCCGCCCGCCTGGAGGTGGAGATCACCGAGACCGCCCTGGTCAACGACCTCGAGGCGGCGCGCACCACCCTCACCTCGCTCCAGAACCTCGGCGTCCGGATCGCCCTCGACGATTTCGGCACGGGCTATTCCAGCCTCTACCACCTGCGCGAACTGAAGTTCGACAAGCTGAAGATCGACCGGAGCTACGTCGACAGCATCACCATGAGCGACGAGCGGGCCAAGCTCGTGGACGCCATCATCAAGCTCAGCGCCAGCCTCGGCCTCGTGACCACGGCGGAGGGCATCGAGACCGATGCGAGCGTGGACTGGCTCGCCGGCCAGGGCTGCGACTTCGGCCAGGGCTACCTGTTCGGCGCGCCGATGACCCGCGAGGCGATGGGCGTCCTCTTGGCGAGCCCGCCCGAGGCGGTGCAGGCCGTCCTCGCCGCGCGCCAGGCGGCTTGAGGCCGACCTACCCGATCCGCCGCGAGGCCCGCCACAACCGCCAGAGGCGGCGCCAGCGCGGCGTGTCCACGGGGGTGTTGAGGGGATCGTAGGAGGGCCGCTCCATCAGGGCGAGGTAGCCGCCCACCAAGGAGGCCGGCAGGAAGGCGGTGCGCGCGGCCGGAGCGATGGTCGGGCGGGCGGCCTCGTAGGCGGTGAGGTGCCGGCGGGCGATGCCGCGCAGGTCGGCGCAGGCCCCGCGCAGGCCCGGCCCGCCGCGCCCCGTGACGATGTCCTCGCGGGTGACGCCGTAGGCCCTGAGCATCTCGGCCGGGAGGTAGACTTGGCCGGCCCGCGCGTGCCACGGCAGCGCCCGCAGGAGCCCGGTGATGCCGTAGGCCACGCCCGCATGGCCGGCGGCGGCCGCGCCGCCGGGCTCGGACCCGTCCCCGAGGACGAGGCTCGCCAGCCGGAACAGGGCCGAGGCCGTCTCGCCGCAATAGCCTTCGAGGTCGTTCAGCCGGGGCATCGGGTCGTCGTAGAGGTCGAAGACGCGGGCATCGATCAGGTCGACGAAGGGCTGGCGCCCGAGGCGACGCCGGACGATGGCGTCCTCGACCGCCGCCGCGACGGGGTTGGCCTTCACGTCGCCGCGCGCCTCGCCCTGGAGGGCGTCGCGCCACCATTGCAGGCGGATCTCCCCGGCCATCGGGTTCGAGGCGGCCTCGCGCACGCGGGCGATGGTCAGGCTGAAGGCGTATAGGGCGAAGAGGTGCGGCCGGAACGGCTCCGGCGCGAACAGGGTGGCGAAGTAGCGGTCGGGGTCGCCCGCGCGGACCAGGGCCTCGCAGTGGCGCAGCGCGAAGGCGAGGCCGCCCTCGCTGCCCGTGCCCGCGGTCGCATCCTCCACCCGGCCGTTCACGCGACGGCGATCAGGGCTGCGGCGACCTTGCGGTTCTCGGCCACCAGGATGTTGTAGGTGCGCGCGGCCGCCCCCGTCTGCATCACGTCGAGGCCGATGCCGTTGTCCTTGAGCCAGGCCCGCAACGGGGCGGGAAGGGGCACGATGTCCAGGCCGGTGCCGAGCAGCAGCAGGTCGATCCCCTCGGACTCGGCCTGGACCGGGCGGAGCGCGTTACGGTCGATCGCGCGCGCCTCCGCCACCTCCCAGGCCCGGACGCCCGAGGGCAGCACCAGGATCGAGCCGCGATGCGACATCTCGCCGAAGCGGAAGCCGCCGTTGCCGTAGGCGTCGATCGGATGCCGGCCCGGCAGGAAGCCGGCGTGGAGCCCGTCCGCCATGAGCCGTCCTACTCCGCCGCCTGGGGCAGGCCGCCCTTGCTTCCCTTGGCGGCGGCGCTCTTGGCCCCCGACAGCATCAGGCCGAGATAGATCAGCGTCGGGGTCGAGACGAAGATCGCGGAATAGGTGCAGATCACCACGCCGCAGAGCATCACCACGGCGAACCCCCGGATCGCCTCGCCGCCGAACAGCACCAGCGCCAGCAGCGACAGGAAGGCCGAGATCGAGGTCATCACCGTGCGCGACATGGTGGAGTTGATCGACAGGTTGAGCAACTCGACGATGGGGATCGTCTTGTAGCGCCGCATCAGCTCGCGGGTCCGGTCGAACACCACCACGGTCTCGTTCAGCGAGTAGCCGACGATGGTCAGGATCGCCGCGATCGAGGTCATGTTGAACTCGATGCGGGTGATGATGAAAACGCCCACCGTCAGCACGATGTCGTGCAGCGTGCCGACGATGGCGCTCGGCGCCATCGTCGGCACGCT
>NZ_BPRB01000255.1 GCF_022179685.1 Methylobacterium trifolii
CAAAGGGGGGAGGGAAGCGGCCATTGCGACATCCCGGCGCCGCCGATTCAGCCCCCGGCCAAACGCAACACCGCCGCATCCGCATCCGCCACGGATGGCACGTCCGGCTTCTCGGGCCGGCGCACCATGACCACCGGGATGCGCAAGGCCCGCGCCGCCGCGATCTTGCCGTAGGTGGCCGCCCCGCCGGCGTTCTTGCTGACCAGGATCTCGATTCCAGCCTCGCGCAGGTAGTCCGCCTCGGCCGCCCCGTCGAAGGGCCCGCGGGCCTGGAGTTCCGTCAGGCGCGGCACCGGCAGGGCCCCGCCCACCGGCTCGATCGTGCGGACGACGTAGGCGTGCTGGGGCGCGGCCGCGAAGGCTGCGACTTCCTGGCGGCCGATCGTCAGGAAGACTGTTCTGGGCGACTCGCCCAGAGCGGTGACACAGTCGGCGACGGAGTCGACCTCGGTCCAACGGTCGCCGGGCTGCTGCAGCCAGGCCGGCCTGCGGATCGCGAGCAGGGGTACGGCCGCCGCCCGCGCCGCCTCGGCGGCGTTGCGGGACATCCGGGCCGCGAAGGGATGCGTGGCGTCAACCAACCGGTCGACCCGGTTCTCGGACAGGTATCGGGCGAGGCCCTCCGCGCCGCCGAAGCCGCCGATCCGGGTCGCTACGGTCTCGCGTCTGGGCGAGGCGGTGCGTCCGGCCAGCGACAGGGTGAGGTCGAAGCCGGCTCGGCCCGCCAGCGCCCGGACCAGGGCGCTCGCCTCGCCGGTGCCGCCGAGGATGAGGATGCGCATGGGCGTGTTGTCCATGAGCGATAGCGACCTGTCGAGCGGCATGAGCGATAGCGACCTGTCGAGAACGATGAGCGATCGGCCGGAGCCGGACACCCCCTGGCTCTCCATCGTCGGCATCGGCGAGGACGGCCGCGCCGGCCTGTCGGAGGCCGCCCGCGCGGCCCTGGACGGAGCGGCCGTGGTCTATGGCGGGCGCCGCCACCTGGCCCTCGCTGCGCCGCTCTCCGCCGAGACCCGGCCCTGGCCGAGCCCGATCCACGCGGCCTACCCTGACATCCTGGCCCGGCGCGGGCAGCAGACCTGCCTGCTCGCCACCGGCGATCCGTTCCACTACGGCATCGGCGCCGAGATCGCCGCCCATGTCCGGGCCGACGAGATCCGCGCCTTCCCGCAGCCCTCCGCCTTCAGCCTCGCCTGCGCCCGGCTCGGCTGGCCCTTGGCCGACTGCGCCTGCCTCACCCTGCACGGCCGGGCGCTCAGCCGGATCGTGCCGCACGTCCAGCCGGGCGCCCGCCTCCTCGTCCTGTCCTGGGACGGCGCGACGCCGGCCGCGGTGGCGGCCCTGCTGCGCGAACGCGGGTTCGGCCGTTCACGGCTCACGGTCTGCGAGGCAATGGCCGGCCCGCGCCAGCGCCTTCGGACAGTCTCGGCGGAGGATTTCGACCTCACGGAGATTGATCCCCTGAACACTATCGCCATCGCGGTCGAGGGCGGCCCGGAGGCGCGGACGGTCGCCCTCAGCACGGGCCTCGACGACGCCTGGTTCGAGAACGACGGGCAGCTCACCAAGGCGGAGATCCGGGCGGTGACGCTCTCCGCCCTGCGCCCGCGCCGGGGCCAGCTTCTGTGGGACGTGGGCGCTGGCGCGGGCTCGGTCGGTATCGAGTGGATGCTGCGCCATCCCGCCATGCGGGCCGTGGCCATTGAGGCCAACCTGGCCCGCGCCGCCCGGATCGCCCGAAACGCGCAGACGCTGGGCGTGCCGGACCTCGCCATCGTCGAGGGCACGGCGCCGGACGCCCTGGTGGCTCTGCCGCAACCGGATGCGGTCTTCGTCGGTGGCGGCGTGTCCGAGCCCGGCGTGCTCACCGCCGCCCTGGCGGCGCTCCGGCCGGGCGGACGCTGCGTGGCCAACGCCGTCACCCTTCAGGGCGAGGCCGCCCTGCTCGCGGTTTTCGCCGAGCGCGGCGGTAGCCTGCGCCGCCTGTCCATTGCCCGCGCCGACACGGTCGGCGGCCTGCACGGCTGGCGCAGCGCGATGCCCGTTACGCAATGGGCGTGGACCAAGCCATGAGCCTGGCGCCCGCAAGGCTCGTGGCCGGCATCGGGTTTCGTCGCGGAACGGAAAGCTCGGAGATCGCGGCCCTGATTGAGCGGGCGCTCTCCGAGGCGGGACAGGCGCCGCACGCCCTTCAGGCCATCGCCACCGCCGCCGACCGGGCCTGCGAGCCTGCGATCCGTGCCGCTGCCGCCGCCTTCGGCCTCGCGCCGGTTGGCGTCGAGGCCCCGGCGCTGGCCGCCGTCGACGGGCGCGTCGTCACGCGCTCGGCGCGTATCGAGACCTTGCGCGGCGTCGGCTCCCTGGCGGAGGCTGCGGCGCTTGCCGCAGCGGGTGTAGGCGCCCGTCTCGCCCTTCCCCGCATCACCAGCGCGGGCACCACCTGCGCGCTCGCCGTATCGGCATCCCCGTCATGACCGTCCACTTCATCGGCGCCGGACCGGGTGCGGCCGACCTCATCACGGTTCGCGGGCGCGACCGCATCGCCGCCTGCCCGGTCTGCCTCTATGCCGGCTCGCTCGTCGCCCCCGAGATCCTGAGCTGGTGCCCGGAGGGCGCGCGCATCGTCGACACCGCGCCGCTGGACCTCGACGCGATCGTCGCCGAGATCGCGGCCGCCCACGAACGCGGGCAGGACGTGGCCCGGCTGCATTCCGGCGACCTCTCGATCTGGAGCGCGCTGGCCGAGCAGATGCGCCGTCTCGACCGCCTCGACATCCCCTACACCGTGACCCCGGGCGTGCCCGCCTTCGCCGCGGCAGCGGCCGTGCTGCGGCGGGAACTCACGCTGCCCGGCGTGGCGCAATCGGTGGTGCTCACCCGCACCTCGGGCCGGGCCAGCGCCATGCCGGAGCGGGAGACCCTGGCCGCCTTCGCCGCCACCGGCGCGACCCTGGCGCTCCACCTCTCGATCCACGTCGTCGGGGATGTCGTGGCGCAACTGACGCCTTTCTACGGGGCCGCCTGCCCGGTGGCAGTGGTGTTCCGCGCCACATGGCCGGACGAGCGGGTGATCGCGGGCGACCTCGCCTCCATCGCGGGCCAGGTGGCGCAGGCCGGCCTGGAGCGCACCGCCCTGATCCTGGTCGGGCCGGCTCTGCGTCCGGAGGAGTTTCGCGAGAGCGCCCTCTACGCCCCCGACTACGACCGGCGCTTCCGGCCCGGCGGGGCGGTGGCGGCGGAGGGCGCACGGTGAGCGCGCCGGGGCTCCTCATAGCGGCACCACGGTCGAGTTCCGGCAAGACCACGGTGACGCTCGCCCTGATGCGGGCGCTGGCCCGGCGCGGCGTGCGGGTGCGCGGCGCCAAATGCGGGCCGGACTACATCGACCCGGCTTTTCACCGGGCAGCGACCGGGCATCCGAGCTTCAACCTCGACAGCTTCGCCATGGAGGCCGGGCTGCTCGACGCCGTGGCGGGTCTCGCCGGGGCGGAGGCCGACCTTGTCGTGGCAGAGGGCTCGATGGGCCTGTTCGACGGGGTCCGGGCCGCGGAGAGCCGCACGGGGGCCAATTCCGACATCGCGGCGCGCTACGGCTGGCCGGTGCTCCTCGTCCTCGACGTGTCGGGGGCCGCGCAATCGGCCGCGGCCGTTGCGCTCGGCTGCGCCCATTACGACCCGCGCATCCGAATCGCCGGCGTGATCCTCAACAAGGTCGCCAGCGCCCGCCACCGCAGGCTGGTGGAGGCTGGATTGGAGAGGGTCGGCATCCCGGTCCTGGGCGCGCTGATGCGGGATGCGGGTCTCGTGCTGCCCGAGCGCCACCTCGGTCTCGTCCAGGCCCGCGAGACCGCCGACCTCGAAGCCCGCCTCGACCGGCTCGCCGACCTCGCCGAGGCCGGGCTCGACCTCGACGCGATCCTGGCGGCGGCGGCCGGCACGACCCCGCCCGCGGGCGGCGGCCGCCTGCCCCGGCCACCGGGCGGGCGCATCGCCGTGGCGAGCGACGCCGCCTTCACCTTCCTCTATCCGCACCATGAGGCCGGCTGGCAGGCGGCCGGCGCCGAGATCGTGCCGTTCTCGCCGCTCGCCGACCAGGCGCCGCCTGCCGATTGCGACGTGTGCTGGCTACCGGGCGGCTACCCGGAACTGCATGCCGGCCGACTCGCGGCAGCCCGAAACTTCATCGGGGGCCTGCGCGCTTTCGCGGCGGAAAAACCGGTCCACGGAGAGTGCGGCGGCTACATGGTGCTCGGGCAGAGTCTGGAGGACGCGGCTGGCATCACCCATCCGATGGCGGCCCTGCTGCCGGTCGCGACCTCCTACCGATCGCGAAAATTGCATCTCGGCTATCGGGTGGCGCGCCTGCTGGCGGACGGCGTCCTGGGTGCGGGCGGCACACGGCTCGTCGGCCACGAGTTCCACTATGCCAGCGAGGTGACGGGGCCGCCGGACGAGGCGGAGGCGCTGGCCCGAGTGACGGATGCGGAGGGTACCGATCTCGGCCCGGCCGGCCACCGGCGCGGGAGCGTCACCGGAAGCTTCTTCCACCTGATCGCGTCGGAGGCGGCGTGAGGCCGGACCCTATGTCTCGGCTTCACCGTCCGGCAGGGGCGTCGCCTTGATGTGCGCGAGCCGCGCTGCAGACCGGACGATCGACAGCACGTCGCGGCGGAGTTGATCGTCCTCGATCAGGGCGTAGGCGCGCAGCAATTCGATTGCGCCCGGGGCGTTGAGGAAGCCGAAAACGTCGTCGCTGCCGACCTCACCGCCCTCGCTCTCCTCGAAGAAGGCCGCGACAGGAACTTCGAGCAGCCGCGCGATCTCGCGCAGGCGGCCAGCGCCGACGCGGTTCTGGCCCTTCTCGTATTTCTGGACCTGCTGGAAGGTGACGCCGACCGCGGTGCCCAGCGCGGTCTGGCTCAGGCCGCGCGCCTTGCGCAGGGTGGTGATGCGAAGCCCGACGAGGCGGTCCACGTCGGTCGTCTGTTTGGGCATCATGCTTCCGCACCGCTCGAGGTCCAGGGACGCCATCCGCCGCCACCCGTTGCGATGCGCGTCGCGTCGTCCACGTTCACCCGCGAGCGTTCGGGCGAGCCGTGCGGTCGGCGCCCGCCGTGATATGGGCGGGCTCCGGCCGTCGAATGCTCCAGAGGCGCGAGCGATATCCGCGTCGCCTCTCCGGCCATCAGATAACGGCTCTTACGCACAGCTTGGGCACAAAGTCCATGCGGGCGCTGTGTCCCGCACCGGAGACCGTGAGGATATGAATGCTTAGTCTCATCATACAACATCTCGGCCTGCGACGATCACGGCCTCACGAGCACGCTGATATAGGATATCGGTCTTTGGCCAAGCTGTCGCATTTTGAATTCAGAATAGGACGGTCGTCCTTCATCATCGAGACGCGCCGCGGCGAGGCTTTCGCGGCCCCTCGCCCCCGGTCTAGGATGACCCGCACCCGGCCTCGATCGAGCCCGCAGGGAGACACCACCGATGTTCATAGCCATGAACCGCTTCAAAGTGGTTAAGGATTCCACCGCCGATTTCGAGCAGGTCTGGCTCGGTCGCGACAGCCATCTCGGCGAGATGGCCGGCTTCGTCGAGTTCCAGCTGCTGCGCGGGCCGGAGGCCGAGGACCATGTCCTCTACGCCTCGCACACGATCTGGCGCTCCAAGGCCGATTTCGACGCGTGGACCCGGTCCGAGCAGTTCCGCAAGGCTCACAGCCGCGTCCCGACCACCAAGCCGCTCTATCTCGGGCATCCGCAGTTCGAGGGCTTCGAGACGATCCAGACCGTGGCCGCCGAGCAGGCCGCCGACGCCGCCTGAGGCGCTGACGTTTCAACCCGTCCCGGCCTGGGTTTCGCGGGTACCCCTGCGACATCCCGGCCGGCGGCGCTCAGGCTGCCGGGCGCAACCGCGGCAGGAACACCGCCAGGTGACCGAGCAGGGGCAGATAGGCGCAGACTGCGCAGACCGTCTCGATGCTTGTATGGTCGGCGGGTTCGCCAAGGAACGCTGCACCGAGCCCGCCCATGCCGAAGGCGAAGCCGAAGGACAGCCCGCCGACCAGACCGATCCGGCCCGGCAGCAGTTCCTGCGCGTAGACCAGGATCGCCGGCATCGCCGAGGCGAGGATCAGCCCGATCGGGATGGTGAGCACCACCGTCCAGGCGAGACCGACATAGGGCAGCGCCAGGGTGAAGGCAGCACCCCGAGGATCGAGCCCCAGATCACGGGCTTGCGCCCGAGGCGGTGGCCGATCGGGCCGCCGAGGATGGTGCCGGCCGCCACCAAGCCGAGGACCACGAACAGGAGCACCTGGGACTGCGCCACCGGCACGCCGACCCGGTTGATCAGGTAGAACGTGTAGTAGGACGAGAAGCTCGCCACGTAGAAAGACGCGGGGAAGATCAGCGCGAGCAGCACGGAGATGGTGAGGCCGACCCGCGTGCGCGACAGGGAGCCGCCCGCCGGACCCGTGGATGCCGCCAAGCGCTGGACTGCCGCGAACCGCCTCCGATACCAGCGGCCGCCGCCCGTCAGCACGGCCATGCCCGCGAGCGCGGCGAGTGAGAACCAGGCCACGCTGCCCTGCCCGTGCAGGACCACGACGAAGGCCGCCAGCAGGGGCCCGAGCGCCGTGCCGGCATTGCCGCCGACCTGAAACATCGACTGGGCGAGGCCGTATCGGCTTCCCGCCGCTAGGCGCGCCACGCGGGAGGCTTCAGGGTGGAAGATCGCCGAACCGAACCCCACCAGCCCCGCAGCCGTCGGCAGTAGCCCGTAGGCCGGCGCCACCGCGAGCAGCTGCTGCCCGGCGAGCAAGGAGGCTATCCCGACCACCGGGGAGAATGGCAGCGGCCTGCGCTCGGAATAGAGCTCCGCGACCGGCAGGAGGATCGCGGCCGTCACCTGGAACACGGAGGTGATGAGGCCGATCTGGCCGAAATCCAGCGCAAACCGGCTCTTTAGGAGCGGGTAGATCGCCGGCAGGAGGGAGTGCGCGAGGTCGTTGGGAAGGTGCGACAGGCTGAGGCCCGCAAGAATCGCGAGCGTCGGGCCCGAGCGTATCGCGGCCGGGCTCGTCCCCACCGCGCCGCCCCGGTGGAAACGCCCCGGTATCTGCCACCTCGATCGGCCGTCCCGCCATGTCCGTCCCGCTCTGCGTCGCATCACGTGCCTTGGTGTGCACGCCCCGGTGCTCCCGTTTTGACGCCCTGGCTAAAACGTGACGGCTTGGTCCGCCAAGGTGTCCGCGGTTGCGTGAGGGGATTCCCATTGGGCGCAAGCCATTTGCGTTCCGGACAAGTCCAGTCTCAGCATTCCTACCCGCTTGCCAGTCCGGCGGGCCGCCCGTAGCGCGAGTCTGGACATGATGCCGTCCAGGCAGACGGCCCGGCGATTGCTCAGGAGTCTTCGAAAACCGAGCCCGAACGAACTATTGGTTCAGTCTGGGACGCGATCCGCTTCAGAACGGAACATGGTCCGACAGATGTTTCAAGACCGGTTGCCGCAGAACTATCAGATACTGCCGAGCCAGACCGAGCGTCGGCGCAAAGTCTGGAGCGGGCTTCTGCCCCGCCGCAGTCGCGCGGCGTTCCGCTTCGGCATCTCGGCCTCCGTGGCCGTCGCCGACCTGACGACCATCGTCCTCACGACGCTGCTGGTCGATGCCGGCTACTATTACCTGCACATCGCCGGTGCCGTGCCGGCCCCATGGGACGGCAAGAACTGGCAACTGTCGGGGGTGCTGGCCCTGGTCATCGTCCTCACGAACGCCCTGCGCGAGGAATACGCCATCGACCACCTGCTGACGCAGAAGTCGAGCCTGCAGCGCACCGCCTCGCTCTGGCTCGTGGCCTGGGCCGGCCTCCTCGTCGTGGGCTTCCTCACCAAGACGACGACGGAGTTCTCCCGCATCGTCGCCATCACCGTCTTCGCAGCCGGCCTGCCCGCCCTGATCCTGGCGCGGGTTGGCACGGTGGCCCTGGTGCGGCGGAGCGTGACCCCCGCGTCGGCCTCCGTGAGCCGGGTCCATCTCGTCGGCTTCGAGGAGGACATCGCCGCGTTCTACAAGAGCAACGAGGCGGACGCCCTCGGCCTGCGCGTCGTCGGCACGAGCTACCTGCGGCGCGTGGATGTCGGCGCCGACGATGCGGCGCGCCACGCCCAGACCGCGGAGGACCTCGACCTCGCGGTCTCGGTGGTCCGCTTCCTGCGCCCCGACGACGTGTTCATCCTGGTGCCCTGGACCGAGACCGCCGAGGTAGAGCGCTGCATCGATGCCTTCCTGCGGGTGCCGTCCGCCTTGCACCTGCGGCCCGGCGCCGTGCTCGACCGCTTCCCCGACATGCAGGTCTCCCGCGTCGGCCGGCTCTCGGGCATCAACATCGGCCGCCGGCCGCTCAACCTCGGCGAGATCCTGCTGAAGCGCACCCTCGACCTGAGCCTGGCGCTGGTCGCCCTGGTCGGCCTCGCCCCGCTGTTCGCGCTTGTGGCCGTGCTGATCAAGCTCGACAGCCCCGGCCCGGTGTTCTTCCGGCAGAAGCGCTACGGCTTCAACCAGCAGCCCTTCGGCGTGTTCAAGTTCCGCAGCATGAAGACTGAGCAGAACGCCGTGTTCAAGCAGGCCAGCCGCAACGACGCGCGCATCACCAAGATCGGCGCCTTCCTGCGCCGCTCGAACCTCGACGAGTTGCCCCAGCTCCTGAACGTGGTGAAGGGCGAGATGTCGCTCGTCGGCCCGCGCCCCCATGCGCTCGCCCACGACCGCAGCTTCGAGCGCCGCATCGCCCTCTACGCCCGGCGCCACAACGTCCGGCCCGGCATCACCGGCTGGGCCCAGGTCAACGGCTGGCGCGGCGAGACCGACACCTCCGAGAAGCTCCAGCGCCGGGTGGAGCACGACCTCTACTACATCGAGAACTGGTCGGTGCTGCTCGACCTCCAGATCCTGCTCACGACCCCGTTCGCCCTGCTCAAGACCGAGAACGCGTATTGAGGCAGGAGCATCGAGCCGGCCCGGGAGACGGCCTGAGGCTTCCCGGAAACACCCCGGGCTCCGGCGATCGAACCGGACCAAGGATGCGCGCGAACGCGATTGACGCGCCCCGGCGCGGGTCTTAAACGATCGTCACTGCCGCTCGACACCGAGCGACGGGCCCAGGTGGCGGAATTGGTAGACGCGCTGGTTTCAGGTACCAGTCTTGCAAGAGGTGAAGGTTCGAGTCCTTTCCTGGGCACCATCAGCCGCTAAGTGGTTGATTCATTGATATCATAGGCAGAATCGAGCCAAACCGGTATACATAACCGGTGCACACGTTCGATGAGCCTTCGCATGACAACTGCGACAATTCGCCGAGACTCTTCGTACCGTCAGTATCGAAAACGGGTGCCAGCCGACGTTCTCAGTCGGGTGAAGGGCCGCTCTTACCTGCTGACCCTGCCTGCGTTCGGGGCAGCGCCCGAATCGGTTGTAGAGGTCAAGATTCGGCCTACGATCAGCTTCTCGCTTCGAGTACGTGATCCAGCTGCTGCCAAGATGCGCACTGGCGCAGTCAGTGCTGAGCTTGAGCGTATTTTCGAGGCCATTCGCACCGGCCCCATCGACCTCAATCGTCAGCAGATGGTAGCGCTATCGGGCAAAGTATACGATTTAATTGTTCGGCAGTTTGAGAAAGACCCCGGTGAGCCTGAAGATTGGGAAGCTTGGAAAGGCTTCACTTGGGCTGCAATCGAAGGTCGGGTAACAAACCCGCCGTCAATTTCGTGGCGTAATTTTATGACCGAGAGGCATAGTGCGCTTGGTCATTTTGGCGTCGATAGTGGTCCTGAACTGCTAGATACAATCGCAAGATCGCCGCCTGGCGATAACACCGCTAGTCTTGAGCTTCGTTTTGGATTGCTCACTTCGATGGTGTTGGGACGCGAAGGACTTGAAATAACTGAGAAAAGCCGCCTTGAGCTTTTGCGCTGGATTGGCGACGCGGCGTTAGACGCCGGGGTGGCCATGAAGAAGGCCTCCCAAGGCGATTATACGCCCGATCCTAAAGCTGCTCGATTCCCTCCCTTTCAGTCGAGCACGCTGCCTGAAAGCGTAAGCTTGACCGATCTTTTTGATAGGTGGAAAGCGGAGAACAAGCCCGCGGCCAGCACCATCACGACCTGGCGAGGAATTATCGGCGACTTCAGAAAGCACCTAAAGTACGACGACGCGGCACGGATCACCGACCATGATATTGTCGCATGGAAAGACACGAGGGTGGCGGCTGGCCGATCTGCTAAGACGATTAACGATTCGGATCTCGCCTGTTTGCGCGCAATATTTCGCTTTGGAGTAATAAATAAAATCATTACTCGTAACCCGACTGAAGGCATTAAAGTCAGGGTGAAAAAGGAGGCTGGGAAGGGTAGACTGCCTTACACGAACGATGAAGTCGCGCGACTCCTCGCCTGTGCTGAAATGGAGACGCTACCTTATCTTCGCTATGTTCCGCTTTTGCTTGCTACGACAGGATCGCGTGTTCAGGATATAGTTCAACTCTGGTCTGAAAATGTGACTGAGGAAGATGGCGTCCCGGTCCTGCGGATTACGCCGGCACCAGACGGTGCAAGCCTCAAGACCGTCGGATCAGAGCGTGTGATTCCCATGCATCCTGCTGTGCTCGCGTCTGGTTTTGTCGAGTTCGCGCGGTCAATGAAAGGGCCGCTGTTCTATGGCGGTCGGCCTCGCCGGAATGTCCGAAAGGATGGCGAAGGTAGGCATCCCAGTAAAGGTACATCAAACCGTGTAAGCAAGTGGGTGCGCGAGTTGCCGGGCTTTCAAGACAAGCGCAAGGATCCCAATCACGCCATGCGGCATTGGCTAAAGTCCGCTGCTGCAAAAGCAGGCGTTTTAGATTCGGTTGCTAACTACATCCAGGGTCACACGGATTCGAGCGTCGCTGGCCATTACCGACATTTCGACGATATGAAGAGCCTCGCGGCTGAGTTGGCCAAGATACCGATCCCAACAGTAAAAACGTGAGGCGCATAATAACAGTGAAAGACAAATCGTCCTGGTTTGTTTGCGATTTAAACTTCAAATAAATCTCCCCTATGCTCACTATATTCTGCAAAAAAACTTGTCTAGTGTTGTCGGAAGACCGCTTGAACGAGTGTCTATAATGCTACGGTCAACCGCTTCTGAAATTGGCTGCTCGACCAAGCGTTCGCCGATGCGCCAGCTTGGCAAGCGCGGCAGCGATTTTAGCTTCCCCCACGCCGTCGGGATCAAAGGGACCGCCATGCCATGCCGTGCCATGCCAGCATGGCCTTTGCTCGCGATGGCGCAGTTAGGTTACCGCCCGCACGAACTCCCCGCAGTCCGGTCTTCGGGGCGCGGGTGAGTGGCAGCCTGACGAATCGTCTTAGGGACGGGAAGGGGCGCCGCGGATGCCGATCAGCAGGAAGGACCTCGCGGACGCAGGCTCACCGGAGGCGCTCGTCAAACGTATCCTCAAGGCCGAGCCGGACCTTCCGGTGCCCGTGCCGATCCAGGAACTATGCGCGCGGCTCGGCATCAAAGGGATCGAGGACCTCGACACCGACGAGTTCGAGGGCGGTCTCGTTACCGATGCGAAGCGATCCGAAGGAATTATCCTAGCCAAGTGCGGGGGCGAGCCGCGTCGCCGCTTCACCACCGCGCACGAACTCGGCCATTTCCTGATGGCGCACCACGTCCCGGATCAGCCCGGCCGGTTCCTGTGCAACAGCTCCGACCTGCTACGCCTCACGGCCAAGGCAGGCGACCAGCGCCAGCGCAGGGAGGTCGAGGCCAACCGCTTCGCCGCTCTCGTGCTGATGCCCCCGCACCTGCTGCGCGGGGCCATGACAGCCTTTCGCGAACCCGATTTGCAGCACGTTCTTGCGCTCGCGCGCGATTTCGGCGTCGGCAAGGAGGCGGCGGCTCGGGCCTACGTGCAGTACCACCCTGGGCGGATCGCCATCGTCGTGGCGGGCAACGGCCGGGTGCAGCGGTGCTACCGCAGCCTCTCCTTCCCGGCGATCATCGGTGCGGTCGGCAGCCTGGTCCCGGTACACTCGCTCTTTCACAGGAGTCCGACTCGGCCGAACATCACGAGCGACATCGCCGCGTGCAGTCCCGATCTCTGGATCGATGTAAAGCGCGACCTTCGCGCGCCGTCCCTCTACGAGCAGGTGTACCAGCAGCAGAACGGCTTCGCGATGATCCTGCTGCGTCTGGAACCCGTCCCGGAGGAGAGCGCGGAGGAGCGCAGGCTGGAGGAAGGCTGGCGCCACCGCTTCCACTCGGGGCGACGGTAGGCGAGACTCACGCAGGATCGGATTTCTGAGCGCCGCTACGATCGCGGCCTCACCGATGTTGTCGGGATCATATCTTGAGGATCGAATCGCGTTCACACGTACCGAGTCCTTTCAGGGTCGTAGCCATGGTTCAGGACGTTGATGAAGGCGACGACTGGCGATCGGTAGGCACGCGTCCGCAGGATGCCTTGGCCCTCGAAACGGCACGGCAACGGGCGCAGGAGCCAGATCGGGGCCGCGACGCGCGCCGTCCATCAGAGATCCCGAAAGCGGGGTGGAAGGACATCCTATGGCGCGCCGTGTGGGCTCTGCCGAAGGATCGGGTACTCACCACCGCAGGTGGCGTTGCCTTCTTCGCCCTGCTCGCAGTGTTTCCTGGGCTTGTTGCTGTGGTCTCGATCTACGGGTTGTTTTCCGATCCCAACGTGATCAGCCAGCATGTCAGCCTCCTGACCTACATCCTCCCTACCGCCGCACTCGAATTGCTCTCCGAGCAGCTCGTGCGGATCGCGGCTCGCAGCACGGGGTCGCTGAGCCTCACCTCGACGATCAGCCTGCTGATAGCCGTGTGGAGCGCAAACTCTGGTGTCAGCGCCCTCTTCGATGCCTTGAACGTGATCTACCGGGAACGGGAGGATCGGACCCTGGTCAATTTCTACGGCACGACTTTCCTCTTCACCCTCGGCGGCGCCGCGTTTCTCCTCTTGACGATCAGCGTGGTGGTCGTGCTTCCGGCGATCATGGAACGCTTCGGGTTCGGGGGACTGGCCGATACGATCCTGTCCGTGATCCGGTGGCCCGTCATCCTGGTCGTGGTGAGCCTCAGCCTGACTCTGATCTATCGCTACGGCCCGAGCAGGCGCCGGGCAAAATGGCGCTGGGTGACCTGGGGCAGCGCGCTGGCAGCGTGTCTCTGGGCCTGCACGTCCGGCGTGTTCTCCTGGTACGTAGCGAGCTTCGACAGCTACAACCGCATCTACGGGTCTCTGGGCGCTGGCATCGGCCTGATGTCGTGGATGTGGCTCTCGATTGTGGTCGTCCTGCTTGGCGCCGAGATCAATTCGGAGATGGAACGCCAGACCGCCCGCGACAGCACCGAGGGACGGCCGAAACCCCTTGGCGTCCGGGACGCTTTCGCTGCCGATAACGTCGGACCAGGCCGGGAATAGACGACTTTCCCGACGTAAGCACCGCACGGATCATTGGACTGAAAGTGACCCTTCTCAGCCGTTCGGAAGGTCTGCTTGTGGGTGATGCGATGGCGTCGGAAGAACCGCCACAGGCCGCTCGTGCTGATCGCCACGCCGCGCCAAGGCGTCGCGCAGTTTGCGCAGGAAGAGCTCCAAGCGCGCCTCATGGATGGAAAGGAGCAGGTCGGCGTGCGCCTCGACCCGGCGTGAGGCGTGGTCGCCCCCTACACAGGCGTGTCCCGCGCCTGCTGCTCTTCCCAAGTGGCCACCTTCCTGCTGGCCACTTGGGAAGAGCA
>NZ_BPRB01000256.1 GCF_022179685.1 Methylobacterium trifolii
CCCCTTTGCGGGGGAGGGAATGGCGCGGACGGCGCCACATCGGACGATCATAAAACCCCGAAGGACGAGAGCATGCCCGACACGCCCCGCCCGAAGCGGCGGTTCCGAGCCCCGAGCGTGATCCCCGGCTTCGGGATCAGCTTCGGCTACACCCTGACCTGCCTCGGGCTCGTCGTGCTGCTGCCCCTGGCCGCCCTGGTGGCCAAGGCCTCCGGGCTCGGCCTGTCGGGGATCTGGTACGTCGCCACCGATCCGCGGGTGGCGAGCGCCCTGAAGATCAGCTTCGGCGTCTCTCTGCTGGCCGCCTTCACCGCATCCAGCTTCGGCTTCCTCGTGGCCTGGGTGCTGACCCGCTACGACTTTCCCGGCCGCAGGCTCGTGGACGCGGTGGTCGACCTGCCCTTCGCCCTGCCGACGGCGGTGGCCGGCATCGCGCTGGCCTCCCTCTACGCCCCCAACGGGCTGGTGGGCGCGCAACTCGCCAAGCTCGGCATCCAGGTGGCCTACACCCCGGCCGGCATCTTCATCGCCATGGTGTTCATCGGCCTGCCGTTCGCCGTGCGCACGGTGCAGCCGCTGATCGCCGAGATCGACAAGGAGGTCGAGGAGGCCTCCGCGACGCTGGGCGCCACGCGCTGGGGCACCCTGACCAAGGTGGTGCTGCCGCCTCTCATCCCGGCGGTGCTCACGGGCTTCGCCCTCGCCTTCGCCCGCGGCGTCGGGGAGTACGGCTCGATCATCTTCATCGCCGGCAACCTTCCCTACGTCTCCGAGATCGCGCCCCTGCTGATCATCATCAAGCTCTCCGAGTTCGACTACGGCGGGGCAGCCGCCATCGCCACGATCATGCTGGGAATCTCGTTCCTGACGCTGCTCGCCATCAACCTGATCCAGGCCTGGAGCCGGCGGAGGTTCGGCTATGTCTGACGTGATCGCCCCGACCTTCGCGGCCCGCGAGGCCGTACCGCCCGCAAGCGCCGTGGCCGAGGGCCGCGCGGTGCGCTGGGGGTTGATCGCCACCGCGATCGTCTTCCTCGCCCTGTTCCTGGTGCTGCCACTCTTCACGGTCTTCGCCCAGGCCTTCTCCCGCGGCGTGGCCGCCTATCTCGACGCCTTCCGCGAGCCCGACGCCTGGGTCGCGATCCGGCTGACCCTGCTGGTGGCGGCCATCGCGGTGCCGTTCAACCTCGTCTTCGGGGTGGCCGCCGCCTGGGCGATCGCCAAGTTCGAGTTTCCGGGCAAGAGCCTCCTCATCACCCTGATCGACCTGCCCTTCTCGGTCTCGCCGGTGGTGTCCGGGCTGATCTACGTGCTGCTGTTCGGGAGCCAGGGGCTGTTCGGCGGCTGGCTCCAGGAGAACGGCATCCAGATCCTGTTCGCGCTGCCCGGCATCGTGCTGGCCACGATCTTCGTGACCTTCCCGTTCGTGGCCCGCGAGCTGATCCCGCTGATGCAGGAGCAGGGCAACGCCGAGGAGGAGGCCGCGCTGACGCTCGGCGCCTCGGGCCTGCACGCCTTCCTCACGGTGACGCTGCCCAACATCCGCTGGGGGCTCCTCTACAGCGTCCTTCTCTGCAACGCCCGCGCCATGGGTGAATTCGGGGCGGTCTCGGTGGTGTCGGGACACATCCGGGGACTGACCAACACCATCCCGCTCCACGTGGAGATCCTCTACAATGAGTACAACTTCGTCGCCGCTTTCAGTGTCGCCTCCCTCCTCGCCGGTCTCGCTCTTGTCACCCTCGTCATCAAATCGATTCTCGAGTGGCGCTACAGCGACGAGCTCGCGGCGGGGGCACGGCATTAACGCAAGCTCGACCGCGATCCGCGTCGAGGGGCTGTCGAAGACCTTCGACACGGCGGCCGTGTTGCACGACCTCAGCCTCGACGTGCGCGCGGGCGAACTGCTCGGCCTGCTCGGCCCCTCGGGCTCGGGCAAGACCACGCTGCTGCGCATCATCGCCGGCCTCGACTTCCCGGACCGAGGCCGCATCCTGTTCGGCAGCGACGACGCCACGGGGCTGCCGGTGCAGCAGCGGGCGGTGGGCTTCGTGTTCCAGCACTACGCCCTGTTCAAGCACATGAGCGTGGCCGACAACATCGCCTACGGGCTGAACGCGCGGAAGCGTGCGGACCGGCCGGCCAAGGCCGAGATCAAGCGCCGCGTCGGCGACCTCCTCGACCTGATCCGGCTCTCGGGCTTTGCCGACCGCTACCCGTCGCAGCTCTCCGGCGGCCAGCGCCAGCGCATCGCGCTCGCACGCGCACTCGCCGTCGAGCCCCGCGTGCTCCTCCTGGACGAGCCCTTCGGGGCGCTGGACGCCCAGGTGCGAAAGGACCTGCGGCGCTGGCTGCGCGAGATCCACGATCGCACCGGCCAGACCACGATCTTCGTCACCCACGACCAGGACGAGGCCCTGGAGCTCTCCGACCGCGTCGCCGTCCTCAACAAGGGCCGGCTGGAGCAGGTCGGGACACCGGACGAGGTCCAGGAGCAGCCGGCCTCCCCCACGGTCCTCAAGTTCTTGGGCGATTCCGTCGAGGTGGAGGCCCTGGTCGAGGGCACGGGCGGCCAGGCCCGCGTGCTGGTGAACGGGCGCCCGACCCCGGTGGCGGCGCCCGCCAACACCATCGGCCCGGTCAAGCTCTACGTCCGGCCCTGGCAGCTCCAGTTCGCTGAGGCCCACGACCAGCACCTCGCCGGCACCGTGCGCTCCTCCTACCGCAGCCAGGGCCGCCAGCGCATCGAGGTCGAGCACCTGGATGGCAAGGTGCTGGTGGTCGAGGACTTCGACGGCGAGCGCTACGAGGCGGGCCGGGCCGTAGGCCTGCGGATCAACGGGGGGTACGTGTTCGCGTGAGACCGTATCCGCTCGATCGAAGCGGATACGGTCTCACCAAGCCGGCGCAGCGCTTGAGCGAAGCCGAAATCTGTATCCCGAGGCGATCAAACGGATTTCGTATGACGCGCGTTGCCTGAAAGCCGGGGGAGCGGCTATCAGCGGCAGATGGAGAGGCGGGACGATCGCCCGGCATGAGCCCAAGCGGAGAAGCGCCTCGACAAGATGCGCCGCAACCCTGTGGGCGACTGGACGATCGAGGATCTGGCGATGGTCTGCCGGGCCTTCGGCATCGATTGCGCTCCTCCCGCGCGGGGCTCACATTACGGTATCTCGCATGCGGCCTGCCCTGATATCCTGACCGTTCCGGCGCGCAGGCCGATCTAGACCCCCTATATCCGGGCCTTCGTGGCGTTCGTGGATGCCGTCGCAAGGAGTTGAGCCCAAGGAGCCGAGCCATGGTGGTGCGCGACTATTACGTCCAGGTCGATCCCGTCCCCCAGGCCGAAGGCGGCGGCTTGCTCGGGTGCGTTCCCGATCTGCCGGGATGTATGTCCGACGGGGACGACATCGCGATGTTGGAACTGAACATCGCCGATGCGATCGAGACCTGGATCGCGGCGGCCCGGCGCCTGGGGCGCGCGGTCCCGTCTCCGGCAGCCGTGCAGGAGCGGCGGGCCTGATCCAGGCCAGTGCTGGCCTCGCGCGTATCGACCCGTCATCCCCGTCGGGTATGCCGCCGTCGGGATCGCGCCGACACCGTCCGCGTCGCGCGCAAGCGGACGCGGTCCTAGTGGTGGGCGACATCCTCCCCTGTCCGTTCCGGAATTCGAGCGTCCGCCGATGAGCAATGTCCGTCCCACCGCCTGCCCCGACGTCCTCGGCGCCATCGGCGGCACGCCCCTGATCCGGCTGCGCCGGGCCTCCGAGGAGACCGGCTGCACCATCCTCGGCAAGGCGGAGTTCCTGAACCCCGGCCTGTCGGTGAAGGACCGGGCGGCCCTCTCCATCGTGCAGGATGCGGAGGCGCACGGGCTGATCCGGCCCGGCGGCACCATCGTCGAGGGCACGGCCGGCAATACCGGGATCGGGCTGGCGCTGGTGGCCTCGGTGCGCGGCTACCGCACCCTCATCGTCATCCCCGTGACCCAGTCCGAGGAGAAGAAGCAGACCCTGCGGCTGGCCGGCGCCCGCCTCGTGGAGGTGCCTGCGGTGCCGTTCTCCAATCCCAACAACTACGTCCACGTCGCCCGCCGCCTCGCGGAAAAACTCGCGGCCACGGAGGCCTCCGGCGCCTTCTTCGCCGACCAGTTCGACAACGTCGCCAACCGGCGCGCGCATGCGGAGGGGACCGGCCCGGAGATCTGGGAGGCCACGGGCGGGCGGGTCGACGGTTTCGTCTGCGCCGCCGGCACCGGGGGGACGCTGGCCGGCACGGCCGAGGCCCTGCGCGCCCGCAACCCGCAGGTGTCCATCGCGCTCTCCGACCCCGAAGGCTCGGCCCTCCACGCCCACTACACCACCGGGACGCTCAAGGCGGAGGGCTCCTCCATCACCGAGGGGATCGGCCAGGGGCGGATCACGAGGAACCTCGAAGGCTTCAGCCCGGACCATTCCTTCCGCATCCCCGACACGGAAGCCTTGGGGATCGTGTTCGGGCTGATGCGCGAGGAGGGCCTGTCGCTCGGCGGCTCGTCGGGGATCAACGTGGCGGGCGCGATCCGGCTGGCGAAGGTGCTCGGCCCCGGCCACACGGTGGTGACGATCCTCTGCGACGGGGCGGCCCGCTACGCCTCGAAGCTGTTCAATCCGGCCTTCCTGGCCGAGCGTGGTTTGCCGGCTCCGGACTGGCTCGGCGCCGCGGAGGAACCCTTGCCGGACTGGCACGCCTGAGCCCGAAAAACCGTCCCTCACGATCGCGTGCGAAAGTTTTGAACGGAACGGATTGTCTCGGCGTTTGCACGGTCAAGCTCACGACCCGTGCGCTCCCTCGGAGAGAACGCCCATGTCCCTCGTTACCATCCTCCTCATCATCCTGATCATCCTCGCCTTCGGCGGCGGCGGCTTCCTGGGCGGCGGCGCCTATCGCGGACCGGGCTTCGGCCTGGGCGGCATCCTGGTTATCGTCCTCATCGTGCTGCTCGTCACCGGCAGGCTCTGACGCCGTCGCGCGAGCGGGCGCCTGGAGCGCACTCCGACGAAGTGGATACCGGTTCGTCGTGAAAGTGCGCGTCAAAACAAAGACCTGGAGGCGTGACCCGACCCAACGTGATCGGGCACGGCTCTAGTGCACTGACTCAGA
>NZ_BPRB01000257.1 GCF_022179685.1 Methylobacterium trifolii
ACGGGAGAGGGGACCCGCGTTTCCTCCGCCATCATCGCGAGATGTGTGAATACGGTAGCCCGTGCGGGAGAGGGTTGGGGTGAGGGACCCAGGTCTCTGCCGGAGAGGTCGCATCCCTCACCATGTCCCTCTCTCCCGTGCGGAAGAGGGGACCCGCGCCTCGTCACCCAGCGTCGCGATGTGTGAATACGGTAGCCGCTGCAGGCGAGGGAAACGCCTTTGCCGCAATCTATCAGCGCGCCGTGCGGAACACCTGAAGATCCAGGTCCCGCACCTTCTTGCGCAGGGTGTTGCGGTTGACGCCCAGAAGCTCTGCCGCGCGGATCTGGTTGCCGCGGGTGGCGGCCAGGGCCGCGCCGATCAGCGGGCCCTCGATCTCGCGCAGGATGCGGTGGTAGAGGCCGGGCGGCGGTAGCGTATCCCGGTAGCCGGAGAAGTAGTCGGACAGGTGCCTCTCCACCGCCCCCGAGAGGGTCTCGGAATCGCCCGCCGGCTTGCGCGTGCCGGTGCCGCCGGGGCCGGAGGACGGCGGGGCCAGCGGCAGGGTGTCGAGCTCGGCCTCGATCACCGGGCCGGTGATGGTCTCCTGCGGGTAGAGGGCGGCCAGGCGCCGGACGAGGTTCTCGAGTTCGCGCACGTTGCCGGGCCAGCGGTAGCGCTTGAGCCGCTCCATGGCGTCGCCGTCCACCATCTTCCGGGTCAGGCCCTCGCGCTCCACCTGGATGAAGAAGTGGCGCACCAGGTCCGGCACGTCCTCCGAGCGCTCGCGCAGCGCGGGAAGCCGGAGAGGCACCACGTTGAGCCGGAAGAACAGGTCCTCGCGAAAGATTCCCTGCTGGATCGAGATGCGCAGGTCCTTGTTGGTGGCCGCGATGATCCGCACGTTGGTCTTGATCGGCACCCGCCCGCCGACGGTGGTGTACTCGCCCTGCTGCAGCACCCGCAGCAGCCGGGTCTGGGCCTCCATCGGCATGTCGCCGATCTCGTCGAGGAACAGGGTGCCGCCCTCGGCCTGCTCGAAGCGGCCGGCCGAGCGCTGGAGGGCGCCGGTGAAGGCTCCCTTCTCGTGGCCGAACAGCTCCGACTCGATCAGGTCGCGGGGGATGGCGGCCATGTTGACGGGCACGAACGGGCCGGTCCGCCTACGGCCGTAATCGTGCAGCGCCCGGGCGACCAGCTCCTTGCCGGTGCCGGACTCGCCGGTGATCATCACCGTCAGGTCGGTCGGCATCAGGCGGGCGAGCGCCCGGTAGATCTCCTGCATGGCCGGGGAGCGGCCGACGAGGGGAATGTCCTCGTTCTCGGGGCCGGCGCCCGGCGCCACGGTGCCGCGGGGGCGCGACAGGGCCCGGCCGACGATGGCGATCAGCTCCTTCAGGTCGAAGGGTTTCGGCAGGTACTCGTAGGCGCCCCGCTCGGAGGCTCGGATCGCGGTCATGAAGGTGTTCTGCGCGCTCATCACGATGATCGGCAGTTCGGGGCGCACCCGCTTGATCCGCGGCAGCAGGTCGAACACGTTCTCGTCGGGCATCACCACGTCGGTGATGACGAGGTCGCCTTCCCCTTGCGCCACCCAGCGCCAGAGGGTGGCGCAGTTGCCGGTGGACCGGACCTCGTAGCCCGCCCGCGACAGGGCCTGGTTGAGGACCGTGCGGATGGCCGCGTCGTCGTCCGCGACGATGATGTTGCCGTTGGGCATGACTCTTACTCGACCTCCGGCATGTCAGGCCTCGACGGTCGCTTCGCGGCCGTCTCGGGCGCTCGACATGGGCAGCAGGATGCGGAAGGTGGTGCGGCGGGGGGCCGGATCGCACTCGACGATGCCGCCGTGATCGCCGACGATCTTGGCCACCAATGCAAGACCGAGGCCGGAACCTTGGGCTTTGGTGGTGACGAAGGGGTCGAACAGGTCGGGCAGCAGCTCCGCGGTGATGCCCGGCCCGTTGTCGCGCACCGCCACCTCGATCGGCAGGCTCACGCGCTCGCGCGAGCCTGGCACCTGCAGGCGCAGGCCTGTGCGGAAGGCGGTCGACAGGGTGATCTCGCCCTCGACCGTATCGCCGCCGATGGCCTCGGCCGCGTTCTTCACCAGGTTGAGGATCACCTGGATGAGCTGGTCGCGGTTGCCGAGCACCGGGGGCAGCGAGGGGTCGTAGGTCTCGACGAAGCGGATGTGGCGGGCGAACCCCGATTGGGCCGAGCGCTTCACCTGGTCGAGCACCCCGTGGACGTTGACCGCGCCCCGCTCCACCGGCCGCTCGTCGCCGAACAGCTCCATGCGCTCGACGATGCGTACGATCCGGTCCGACTCGTCGCAGATCAGCCGGGTCAGCACCCGGTCGTCCTCCGCGCCCGACTGCTCCAGCAACTGCGCCGCGCCGCGGATGCCGGCGAGCGGGTTCTTGATCTCGTGGGCGAGCATGGCGCCGAGCGCCACCATCGAGCGGGCCGCCCCCCGGTGGGTGAGCTGCCGGTTCATCTTGTCGGCGATGGTGCGCTCCTGGAGCATCAGCACCACGTCGCCGTCGTCGCCGAGCGAAGTCGCGAACACGTCCACGCTGCGCTCCAGCCCGGAGCGGGGCTGGGCCAGCTCCACCCGGTACTCGCTGACGCTGGAGCGGCGGCGGCGCACCTCGGCCACCAGGGCGTTGATCGGCGAGGCGAAGGGGATGATGTCGCGCAGGCGCCGGCGCATCATCAGCCGGGCGGAATGGTCGAAGAAGCTCTCGGCCGCGTGGTTGCAATGCAGGATGCGGTCGTCCCCGCCGATGGTGAGGACCGGCAGCGGCAGGGCGTTGAGCACCGATTCGCCGGCCGGCGCCCCGCGGCCCCTCGGGCCGGTCCCGTCGTCCGCCGCGCTCATGCCGCCTCCGCAACCGCGCATGCGGGATCGAGGAAGGCGCGGGCGAGCAGCGCCAGCGCCGTGTCGGGGTCCGTGGTGGTGAGCAGCCGGCCGCGTTCGGCCTCGCTCAAAGCGCCCCGCCCCGCCGCGTCGGCGTAGGCGGCCAAGTGCTTGCGGGCGTGGCGCACGCCCATGCCCCGGCCGTAGAGGGCGATCAGCCCGGCGTAGTGCTCGGCCGCGATCCCGTGCTGCACGGCGCGGGACGGCTCGGGCACCGGCCGGCCGGCGAGCGCCGCCGCGATCCCGCCGACGAGCCAGGGCCGGCCGACCGCCGCGCGGCCGACCATCACGCCGGCCGCCCCCGAGGCCGCGAGGCACGCGCGGGCGCCGGACAGATCGCCCACGTCGCCGTTGGCGATCACCGGGATCGACACCGCCTCCACCACGGCGCGGATCGCGGCCCAGTCGGCGCTGCCCTTGTAGAATTGCTGGCGGGTGCGCCCGTGCACGGTGACCGCGTTGAGCCCCAAAGCTTCCGCCCGGCGGGCGAGGTCGGCGGCGTTGCGGCTCGCATCGTCCCAGCCGAGCCGCATCTTCACGGTGACGGGGACGCTCACCGCCCCGCGCACGGCGGCGAGCAGGCGGGCGGCGTGGTCGAGGTCGCGCATCAGCGCCGAGCCGGAGGCGCCCCCGGTCACGACCTTGGCCGGGCAGCCCATGTTCACGTCGATGACGTGGGCGCCGCTGCCGGCGGCCAGCCGCGCCGCCTCGGCCAGAGGCTCCGCCCGGCAGCCGGCGAGCTGGACCACGTGCAGGTCCACCCCGTCGCCGTCCGCCCGCAGGCGGGCCTCGGCGGCGCCGCGGGCGAACTCGACGGCCGCCACCATCTCCGAGACGACGGCGCTCGCCCCAGCGCGCCGGGCGAGCCGGCGCATGTGCAGGTCCGTGACGCCCGACAGGGGCGCCAGCAGGGCCAGGGGCGGCCTCGCCGGGGCGCTCGGCCCCGCCAGCACGCTCAAATAATCATCAGCCATCATTCTGCACAACAAATAGACAAAAGCGGCCCGGACGCAAGCGCCGCGGCGATTTGATTTCGCCCCCTGCCCCGCTTAAACGACGGGCAGAATTTCTGGCCGGCGCCGCCGCCCGGTGGCGTTCGGCCGCGTGGGACGCGCGGCCCGGGGGACGAGAGCCTTACCATGTCCAGCCCCGGATCGAGCGTCGCCGCCGTCGTCGTGGCGGCCGGCCGCGGCATCCGCATCGGCGGCGGGATGCCCAAGCAGTACCGCCGCGTCGGCGGACAGGCCGTCCTGACGCGCACGCTCGCCGCACTCGGCGCCCATCCCGGCCTCGACCGGCTCCAGGTGGTGATCGCCCCCGACGCCGCCGACTTCTACGAAGAGTGCCTGGCCGACCTCGACCCCGCCGTGCGCGAAAAGCTCGGCCCGCCGGTGCCCGGCGGCGCGACCCGCCAGCAATCCGTGCGCGCGGGGCTCGAGGCCCTGGAGCGCCTGGGCGCCCCGGCCATCGTCCTGGTGCACGATGCCGCCCGGCCCTTCCTCGATCCCGGCCTGATCGACCGCGCGATCGCGGCCGGGCGCGACCACCGCGCCGCGGTGCCGGGCGTTCCCGTCACCGACACGATCAAGCGGGTGGAGCCGGCCGGCCCCGGCATCGGCCGCGTGCACGAGACGCCGGACCGCGAGGCCCTGCGCGCGGTGCAGACCCCGCAGGCCTTCGCCTTCGCCGCCCTGATCGAGGCCCACCGCGCGGCCGCCGCCCAAGACCTCCACGCCTTCACCGACGACGGGGCGCTCGCCGAATGGGCCGGCCTCCCCGTGGTGGTGTTCGAGGGCGACCTGCGCAACCGCAAGATCACCCAACCCGCCGACCTGATCGAGGCCGACCGCGCCTTCGCGGCGCCTGCGAGGATTGCTCCCATGACCACCTACGTCACCCGCCTCGGCACCGGCTTCGACGTGCACGCCTTCACCACGGGCGACCACGTCTGGCTCGGCGGCATCCGCATCCCGGCCGACCGGGGCGTGCTCGCCCACTCGGACGGGGACGTGGCGCTCCACGCGCTCACCGACGCGCTGCTCGGCGCCATCGCCGACGGCGACATCGGCACCCACTTCCCGCCCTCCGACGAGCAGTGGCGCGGCGCCTCCTCCGACCGCTTCCTGGCGCACGCCTGCGACCTGGTGCGGGCCCGCGGCGGCCGCATCGACCACCTCGACATCACGGTGCTGGCCGAGGCCCCCCGCATCGGCGCCCACCGCGAGGCGATCCGCGCCCGCATCGCCGAGATCGCGGGCGTGCCGCTCTCGGCCGTCTCGATCAAGGCGACCACCACCGAAAAGCTCGGCTTCGTCGGCCGCGCCGAGGGGCTCGCCGCCCAGGCCGCCGCCACGGTCCGCCTGCCGGAGGAGACCGACATCCCCCTGGACGCCCAGGCCGAAACCGAGATGCGCCAGGGCTGATTCTTTTGGGGTTTGGCGTGGCGGGCCGAGCGGGCGGTCAGCCCGTCGATGGGCCGGCCTGCGCGGCAGGCGGCGCCAGGGGCCGGCGCAGGAACAGCGTGCCGGTCACCGGGGTCTCGTAATACGGGGGTTTGGGGGTTAAGCGGAAGCGCCTGTACAGGGCCTGCGCTCCGGCCATGGTGGGCAGGGTGTCGTGCCGCATCTCGGAGTGGCCGACCACCATGGCCACGACCGCCGCGATTGGCATGCGGATCAGCAGCCCGCGCCACCGGCATCACCGCCTGCCTGAAGAGCGGCGGCGTATTAGAGAAGGCGGCGGCGATTGCCAACCAAGCTTCGACGCGCACCAACTAGCACTACTTTGGCAG
>NZ_BPRB01000258.1 GCF_022179685.1 Methylobacterium trifolii
CCGAGCCACGGGTCCGGCGGGGTCGGCGAAGCCGTCCTCGCCGGACCCGTGGCTCGGCGCGCCGGCCAGGGTCTTGGGATCGATGTCCACGATGTAGCCACCGCGTTCGGTGCTGTAGGTCAGTGCCTTCCAGGGTAGGGGATGGTGGTTCTCGCCCAGCCCCAGGAAGCCGCCGAAGGCGAGCACCGCGTAGGCGACCTGACCCGAGACCTTGTCCACCATGAAGTTGTGGACGGCACCGAGGTGGCGCCCCTGCCCGTCGTAGACCGCGGTGCCCTCGACCTTGTTCGAGGCGATCAGCCGCGCCGTCTCCTCGATGGCGATGCCCTCTCCTGAGGGGTCCAGTTCCATCGTGCCCGGCTTCCTGAGGCTGCGTTCGTTGGGCAGGTCGGTCGGCATAGGCTCTCCCGCGGGGGCGGACGGCCCGGCAGCCGGGCGGTCCTCAAGTCTTGATCCGAGAGTCTAAGCGCGCGACGGTCCGGGCGGGTTCCGGTCAGCGGCCGGGTTCTGCCTCGGCGCGGCGCTCGGTGATCCGCTCGCGCACCGTGCGGCTGGCGAGCAGCATCTCGGTGCCGAAGGCGACGAGCGCGAACAGCGTGCACAGGATCGCAGCGCCGAACAGCGCGAACAGCAGGCTCGCCACGGTGGCGTCCCGCAGGGCCCCGACGAAGAGCGCGAGCGCCGCGCCGCAGGTGCACACGCCGCCGAGCGCCGCGAGGAAGACCGCGGCGTCGAGCGCCAGGGAGCGCCGGTGCAGCCTGTCCAGGCGCCGGCCGAGGGCCCGGCGCTCGGCATCGGCCGCTCCGGCGAGCAGCCCGGAGAGGCGGTCGGCCTGATCGGCCACCCGGGCGAGCCGTGCCCCGAAGACGTTGAGGAGCGTCGCGATCCCCGAGAGCAGGAAGACCGGCGTCAGCGCCACCTGGATGACGTGCGCGGTGACATCGAGGCTGTGGGGCTGGACGAGTTCGTTCATGCGGACCGGAGATGGGGCTCGGCGCGGGCGCTGCAACCGCCCCGCCGCCCGCCTCAGATCAGGCCGGCGCCGTTCCGATCGCACCCGGTCCGCGCCGCCTCGGAGGAGACGCCGACCCCGAGGCCGAGGATGAGGGCGCCGGCCGAGAGGAGCGCGATGGCGAGGACGGTTGCGAGCATGAGGAAACTCTTGGACCGTCGGGCTTAACCGAAGGTTTCACCATCCGATAAGCGCCGCGGAACCTGAAGACAGTCTGATCGGCGGCCGTGCTCGGCCCCCGGAGTGCCCACGCCCTGTGGATGAACCGGCGCCCGAGCCCGATTCCCCCTTGGAACGGGTGGGGCACCGCTTAGTTGTTGCTGCTATGCTGCCCTGTCTGCGGGGCCGTCACGTCCGAGCGCGCAGCACGAGAACCGGAGGAATTCCATGGCGACCAAGACGACGAAGGCCGCGCCGGCGGCGAAGACGACCAAGGAAGCGGCCCCCAAGGCGGCGCCCAAGACAGCTGCCGCGCCGAAGGCGGCCGGCGCCAAGCCCAACGCCCTTCAGCAGCCCCTGAAGCCCTCGGCCGAACTCGGCGCGATCGTCGGCACCAGCCCGCTGCCCCGCGGCGAGGTGGTCAGCAAGGTCTGGGAATACATCAAGAAGCACAATCTCCAGAACCCGGAGAACAAGCGCGAAATCCTCGCCGACGACAAGCTCAAGAAGGTCTTCGGCAAGGACAAGTGCAGCATGTTCGAGATGAACAAGCACCTCGCCGCCCACCTGAAATCCTGAGAGCCGGATCTCGCGGCCCGAGCCGCGCGCATTCGCCCCGCATCCCCCGCGCCGGTCAATCCGGTCGCGGTGGCTGCTGACCCGAGCGCCGGCGATCCGCCGCTCAGGCGATGCCCTGCAGGACGCCGCCGTCCACCCGAAGCGCCGCGCCGCTGGTGGCACTCGCGGCCGGGCTGCAGAGATAGGCCACCATGCTGGCCACCTCCTCGACGCGGGCAAGGCGCCCGATCAGCGAACTCGGCCGGTGCTCGGCGATGAAGCGGCGCCCCAGTTCGTCGAGGTCGGCGCCGTCCGCCGTCTCGCCCGCCATCTGCTTCAGGAAGTCGGCCACCCCCTCCGACAAGGTCGGGCCGGGCAGCACGCTGTTGACCGTCACGCCCGAGCCCGCGACCGTCTGGGCCAGCCCGCGCGAGACGCTGAGCTGGGCCGTCTTCGTCATGCCGTAATGGACCATCTCGGCGGGGATGTTGATGGCGGACTCGCTGGCGATGAACACCACGCGACCCCAGCCGGACTTGACCATGCCGGGGGTGTAGGCCCGCGACAGGCGCACGCCGCTCATCACGTTCACCTCGAAGAAGCGCTGCCAGTCGGCATCCGGGATCTCGAAGAAGGGTTTCGGCTCGAAGATCCCGGTATTGTTGACGAGGATGTCCACCGCCGGCAGCGCCGAGACCAGGGCCGCGACCCCGTCCGCCGTCGCGACGTCGCCCACGGCCGCGAAGAACGCCCCGGCCTTCGCCTCGGCACGCAGGCTCGCGAGCGCAGCCTCGACCCGCTCCACCGTGCGCCCGTTGACGCCGACGCTGGCGCCGAGGTCGGCGAGCGCCCGGGCGATGCCGTAGCCGATGCCGCCGGTCGATCCGGTGACGAGGGCGCGCCGGCCCGTCAGATCCATGTCCATGCGTCGTCCGTCCCGCTTCTTCCAGAGCCTCGTCAACGCGCGAGCCTGCGCTCGGTGTCATGCGCGCCCGGCAGGCGTCAGCCGCCGGGCCCCCGCCGCAGCACGCTGGCAAGGCCGCCCATGCAGGCCAGGGCCACCGCGCACCAGAGGGAGAGGGCGATCGCCCGCTCCGGCCCCGCCCCGTGCGTCAGGCCGAAGATCACGGCCACCAGCGCGGCGCCCAGCGACTGCCCGGTGAGCCGGGCCGTCGACTGCATGCCGCTCGCCCCGCCGCTGCGCTCGCGCGGGGCCGAGGTGACGATCACCTTGTTGTTGGGCGACTGGAACAGGCCGAAGCCGAGGCCGCACAGGGTCAGGCGCCAGACGATGTCCAGCGTCGCGGGCTCGGGCGGCAGCACCGCCAGGGCGGCCAGGCCCGCGGCCATCAGGGCGAGGCCGATGCCGCCGAGCAGCCCCGGCGGATAGCGGTCTGCCAGCCGTCCCGAGACCGGCGCCATCGCGGCGATGGCGATCGGCCACGGCGTCATCAGGAAGCCGGTCTGCGTGCCAGAGAGGCGCAGCACGTCCTGGAAGTAGAACGGCAGGCCGACATAGGCGGTCATCTGCGCGGCGAAGGCGCTGATAGAACTCACCATCGACAGGGCGAAGGCCGGGATGCGCAGCAGGTCCACGGGCAGCAGCGGGGCCGGCAGGCGGATCTGGCGCCGGACGAACACGGTGCCGACGAGCACGGCGCCCGCGATCTCGGCCAGGGCCACCGAGCGGTCCCCCGCATCGCCGAGCCGGTCGATGCCGACGATCAGCAGGCCGAAGGTCAGGGCGTTGAGGAGCGCGCTCAGGCCGTCGAAGCGCGCCCCGCTGCGCGGCGTCGCCGGCAGGGTGCGCGAGGCGACGAACAGCGCCGTCAGCCCCACCGGCAGGTTGACCAGGAACAGCCAGGGCCAGGAGGCCACCGACAGGATGGCTGCGGCCACCGTCGGCCCGGCGGCCGAGGCGATCGCCACGATCAGGGCGACGTTGCCGACGCCGCGGCCGATCATCCGGTGCGGGTAGATGAAGCGGACCAGCGCGATGTTGACGCTCATCACGCCGGCGCCCCCGAGCCCCTGGGCGAGGCGGGCGGCGATGAGGAACGGCAGGTTCGGGGCCAGCGCGCAGGCAAGCGAGGCCACGACGAAGACGGCGAGCCCCGCGAGGTAGACCCGGCGATACCCGAGGATGTCGCCGAGCGAGGCCAGCGGCAGGAGCGCGGCCGTCACGGCGATCTGGTAGCCGTTGACCACGAAGATCGCCTCGCCCGGCGTCACCGCGAGGTCCTTGGCCATCACGGGCAGCGCCACGTTGACGATCGCCCCGTCGAGCACCGCCATGGTCATGGCCAGCGCCACCGCCGACATCGCCAGCAGGCGCTCGCGCACCGGCAGCCCGTCCTGCGGCCTGGTCTGCGTGGGCGCCTCGGCCATCGTGCGGATGCTCCTGTCCGGGGGGGCGCCGGACGCGCTGCGGGCCGGACGCGATCCTCCTGTCGCCCAGGCGGCGGCGGGCGTCGAGGCGCCTCAGGTGCCCTATGTCACCGCGCGGACGGGCCGATCGTCGCCCGGCGGAGTTCCCTCGATGCGCGCGACCACCCTGCTCCTGGCCCTGACGCTGCCCCTGATGCCCCTGGCGGCGTGGGCGCAGGATGCCTCGGACACGCCCCTGGGGATCGGCCTGGAGGGCTTCGCCTACCCCTATCCGGTGCGCTTCCTGCCGCTCACCCGCGACGGGGAGGCGCAGCGCCTCGCCTACATGGACGTGGCGCCGACAGGCACGGCCAACGGGCGGACTGTGCTGCTGCTGCACGGGCGCAACTTCCCGTCGAGCTACTGGGCGCCGGTCGTGGCCGCACTGACCCAAGGCGGCTACCGGGTGGTGGCCCCCGACCAGCTCGGCTTCGGCAAGTCGGGAAAGCCGGTCGGGGCCTTCACCTTCGACCGGATGGCCGCCGACACGGTGGCCCTCCTCGACGCCCTGTCCCTGCGCCGGGTCGACGTGGTGGCCCATTCGATGGGCGGGATGCTGGCGGTGCGGCTCGCCCGCAACGCGCCCGACCGGGTCAACAGCCTGGTCCTGGAGGCGCCGATCGGCCTGGAGGATTACCGCTTCAGCGTGCCGCCGGTCCCGGACGAGACCCTGCTCGCCCGCGAGGGCGAACTGACGGCTGCGGCCTACCGCCGCCAGTTGATGACGAGCTACGCGCTCTCCCTGCCGGAGTCGGCGATCGAGCCCTTCGTGCAGATCCGCGAGCGGGTGAAGGGCGCGGGCGAGTATCCCCGCTGGCTGCGCTCCTTCGTCAACTCCTACACGATGATCTGGGGCCAGCCCGTGGTGCACGAGATTCCCCTCGTGCAGGTCCCGACCCTGTTCGTGATGGGCGGCGCCGATCACAACGCGCCGGGCAAGGCCTACGCCCCGCCGGAACTCGCCGCCCGGATGGGCCGGAACGCGGAGAACGCGCAGGCGCTGGCCGCGCGGATGCCCAGCGGCAAGGCCCTGGTCTTCGACGGCATCGGCCACCTCGTCCACATGGAGGCGACGGAACGTTTCAACGGGGCGGTGCTGGAGTTCCTGGACGGGCATTGACGCGCATCTGCGCCAGTCCGCAGGTCCTGCCGGGATACCGGGCCATCGGGGCCGTCAGTTCCAGGACGCTCGCGGCGTCGCCGCCATAGGCGTCGTGCAGGGCCACGAGCATCAGCCTCGCCACGTCGTCGAGCCTCGGCGGCGATCCGAGATCGACCGTCATCTCGAAGTTGCCCTTCCGATCGGGCTGCTCGAAGCCGAGCCTGCGCAGGGCCGCGATCGATTCCGCCGGCAATGCAACGCCCCTGTCCGGATCGTCGCGGCCGCGGTAGGCTCCGGAGGCGGCCTCGCACAGCATCCGCGCATCGTCGTCCGTGAAGATGCACTGGACGTAGCTCTGCGGCCGCCCGGCCAGCGTGACGGCGAGGAAGCGGTCCTTCGAGGTGTCGTGCGGGCCGCGATCGTAGATCCGCCACAGGCGCGACAGGATCTCGCAATGGTGGGTGGCGACGAACCTGTCCCTGGCGTCACCCGCCCACGACGGGGGACTAGCGGCCAGCGCGGCGAGGGCGATCGCCGTCCTCCAGGGCAGCCGCATCCTACCGCGGCTCATCCCTCTCCTCGCCCCGCCGCAGCAGGAACACCCCCTGCGCACCGATGAGGTTCCAGAACCACCACGGCATGGAGAAGCGCATCGGGCGCCCCCGCGCGTCGAGCGCGGCCGCCTTCTCGATGCGCGCGTCCACCTCACGGCAGAGGCCGACGAAGTCGCGGATGGTGCAGTGGTGGATGTTGGGGGTCTCGTACCAGGCTTCGGGCAGGATCTCGGTGATGGGCATGCGCCCACGGAAGGCGAGTTCGGCCCGCACCCGCCAGTGCCCGAAATTGGGGAAGGAGATCACCACCTGCCGGCCGATGCGCAGCAGGTGCTCCAGCACGATGCGGGGGTTGCGCGTCGCCTGGATGGTCTGGGACAGGACCACCACGTCGAAGGCGTCGTCGGGGTAGTTCGCCAGGTCCGTGTCGGCGTCCCCCTGGATCACGGGCAGGCCGCGGGCGAGGCAGGCGTTGACGCCGGCCCGCGACAGCTCGATGCCGCGCCCGTCCACGCCCCGCCGGTCGCGCAGCAGCGCCAGCAGGGAGCCGTCGCCGCAGCCGATGTCGAGGACGCGCGCGCCCGGCGGCACGAGGCCGAGCACGACGAGGTGGTCGACCCGCGCCCCCCCGGTGTCGCCGGAGCGCGGCAGGCCCGCGGCCGTCCCCCAGGGCGCGCCGGAGGCGGCGTCCGTGAGCAGGGTGTCGGGACCGCTCACAGGCCGCGCGCCCTGGCGGCGGCGTCGATGAAGCCGCGGGCGGCCGAGAACATCGCCGGCTCGTCGAGCAGGAAGGCGTCGTGGCCCTTGTCGCTCTCAACCTCCACGAAGGCGACGGGGGCGGCCGCCGCGTTGAGGGCGTGCACGATCGCGCGGGAATCCGCGGTCGGGAACAGCCAGTCGGAGGTGAAGGAAATCACGCAGAAGCGGGTCCTGGTGCCCCGGAAGGCGTTGGCCAGCACTCCGCCATGGTCCGCGGCGAGGTCGAAATAATCCATCGCCCGCGTGAGGTAGAGGTAGGCGTTGGCGTCGAACCGCTCGACGAAGCTGAGGCCCTGGTGGCGCAGGTAGCTCTCGATCTGGAAGTCGGCGTTGAAGGAGAAGGTCGGCGCCGAGCCGCCCTGGAAGCGGCGCCCGAACTTGCGGTGCAGCGCCGGCTCGGAGAGGTAGGTGATGTGCGCGCCCATCCGCGCGACGCCCAAGCCCTTCGAGGGCCGGGTGCCGGCCTCCAGGTAGCGCCCGTTCTCCCAGGCCAGGTCGGCCATGATCGCCTGCCGGCCGACCTCGTGGAAGGCGATGTTCTGGGCCGAGTGGCGCGCGCCGGTGGCGATCGGCATCGCGGCGAAGACCCGCTCGGGATAGAGCGAGGCCCATTGCAGCACCTGCATCCCCCCCATCGAGCCGCCGATGCAGAGGAACAGGTCCGGGATGCCGAGGTGGTCCAGCAGCATCGCCTGGGCGCGGACCATGTCGCGGATCGTCACCAGGGGGAAGTCGAGGCCGTAGGCACGCCCGGTCCGCGGGTCGATGGAGGCAGGCCCGGTCGAGCCCATGCAGGAGCCGACGACGTTCGAGCAGATCACGAAGTAGCGGTCCGTATCGATCGGCTTGCCCGGCCCCACCAGGGTCTCCCACCAGCCGGGCTTCTTGGTCACGGGATGGGGGTGGGCGAAGTGCTGGTCGCCGGTGAGCGCGTGGCAGATCAGCACCGCGTTCGAATGCGCGGCGTTGAGCCGGCCTGCGGTCTGGTAGGCGATCTGGAAGGGCGCGAGGTCCACACCCGCATCCATCGCCAGCGGCCGGTCCGCGTTGAACCGGGCGACCGGGCTCTTGGGGTCGAGGGCCTGCGAGGGCTCGGCGCCCGCGCGCAGGGCACGGCCGGCCTCGACGGAGGTATCCTGCCTCAGGGCGGTGTCCGTGGGATTGTCCATGACGCGTCTGGGAACGGTTCTCGGTCCGCGGCCGGCGATCGGGAGGACGCGCGTGACGGCCGACCCTGCCGTGGCCGGCTCAAGGAGGTAGTGTGCGCGGTCCCCAGCGTCAACGAACGGGGACCGGGACAGGGGAAAAGCCGGTCGGTCTTTCGAAGGCGGCCCGCGAAGGCCGGCTTTCTCCTCAAGTCCCTGCGCGCCCGTAAAAATCTTCGTTCGGGACGGAAGCGGAACGGTGCGGCGACGGCGACCGTTACAGGTCGGCTCTCAGGAGGAACCGTCCATGAAACTCGTCCTCGCCGCATCGCTCGTCGCGATCGGCCTGCTGTCGGGCGCCCCGGCGTCCGCGCAATCCATCGGCATCGGCCCCGACGGCCCGAACATCGACCTGCGCTCCCGCGGACAGCGCGAGCGCGACATGGACCGTGAGGAGGCACGCCGCGAGAACCGCCGCGACATGCGCCGCGAGCAGCGCCGTCGCGACATGGAGGACGACGACGACCGGCCGCGCCGCCGGTACTGATCGCGGCCCAACTCCTTCCGGCGCGAAACCCGCCGGAGGGAGCCTGCCGCACCGGCCTTCGCGCCCTGCCCACGGGGGCCGCGCCATCGGGTTGGCGAAAGCCTTCGTTCACGATATGTGCGTAGGGCTCGGGCCGGCGTCTGGGCCTGCGCAGGATATCGTGATGAGCATTCCCGTCCGCGTCCTCGGCATCGATCCGGGCCTGCGCCGCACCGGCTGGGGCGTCGTCACCGCCACCGGGTCGACGCTCGCCTACGGGGATTGCGGCGTCGTCACCTCCGACGGGGACCTGCCCCTGGCGCTGCGCCTGCGCGAACTGCACGAGGGCATCAGCCGGATCGTCCAGACGTTCCGGCCGGACGAGGTCGCTGTGGAGGAGACCTTCGTCAACAAGGACGCGCAGGCGACGCTCAAGCTCGGGCACGCGCGGGCGATCGCCCTGCTGGTGCCGGCCCTGGCCGGGGTCCCGGTGTTCGAGTACGCGGCCAACCTGATCAAGAAGACGGTCTGCGGCTCGGGGCACGCCGAGAAGGTGCAGGTCCAGGCGATGGTGCGCTTCCTGCTGCCGAAGGCCGAGTTCAAGGTCGCGGACGCGGCCGATGCGCTCGCCATCGCCATCACCCACGTCAACCAC
Source organism: Methylobacterium trifolii (assembly GCF_022179685.1). Lineage (GTDB taxonomy): Bacteria > Pseudomonadota > Alphaproteobacteria > Rhizobiales > Beijerinckiaceae > Methylobacterium > Methylobacterium trifolii. The sequence continues at coordinate 8,898 of NZ_BPRB01000258.1, forward strand.
CGCGGCGCCCACGCCTTGAAGCAGGCCCATCTGCCCGCAGGCGTGTCCGGCCCGGCCGCGGCCCGGATCGCCGCAGCGCTCGCCCGCCAGGGTTGAGGTTCGGGCGCCTTAGCCCAAAAAAATCTTGCCGGGGTTGAGGATGCGGCGGGGATCGAGGGCCTGCTTGACCGCCCGCATCACCGCGACCTCGCTGTCCGAGCGCGACAGCCCGAGCTTTCCCCGCTTCGCCAGGCCGATGCCGTGCTCGGCCGAGACCGAGCCGGAGAGCGCCGTCAGCGGTCCGTAGATCGCGGCGTCCACCTGCGCCTCCAGGGCCGGGTCGCCGAGCGGCGTGGTGTTCCAGTGGATGTTGCCGTCGCCGATATGGCCGTAGGCCACCGCCCCCGCGCCGGGGCGGATCGCGGCCACCGCGCGGGTCGCCGCCGCGACGTAATCGTGCATCGCCGAGAGGGGCACGCTCACGTCGAAGGGCCGGCCGAAGCCCGCCGGCACCAGCATCTCCACCGCCTCGCGGATGCGCCAGAGGCCGCGGCGCTGCTCCTCGGAGGCCGCCAGGACCGCGTCGAGGATGTCGCCCGCCTCCATCAGCGACTCGAGCAGGGCGTGGATTCGCGGCTCCTCCTCCGGCACGCACTCGATCTCGACCAGGGCGTAATAGGGATGCTCGCGCGGGAGCGGCGGCGCGAACCGGCCGGGCTCCGTCATCAGCCGGTAGTAGCCGGGCCACATCCCCTCGAAGGACGAGACCCGCCCCTGGAACGCCGCCTGGGTCCGGGCGAGCACCCGGGCGGCGGCATCGACGCCGGGGCAGGCCAGGAACGCGGTGGCGTAGCCGGCCGGGGCCGGGCGCAGGCGCAGCACCGCCCGCGTGACGATGCCCAGCGTCCCCTCCGTGCCGAGGAAGAGGTGCTTGGGGTCCAGCCCGGTGTTGTTCTTGATCAGCGGGCGCAGGGAGGAGACCACCGTGCCGTCGGCCAGCACCGCCTCCAGGCCGAGCACCATCTCGCGCATCATGCCGTAGCGCAGCACCCGCAGGCCGCCGGCATTCGTGGCGATGGTGCCGCCCACCGTCGCCGAGCCGCGGGCGCCGAGGTCGAGGGGGAACATCAGGCCCTCCGCCTGGGCCGCGTCCTGCACCATTGCGATCGTGGTGCCGGCGCGTGCCACCATCGTCATCGCCAGGGGATCGACGGATTCGATCCCGCCCATGCGCTCCAGGGACAGGGCGATCTCGGCAGCATTACAGAGGATGCCGTCGACGAGCCCGGTGCAGCCGCCGCGCGGCACCACCGGGTGCCCGGCCGCGTGGCAGGCGGCGAGCACCAGTGAGACCTCCTGCGTCGTGCGCGGACGCACCAGGGCGGCGGCGGCGCAGGGCTCCTCGGGCCGGGTCCAGCTCGCCGGCCGGCCGCGCAGTTCCGCGCCGGTGACGAGGCCCGAGGGGCCGACGATGGCCGCCAGCGTGGCGAGGAAGGCGTCGGGTACGGATTCGTGCATCATGGCAAGGACATCGGCGCAGGTGCCGGGATCGGCGGATCGGACCGATCCTCTACACGAACCGGGTGGCCTGAGGCCACGGCGACGGATGGGCAGACCCGCACGGGCAGGGTCCGCCACAAGCCCCGCGAGCCCGGGCACCCTCGTTTGCTGCATTGCAGCATCGCGGTGGCCGGCCTACTGCCGCCCCTCGCCGCTCCCTAGGTTCACGCTCCCCGCAACCCTGGAGTCGATCCATGCGAACCTACACGCTCGCCATCGCCGACGGCGTCCTGTTCGCCTGCCTGCCGGACGGGGCCGACATCGCCGGCGCCATCACGGAGGCGACCGCGACGAGCTACGGCTTCGGCATCGCCCTCGACATCGTGCGCGGGGCGACCCTGACCGACACCGCCGGGCCGCGGGACGAGGTGGTCTGGGCGGAGGGCAGGGACAGCGAATTGCTGGACGAGCAGGGCCGCTGCTACCGCTACGCGGTGCGCCGCGCCGCCTGATCCTTGGGGCTGGTCAGCCGCACCGACCCCGTGGCCCCCAGGCGCAGGCAGGCCGGGAAGGCGCCGGCGTCCGCCTCGCCGACGACGGCCAGCAGGCTCGCGCCGGGCGCATCCGCGTCCATGGCGGAAAACAGCGTCCGCACACCGTCCGCGAGTTGGGCCGCCGCCCCGTCCACCACCAGGATCTCCGGCCGTCGCGCCAGGGCGCGGGTGAGGTCGACCGCCGCCTGCTGGCGGGGCGTGAGCATCCGGCCCCGGTTGCCGACCTCGTAGTCGAGGCCCCGCCGGCGGATGCCGGCCTCCAGGCCGAATTCCCGCACCACCGCCCGGACCTGTTTGCGCACCTCCGCCTCCCCGTGCATCCGCGCCGTGTCGATGCGGCCGAACAGCAGGTTGTCGAGGATCGAGCTGCGCGGGTTGATCCGCGCCGGGTCGTAGACCTCGACCTCGTGGCCGTCCGGCCCTTCGAGCGCCGCCTGGACCAGCCCCCGCGCCCCGAGCAGGCGCGCCCGGAAGGCGTCGTCCAGCAGGCCGAGCCTGAGGCGGGGCTCGACGTAGGGCAGCGCCAGGGCGAGGAAGGCCTCCTCGTCGTCCGGGCTCAGGCGCCCGTCCGCTGGAATGCCGGCAAGCCGACGCTCGAAATCCCGGAGTTCGTCCGGCGCGATCAGGGAGAAGCGCCGGAACAGGGGATGGCCGGGCGGCAGGTCGTGGAAGATATCCACGAGGTTCCTGGCGATCCGCACGCCCATCGCGGCGAGGTCGTCCAGCAGGCCGATCCCGGAGAGCACCGCGCGGAACCGCGGCTCGCCCGCCAGCCGCGCGCCCATCAGGGCGGGGTCGCGCGGCACCCCGAACAGGAGGTTCTCGGCGATCGTCGCCTGCTCGTTGTAGCGGCCGCGGGCGAAGGGGATGACGAGCCCCGCCATCCCGGCCTCCACGAAATGCTCCTGCAGGTGGATTCGGGCCGCGATCATCCGGGCGCCCACCGGCGTGTCGTGGCTGACGGAGCTGAGGGCGGTGAGGCCGAAGCGGTAGAGGTCGTCGTCCATTCCCAGCCGGCCGAGGATGCCGAGCAGGCGGGCGTCGAGGTCGGCCGCATCCGTGAGCCCGAGGGCGGGGTAGTCGATCCAGAGGTCGTCGACCGTCTCGAGGGGGTTTCCCGTGCGCAGGGCCTCGAGGCGGCGCTCGTCCCAGGCGAGCCCCGGCCCGCCCCGCGGGCGGTTGCGGAGGGCGAACAGGATGTTGTCGCGGATCGTGCCGGGGAACAGGACCGGCTCGGGGCCGGCATAGGCGATCTGCCGGGCCCGGACCGAGGCCGGCAGCCCCGCCAGGTCGTGCCCGCCGATCGCGATCGTGCCCCCCTGCGGCACCTCGATCCCGGCGATGCCGGCGGCAAACTGCCGGGCGAGCCCGCAGCCGGGGGAGACCAGTGCGATCCGGCCCGGCAGCGCGAGGGAGAAGCCCTCGACCTCGACGGCCGGGCCCCCATGGGGGTCCTTCAGGCCGAGGCCCTCCGTGCGCAGGGGGCTGCCGAGGGTCACGGCGGCGGCCTCCTCCCCGTCCGGCTCGGACGGCCGCAGGCGGTGGGGGGCGAAATGGGCCGCGACGGTCTCGTACTTCACCTCCACGTCGAGGCGCTGCTGGTCCCAGTCGATCAGTTCCTTGAGGGGGGGCGGCAGGTCGCGGTAGGCGGCCAGCACCGCCACCAGCTGGCCGATGTCGAGTTCGCCGCGGAGCGCGAACAGGCCGCCGATGGCGTAGAACAGGAAGGGCGTGATCTGCGCCAGCAGGTTGTTGAGGTATTTGACCGCGAACTTGCGCCGGTAGATGCGCAGGCGCAGGTCGTAGAGGGCATGCAGCCGCCCCCCGATCTCGGCCCGCTCCCAGCGCCCGGCATCGTTGACGGTGACGGCCTCCAGCCCCTCCAGCACCTCGCCGACCCGGCCCGCGAAGTTGCGCGAGGCGAGCTGGCGCTGGCGGCTGAGGCGGATGATCTCCCGGCGCAGGCGCGGGATCACCACGATCTGCACGCCCACCATCGCGCCGGCCACGATCCCGAGCCAGAGGTTCTGGATCAGGATGAAGGTCAGCGCGGTGGCGGCCTGGGTGCCGAGGAAGACCGGCACGACGATGGCGTCCCCGATGAAGGAGCCGATCGGCTCGACCTCGTCGCGGATGATGGTGGCCGTCTCCGACGCCTTGACCTCGCGCTGGGCCTCCGGGGTGAAGCGCAGCATCAGGGCGAAGAGCTGGAAGCGCAGGCGCCGCAGCATGCGCTCGCCGAGCACGCCCTTGGTCAGGTTGATCCAGAACTTGAAGGCGCCGTTGATCAGCACGAGGCAGAGGAACAGGCCCGACAGCCCGAACAGGAGCTCCATCCGGCCGACCTCGAAGCCCTCGAACAGGCGCGTCCGGCCGCCGCCGAGCCACGCGGGCCAGGCGATGGCGATGTCGAGGAACGACGTCGTGGCGTTGCCGTGCGCGAACGCCTTGCCGGTGATCGCGTCGTTGACGATGCGCTTGGGCAGGTCGAGGGAGGCGAAGTAGAACGGCAGGGAGGCGAGGACGACCGCGCAGATCGCGAGCTGGTCCCGCTTCGAGTAGCGCCAGATGTACCGGAACAGCTTGGGGTGCAGCTCGCGCATCGCTTCCGCTTCCGGCCTCGTGCCGTCGATCCCGTCCACTCGCCTACGGATGCGAGACGGAGCGGCATAGGCCGCAGGCGGCGGGTTTGCCACACCGCGCCCGCAACCGGCACCGTCTCCGCGGGGTTCGCGGGCGCTGCTCCGGCGTTTCAAAGACGCGCAGGCCATCGCCGCGAGGCGCCCGTCCCGTTTGTCACACCGGCCCGTGTCGTGCGAACAGGATTCTGCTGCGACGCTCCGGTTCCTGAGAGGCCCGTTGATCGAGATGCGAACGCCCGCGGGGCAGGACGGCTCGGGGACCTCCTGCCGCGTCCTGATCTACAGCCACGACACCTTCGGGCTCGGCCATCTCCGGCGCTCGCGGGCGATCGCCAACGCGATCGTCGGGGCCAACCGGGACGTGCGGGCCGTGATCGTCTCGGGCTCGCCCGTGATCGACCGCTTCGCCTTCGCCGAGGGCGTCGAGGCGGTGCGGGTGCCGCCGGTGACGAAGCTGCCGGACGGCGATTACGCCAGCCTCGACCCGGGCGTGCCCCTGGAGCGCGTGGTGGCCGAGCGCACCGCGATCATCGCCCGCACCGTGGACGCCTTCCGGCCCCATGTCATGATCGTGGACAAGGAGCCCACCGGCTTCCACGGGGAGATCCTGCCGGCCCTGGAGCGATTGTCGGAGCGGGGCTGCAAGCTGGTGCTCGGCCTGCGCGACGTCCTCGACGACCCCGAACGCCTCGTGCCCGAATGGGAGCGCAAGGGCGCGACCGGGGCGATGCGCTTCTACGACGAGGTCTGGGTCTACGGGGTGCCGCGCATCCACCGGCCGCTCGAAGCCTTCGCCCCCGGGCTCGCGGACCGGCCGATCTACACCGGCTACCTGCGCCGGGCCCTGCCGGAGCTGCGGCCCGGCCGCTCAGAGCCCGCGGTGACGGACAAACCCTTCATCCTGGTGACGCCCGGCGGCGGCGGGGACGGTGCGGCCCTGATCGACTGGGTGATCGCGGCCTACGAGGCCGATCCCGGCATCCCGCTCCCGGCGCTCGTCGCCTTCGGCCCCTTCCTCGACGCCGGCACCCGCACGGGCTTCCTCGACCGCATCGCCAAAATCTCGGAGCGGATCGCGGCGATCACCTTCGACAGCGAGATCGAGCTGCTGATGCGCAAGGCCGAAGGCATCGTCGCGATGGGGGGCTACAACACGTTCTGCGAGATCCTGTCCTTCGATAAGCGCGCGATCCTTGTGCCCCGCACCCGCCCCCGCCGGGAACAGGAGATCCGCGCGGTGGCCGCCCAAGCCCTCGGCCTCGCACGCGTCCTGCTGGAGGCGGAGGGGCGCGCGCCCGCCCGCATGGCGGCCGCCCTGCGGGCGCTGCCGGCGCAGTCGCCGCCCTCGAAGGTCGTGGTGCCGGGCCTGCTCGACGGCCTCGACGTGATCGCGGCCCGCGTGCGCGCCCTGACGGCCCCCGACGCGGAGGCCTTCTCGGACCTGCGCCGCAGGGCCTGCCCGTGACGGGGGCCCGCATCGCGATCGTGCTGAAGGGCTATCCGCGCCTGTCGGAGACCTTCATCGCGCAGGAACTCCTCGCCCTGGAGGCGCGCGGGCTGTCGCTGGACATCTGGTCCCTGCGCCACCCGACGGAGACGGCGCGCCACCCGATGCACGCGGCCATCCGTGCCCCCGTCGCCTACCTGCCGGAATACCTGCGCCACGCCCCTGTCCGGGTCCTGCGGGCGCTGGCCTGGGCCGCCCGCCAGCCCCGCTTCGGCAGGCTGCTCGCCCTGTTCGCGCGGGACCTGCGCCGAGACCCCAACGCCTCCCGCCTGCGCCGGCTCGGGCAGGCCCTGGTGCTGGCCCGCGAACTGCCGGAGACGGTCACCCACCTGCACGCGCATTTCCTGCACACGCCCTCCAGCGTCGCCCGCTACGCCGCGACCCTGACCGGACGCGGCTGGAGTTTTTCAGCCCACGCCAAGGACATCTGGACCACGCCGGACTGGGAGCTCTCGGAGAAGCTGGCGGACGCCGCCTGGGGCGTCACCTGCACGCGGGACGGGTTCTTGCGGTTGCGGGAGCTTGCGGAAGCCAGCGCGCGTCTCCCTCCCCCCTCTGCGGGGGAGGGTGGCCCTCGCCTCAGCGAGGGTCGGGAGAGGGGAGCGACGATGCCGGATACGGCGCTCCCCTCTCCCGACCCGCTTCGCGGGCCACCCTCTCCCAACCCAAGTCGGGCTTGCCCGACTTGGGCACCCAGGATGCAGATCTCGGGCAAGCCCGAGATCTGGGAGGGGAGAGCGAC
>NZ_BPRB01000259.1 GCF_022179685.1 Methylobacterium trifolii
GCCGGTGGCCGCCACGAACGCCGCGAATTGGGCGTTCGTCACCGGCGTGGCGTCGATCCTGAAATCGTCGAGCGCGACGCGGCGGGTCGGAGCCTCCTCCGGGTAATGGCGGTCCGATCCCATCCGGAACGTCGCGCCGGAGATGCTCCGCATCCCATCGTGGCCGTCGCGACCCCTGAAGGGCTCGGGGTCGGCGGCCTTACTCCGCGACGTCGCACCTGCCATTCCTGGCTCCTGATCGAGGCCGGTCCCGCTGCCGGGAAGAGAGGCGGAAAACCGCGCGTCGCCGTGTCCGCGCGTCCGATGCCAAGTCCGTCCCACTCGGCGGAGGCGGCATCACTCTGGAGGAAGCCGACAGGCCTGCTTGACCGCGATTGCCAAGGGCTTGACCGTTCGTGACAGCCCTGCACGCATTCTTCGCCTCGATGCGATCATTGCAGGGCGGGCGCCGCGGAGCCGAGCGACCCGCCGAGGTTCAGGTCCTGCGATGACCGGCGCGCCATGCGGTCGGCGTCTGGCCCGACCACCGGCGGAAGGCCCGAGTGAAGGCGCTCGTCTCCGAGAACGAAAGGGCCGCCGCGATCTGACCGAAGTTCATGCCCCCGTTGGCCATCAGCCTGCGTGCGATCTCGAAGCGGACCTCGTTGACCATCGCGTTGAAGGCGAGCCCTTCCCCGTTCAGGTGACGGTTCAGGGTCCGGCGGTGCATGGAGAACAACCCGGCCACGGTCTCGGCTGAGCATTCCTGGCCCAGCAACCGGGTTCGCAGGACCCGTCGGACATCGTCGCCGAAGCTGGCCCCAGTCGGCGACGTCCGCGGCTCGAGGTGGAACGCGAACAAGGCGCGCAGCAGCTCCCCGCCGACGATGGGTCGGCCGAGCACGTCGGCGGGGAAGACCAGGGCCGCGCCCGCGGCGCCGAAGCTGACGGGAGCCCTGTAGAACCGTGTGAACGGCGATTGATCGGCGGGGCGGGGCCTGGGAAGCGTCGCCTCCACGGGGTCCCAGTCCGCGCCGCAGAGAATCCGCATGACGTTCAAGGCCATCGCCAGCGCCACGTCGGCCACCTGTTCGCGCGCCTCGACGGACGGGCCGGAGACCGGAAAGCCGAGATGAGCCCGGGAGCCGGCCACGACGAGGGTCGGCGCGGCCTCGCCGGCGTGGGACCGCAGGTGCCCGATGAAATTTCCCAGCGCAGCGCCCACCGTCTGCGAGCCGGGAATCAGGAATCCCGCCAGCCCGAGGGAGGCTACGAAATCGCCTTGTCCGACGAGGAGGCCGAAATGCGGGCAGTTCGTCCGGACGGCACAGTCCGCCATCACCCATGCGATATGCGCGAAGGAGGCTGTGTCCGCATCAGCGGAGGCCCTTGCCCCCCCGGGAGGCGGCGGCGCCGTCGTCACGGTCTGCCCGCCCCCCAATCGGGCGAGGACGAGGGCGACCTCCTCGGTCACGCCTCGGCGAATGACGTCCGGTGCGCGACTCGGCCACGCCCCGGCCGCCGGCCCGGTATCCTGCGCCGGCGCCCTTGGGCGGTCGCCCCGAGGGGGCTGGCGTCTGCCGATGCTCATTCAGGGTCTCCGGCGCGCCACGAGCCCGCGTCGCGACTGCGGTCCCTCCGACGGTGCCTGCCCGATCGCGGCGGCGGGATCGGCGACGGAGGGCGTCCGCCCGGGGCCCATGGGACGCATCGCAGGAGAGGCATCGTACCGACGGGGCCTGCGCCTGCTTGACCCGATTTTCCAACTTCGGCACCGAAGTGGACACGGGGCCGGACCTGCCCGACCGTGGAGCGTCGGTCGGGATCGCCGGTCCCCCCGGCCTCAATCTTCGATCCTGGACAGCAGGAACAGCGCGATGCAGTGAAGGAGGACGGCGACCGCAACGACCATCAGGAAGAAGACCGTCCGGCCGAGCGGATCGGGAATGAGCTCACGCACGCGGCCGGAGATGACCGCGGTCAGCCCGAGCACGATCAGGACCGATGCCGACAGCGTGTTGAACAGCGTCGCCTGATACTTCCTCTGCTCGTTGGCCGCCGTCCTGCCGCACGGCGTAGCCTTGAGGAACAGGGCGATCGACCCCGCGGTGAACGCGGCCAACGCGCAGGTCATCCCGGCGGTGGAGCGCGCGAAGCCGGATGCGGCGTCGAAGAACGCGACCATGGCTGTCATCCGGTTCCCGTCGCACTGCGCCCCGTCGAGCCGTGGATTTCCCGGCCCGAGGTGGCCTCGACCCGAAAACGTTCGGAGCCTGTCCTCTCCGGTCAAGCGGGCGCGTGCGGGGCCGCCTATGACGGGGACGGGGCAGGGTAGGACCGACAGCCGGGGCGATGCCATGAAAATCTCACCGCGACTCGGCGCCCTCCTCGCGCTGATGCTTCCCCTGGGGACCTTCGGGGCCCCCGCATCGGCGGGCCCCGCGCTCCGCATGGCGCAGATGGTCACCATCCCGACAGACGCGCAGATCGACCGGATGGAGCGGGATTCGATTGCGACCCCACCGCTCGACGTGAGCGAGGGAGCCCAGCGCGGCGACCAGGGCGCCAGGATCCGGGAGATGGACAAGCGCGCCCACCGGGTCGACGAGAAACTCCTCACGGATGACGGCGTCTGCGACGGCTGCTGACCCGGGAGAGGTCCCGGTGCCATCGGACCCGACGCCGAGCGGACAGGCCTCCGAAGGCGCGGACCCGGGCAGACCGGCACGCGTCGTTCGACCCGCGCGGCGGTGGGGCTGGTCCCTCGCCGTGATCGGGGTCCTCTCGCTCGCGACCGGCGGGTTCACGCTCGCCCACCTCTGGTCGCCGCATGCGGACCTGCGCATCACAACGGGTCCGCAGGGCGGACCCGCCCAGCGTTTCATGGCGGCCTTCGTCTCGGTCTCCGCGATCCAGCACCCGCGTGTTCGTCTCGATCTCGTGCCGGTGGCGGACTTATCGGCGAGCGCCAAGGCGCTGGAGCAAGGCCGCACGGACCTCGCCATCGTGCGCACCGACGCGGCGCCCCCAGCCAACGGGCAGACCATCGTCATCCTGCGCCGGGACGTGGTGGCCTTCGTCGTGCCTCCGCATACCCACGTCACGTCGATAGCGGGCCTCGCGGGCAAGGCCGTCGGCATCCCGGCCGGGCCGCTGCAGGCCGACGACGCACGCGTCCTCGACACGGTCCTGGGCTTCTTCGACATCCCCGCCGAGCGCGTCGCCCGGGTCTTCCTTCCGGTGGCCGAGCTGGGGAAGGCGGTTCAAGACAAAAGGATCGTGGCGGTGCTCGCGGTCGGGCCCATCGCCCCAGGCGACGTCGTCGACGTCGTGGCGGCCATCGCCAGGGCGACCAAGGGCACCCCGACGCTGCTCGCCATCGACGAGGCCGAGACCATCGGCAAGCGCTTCCCCGGGTTCGAGTCCATCGACGTGCCAGCCGGTGCCTTCAGGGCGCATCCGGACACGCCGGACGACACCGTCACGACGCTGGCGGTCACCTATCGGTTCGCCGCGTCGGAGCTGATGAGCAACGTCGTGGCGGCGGCCATCGCCCGCTCGATCCTGACGACGAAGGCCAAGCTCATGGCCGCGACGCCGCTGGCCAGCCAGATCGAGGCGCCCGACCCGTCCGACACCAGCCCGATCCTGCCGGTCCATCCCGGCGTCGCGGCCTACCTGAACGGCGGCGACCAGAGCTTCCTCGACCAGGTCCAGAAGTATTTCTACGTCATCGGCATCGGCGTGAGCCTCGCCGGCTCCTTGTTCGCCGCCGGCACGAGCTACTGGAACCGACGCCGGTCGGACGAGGATTGGCGTCCGATCAAGCGGCTTGTCGAGATCGCGGACGAGGCACCCGGCGCCGGGCGTTCGGAGTTCGAGGCGCTGGAACGGGAGTTCAAGGCGCTCGTCTCGGCTGTGCTCGGCCGGCAGGCCGGGGCGGTGGGCGCCGAGCGCCTCTCGGCGTTCTCGACGGCCGTGGCCCACGCGCGGCATGCCCTCGATGCCCGAAGGGCGTCGCTCGGGGACCGCACCGGACCGGTCGACGAGCCGAGGCCGGCCCCGACCCTTGTCGTCGCGCAGTGACGCGGCTCTTCGGCTGGGTCGGCGCGCTGGCAGTGATGGCCGCGCCCGTCGCCGACCTCCTGATCCTGCGGCCGACCAGCACCCTCCTCGAACGATGGAAGGGTCGGCTGACGCGCATGGGTGCGATCCCGCCCGGTCGATGCGTGCCCGCGAAGGCCTCGGAATGGCCGATCCCATCCCTCGGATCGCCCGCCGAACCATGCCGCCTCGCTCGGATCGGCCCGTCTCCCACGCGGTACTGCCCTGGTGCAGGCCGCCGTGGGGAAAGGGGGCCGCCAAACTCGAACTTCGGACGGTCGGCCATGCCGGAATATGGAAGGCGCCGGTCGATAGCCTCGAAAGCGCGGGCTGCAAGGCCGGGTTTGACGACGAAGGTGACGGATCGAGCCTGCCCTGCGCGTTCGGGTCCTTCCAATGCCTACGGCGGATGCGCTCGATGATGGATCCAATACGATCGAAATGAAACGGTTGCGCGCAATGATATGTTCTTCCGATAGGTATCGACACTCATATCGAGAATTTCAAAAAACCACGATCCATACATTATTTGCGAATATTTGACATCTTGGGTACCTCTGGTAGCATCCGAACACACCAAGGCTGCATTTCCCGAGGGGCCCGTCGCGACGTCGTCGTTGACCGGGCACACCCTGCCCGACGCCTATGAGGGCCCGCCCTATGGTTGCGCACATTCAGGCCCGCCCCCTCATGCCGCTCCCGGGCGAGACACCCTTCGAGGTACCCGTCATCGGGCTTGGAATCGCCGGGCGCGCGAAGGGTATCCCCTCGGATCGTCACGACGCCAGGGTCGGGACGCTCAGGGAACTGCCTTCGGTACTTCGCGCGCTCGGGTTCGAGCCCGATCCCATCATCGGTCGATATGGGCTGGATCCGCGATTGCTCGACGACGGGGACAACATGCTTCCCGCCTCGTCCGTCAGCGGACTTCTCGAAACCTGCATGGAAGAGACCGGTTGTCGCCATCTCGGCCTCCTGGTGGGGGACCGTGCGAAGGCCTCCTGCTTCGGGGTCGTCGGATTGTTGATGCAGCACCAAGCGACCGTTTCGGAGTCCCTCCGGTGCCTGATCGAGCACGGGCATCTCTACGATCGTGGTGCGGTCTCGACACTGGAGGCGACGAACGGGACCGCGACGCTCCACTACGGCTTCTCGCCGGCGGATGCGGAGGGCGGCCGGCAGATCGTCGATGGCGCGCTCGCCTCCGGCTTCCGCCTGATGCAGGCCTTATGCGGTCCTGAGTGGGAACCGCGCGAGGTGCTCCTGTCCCATCCCTCCGGTGGCGACGAGGCAGCCTATCGCCGGATCTTCGGCGTTCCGGTCAGGTTCGATCAGGAGGGGACGGCGCTGGTGTTCGAGGCGCGATGGCTGTCCCACCCGGTCGTGGGAGCGGATCCCGGCTTCCGCCACATCCTGGAACTCCAGGTCCGGGCCCTCGAACACCTGCATGACGAGGCGCTGAGCAGCCAGCTTCGCCGGTCCCTGCGCACCCTCCTCTTGCGGAAGGGATGCTCGGCGGGACGCACGGCCCAGCTCTTCGCCATGCATCGGCGGACCATGAGCCGTCGCCTCAAGGCCGAGGGACACAGCTTTCAGCACCTCGTCGACGAGGTCCGGTACGATATCGCCCACCACCTCCTGACCAATGCCAGCATGCCCCTGGCCGAGGTTTCGGTGGCACTCGGCTACTCCGAGGCCAGCGCGTTCACACGGGCTTTCAGGCGTTGGTCCGGCATCAACCCTAAGACGTGGCGTGTCGGCACGTCGATGAGGCATAGCCTACCCGCACCGGCTATTGCAGCTGCGCTTCCGGTCGCCTGACGGAGGTTCGAACCTTGTTGTCGTGCGTGTCGGCTTTCGCAGGTCTTTGTCGTCATCGGACAAGCGCGGGTGCATCATCGGCCTAGAGCGTGTTATG
>NZ_BPRB01000260.1 GCF_022179685.1 Methylobacterium trifolii
CCGTTATGAAACGGGGTCTAAGCGCTGCTCCAGGTGCTCCGTCAGGATGGCGCGAGCCTCGTGCCCATTGCCGGTTGCGCCTGCGGCGCATAGTTCTCGACGATCCTCGCGGCCCACAGGCTGGCTTCCAGGCTGATTGCGCCGATAGGCATCGTTCTAAACTCCGAGGAACCGTACGCTACTCGAGGAAGGCCGTGCGCTTTCTCTCACCGGCCATGGTAGTGGGCAAACACAACAGGTTTCAGTGGAGCGTCACGGTGATCGAGACAGCTAACCAAGCCATGAACGCGCTGGACGCCTACTGGGTTAGGCATGAAACGCCGGAACATCAGGTGATCGCGCAGGTTCATCAGACGCTCCAAGAGCGTGCCACTGATTACGAAGATGATTGGAAGGCGCTGCTGGACGTCGCCATGAAGGCATTGAACTACCGGATCGACTGGCAGGGGCAGGAAGTGCACAGGATCACGAAACAGGACTGCTCGTTCTGACACTCTGCTGCACCTTGGATAGAAACCGGGCAGCAAAGTCGCGTATACGATGCGAGGTAAGACTGAACATTGCGGCTAGACGCCGTTTCACGGCTCGTTCTGGCCCCTAACTGCCATATAGAATGCTTCAACAATTAAATATATAAAAACAAATATCAAGCCAATGATAACAAATACGATCATAAAAAATCCCAAAACGAAATCTGGCCATTTATGCTCGTTCTCAGCTCGTTGTTCGACAGATTGGGACATCGTCGGTCCATAATGAGTATTTTAATAATTTTTCATCGTTTTATGTCGTTGTCTATTACTTAAGTATTGTTACGTGTTGAGATCTATAAACAATGCAGCGCGAGACCCATGCATGGGGGGTTGCTTCACATTCTGCGGAGCTGCGCACTGCTCTCGCACGCGCGCGCGAAGATACTGGCCTATCGTTGCCACCATGCCGGGCCAGGGTGTCGCCGACATCAGACAGAGGGCTTACAAGAACCCGTTCCGTGAGTGTTCCTTGAAGGCGTTCGCTCGGCGGACGTCGCCGAGCACCGTCCTCGGATCGCGGTGCCGACTCTGGTCCATGATGCGTGCGAGATCGACGCCGCGCCTCATACCCCCAGGAACCGTGCGCTGCTCTCGGACGGCCTAGCGTGGAGATACCGCCCTGTCGTCGCCACCGAGGCGTGCCCGAGCGTCGCCTGCACCAGATGGATCGGCGCCCCGCGGTCGAGGCTGTGAGAGGCATGGGCATGCCGGAGCCAGTGTGCAGATACCGCGGTCTGAAGGCCGGCACGCGCCGCAGCTGCCTTAACGATCCGGTGGACCGCACTTGGGTCGAGCGCCCCGCTCTTCCGCGACCGGAATACCGGTGCGTCAGCCGTCGCTTCGCCGCGCAAGGCGGTCAGCACCTTCCAAGTCGCGGGTGAGAGCAGCACCACACGCGTCTTGCCGCCCTTGCCGAACACCGTCGCCTGCCCGGCCTCGTCAAGGTTGGTGAGATCAGGCCACCGGACGCCACAGACCTCTGAAATCCGCAGGCCGCCACCGTACAGCACCGTGAGCAGCACGCGGTTTTGCAGCGCCGGCTCCTGCCGGATCATCAGCAGCGCATCGACCTCGCTCATGATACGCTCGGCCAACGTGTTCTTGATCGGTGGCACGCGTACCGCGGCGCCGATGTTGAACCGCAGGAACCCGAATTCCTGAGCGAAGGTGGACAGCCTTCTGAGCGCCGAGGCCGCGAGCACCACCGTTGCCGACGAGCCCGGCAGCCTGGCGATGTAGTCCTAAAACTCACCCATCGGCACCGAGCCGAGCGGCTTGCAGACATGAGCCAGGAAGCGGTGCGCTTCGCGCTCGTAATTGCGTCATGTGTTCCGGCTCGCCGCGCCCGCCGACGCAACGCCGGAGCCGGGAGGAGGCGAACTCAACGAGGATCGTGAGGAGCGCGGACGGCCGGGGAGAGCACCCGACCGGCCGAGATTAGCTTCGCATTGGGTCTCTGGCACCCCGCAAAGTCGTGCTCATTCGGCCGAGGCCGCTACTGGCTCCTTATGAGACCGACCCTTCTTAGGCGTCTTGGCAACTGTCTCAGATGGTACGGCGGTCTTCGGGGCAGCCTTGCGGCGCTGCTGCCCCAAGCCGAGGCTGCGGGCCAATTCGGAGCGCTTCGCCGAATAGTTCGGTGAGGTCATCGGGTACTCGCGGGGGAGGCCCCACTTCTCCCGGTAGGCTTCGGGCGTCAGGCTGCGCATGGTCAAGTGGCGCCGTAGGGTCTGGTAGGGCTTGCCGTCCTCGAAGCTGATGAGGAGCTCGGGCGTGATCGACTTCTTGATCTGAGCCGGCGTCGCCTTCTCAGGCCTTGCATCAACCTTAGCGCCCTTGCTTGTGAGGCCAGTCAGCGCCGTATGGACGCCAGCGATCAGCGCCGAAAGCTCGGTCGCTGGAATTGGATTGTTTGACACGTAGGCCGAGACAATCTCGGCGGCGAGTTCGATATGGTCTGCCTGTGCTACCGATTTGACGTCGTCCACTTTTAGTCTCCTCCAAACTGGGGAGGGGAACGAACAATCCAAAGCGCGTGGATCGTCAAGTCCGATAGAGAACATATGGAAAAGTAAGTCTGGTTGTCTGTCGCTTGGTTAGTTGGGTGTGCATCAACGACGTGCTTTGAACCCCCGTCACAGACCCATCAGGCCGAATGCCAGTAGCCACGGGGCCGCCAGCATGGTGCCCCGCCCTCGGATCGAAGGCGGGGCTCCTCAGTTCAGGCGGCGCCGCTCAGGCGAAGAAGCTCGCGTTGACCTGCCCCTGCGTGATGCCGGCGAGTTCGATGGTGCCGCCGCCTGAGAGCACCAGCAGCGCGCTGCCGGAGCCATCGGCGGCCGTGCCGAAGCTGTAGGTCTGGCCGCGCAGGTCGATGCGGTCGCCTTCCCCTTGCGCGAAGCCCAGGATCACGTCGTGGCCCGAGGCCGGGTTGAAGACGTAGCGGTCGGCGCCCTGGCCGCCCGTGAGCACGTCGTCGCCCAGGTCCCCGAACAGCACGTCGTCGCCTAGATCCCCGGAGAGGACGTCGTTGCCCTGGC
>NZ_BPRB01000261.1 GCF_022179685.1 Methylobacterium trifolii
GGCGAGCAGCAGATGCTCGCCATCGCCCGCGCTCTGATGAGCCGGCCCCGCCTGCTCCTCCTCGACGAGCCCTCCCTCGGCCTGGCGCCCCTGGTGGTGAAGGGCATCTTCGACGCGATCCGCGACCTCAACCGGCGCGAGGGCATGACCATCTTCCTGGTGGAGCAGAACGCCTACCACGCCCTCAAGCTGGCCCACCGCGGCTACGTGCTGGTCAACGGCCGCGTCACCATGAGCGGCACCGGCCGGGCGCTCCTCGACGATCCGGCGGTCAAGGCCGCCTACCTCGAAGGCGGCCACGCCGCCCCGGTCGCGAGCTAGGCCATGCTCCAGGGAATCCTCCACGAGGAAGAATCGGTCTGGCTCTTCCTGCTCGTCACGGTGACGATGGGCGGCTGGGCCGGCTGGATGGCGGCGCGTGCCATCGCGCGGGGCTGGCACCCGTTCCTGCACTGCGTCCCGGCGCTGCTCGCGGTGGCGGCGGCCGTGCGATTCATCCATTTCGCGCTATTCGGCGGGACGCTTCTGTCACCGCACTACTATGCGGTGGACGCGCTCGTCGTCATGATCGTGGGAGCTGCGGGCTTTCGCGTCACGCGCACGCGCCAGATGACGAGCCAGTACCGCTGGCTCTACGAGAAGACCTCGCCGCTGACGTGGCGGGAGCGCGCGCCGGCCGGGCCGCCGCGGTGAGTTTCAAGGCACCAGTCCTGCGCGGGCGCGCGGGCAACGGAAAAGGATCTGACATGAGGACGATGCTGCTCGCCGGGCTCGCGCTAGGAATCATGCTGACGGGGGCGCAGGCGCAGGCGCCGATCAAGCTCGGCATCGCCGTGCCGGTGACGGGGCCCAACGCCGCCTTCGGCGCCCAGATCAAGAACGGCGCCTCCCAGGCGGCCGAGGACATCAACAAGTCCGGCGGCATCAAGGGCCAGAAGTTCGAGGTCTCGGTCGGCGACGACGCCTCCGATCCGAAGCAGGGCGTCTCGGTCGCCAACAAGTTCGCCTCGGCCGGCGTGAAGATGGTGGTCGGCGACTTCAACTCGGGCGTCTCGATCCCGGCCTCCGACGTCTACCAGGACGCGGGCATCATCCAGATCACCCCGGCCTCGACCAACGTGAAGTTCACCGAGCGCGGCCTGTGGAACACCTTCCGCACCTGCGGCCGCGACGACCAGCAGGGCGCCGTGGCCGGCGCCTACCTCGCGGACAACTTCAAGGGCAAGAAGATCGCCTTCGTCCACGACAAGACCCCCTACGGCAAGGGGCTGGCCGACGAGACCCTGAAGGCCTTGAAGGCCAAGGGCGGCAAGGAGGCGATCTACGAGGGCATCAATCCGGGTGAGAAGGACTATTCCGCCCTCGTGTCCAAGCTGAAGTCGGCCAACGTCGACGTGGTCTATTTCGGCGGCGTCTTCACCGAGGCCGGCCTGCTGATCCGCCAGATGCGCGACCAGGGCCTCAAGGCGCCGCTGATGGGCGGGGACGGCATCGCCGACAAGGAGTTCGTGCAGATCGCTGGCCCCGGCGCCGAGGGCACGTTCATGACCTTCTCGCCGGACGCCCGCAAGAACCCCAACGCCAAGGACGCGGTGGCCGCCTTCAAGGCCAAGGGCATCGATCCGGAGGCCTACACCCTCTACGCCTACGCCGCCGTCCAGATCCTCAAGAAGGCCATGGAGGAGACCGGCTCCACCGACGGCAAGAAGCTCGCCGACTATCTGCGCCAGGGCAAGCCGACCCAGACCGTCATCGGCGACATCGCCTACGACAAGAAGGGCGACATCACCCGGCCCGACTACGTCCTCTACACCTGGAAGAAGAACGCCGCCGGCGCCATCGACTACAGCGGCAACGAGATCACGAAGTAGCCGTCTCGCGCCCTCCGTGTCGGCCTGAGACAGCCGCCTCCTTCACCGGGGGCGGCTTTTTTCGTGATCGATCGTGGAACGCTGTCACCGCAAGCATCGGGATGCAGCCGGATTCCCGGTGCGCACGCCTAGAAAGTGTGCATGATGGCCAACGCACGGGCGAGAACGTCCGGCTCCGAGTCATCGGATAGATCGACGGGTGGAAATCTTGGGCTCACACGCGGCCGACGGCGCGTCAAACGGCACGGGCCGTCGTCGTCCCGGCGCCGGGGCGCGCGCGTCCGGGCCCGTGACAGGCCGCCAGCCACCCCCGAAACCGGCACCATCATTGCAAAGGCACAGGCCAAGTCGGCCGGGCCTTCGCGCGCGGCCGCCCGCCGACACCCGTTCGGCTCGATTGGGAGTTTCGTTCTGATGCAGTTTGGTATCGCTCGCCGCGGCCTCGCCGTGGCCCTCGGCCTCGGCCTGTCGCTTCCCGGCATCAGCGCCCGGGCCGAGGACCTGACCGGCACCTTGAAGAAGGTGAAGGACACCGGCGCCATCACCATCGGCTACCGCGATTCCTCCGTGCCGTTCTCCTACCTCGACGGCGACCAGAAGCCCGTGGGCTACGCGATGGAGATCTGCCTGAAGATCGCCGACGCGGTGAAGACCCACCTCAAGCTCGACAAGATGGAGGTGAAGCTCAACCCGGTCACCTCGGCCACGCGCATCCCCCTGATCGCCAACGGCACGATCGACCTGGAATGCGGCTCGACCACCAACAACCCGGACCGCCAGAAGCAGGCGACCTTCACCAACACCCACTTCCTGACCGCGACCCGCTACGTCTCGAAGAAGGACAAGAAGCTCGACAAGATCGACGACCTGAAGGGCCGCACCGTGGTCTCGACCTCGGGCACCACCAACATCAAGCAGATCAACGAGGCCAACACCGAGCGCAAGATGGGCCTGACCATCCTGCCGGCCAAGGACCACGCCGAGGCCTTCCTGATGGTCGAGACCGGCCGGGCCGACGCCTTCGTGATGGACGACGTGCTGCTGGCCTCGCTCGTCGCCGGCTCGAAGACGCCGGACGCCTACACGATCTCGTCCGAGCCCCTGTCGAAGCCCGAGCCCTACGGCATCATGCTGCGCAAGGACGACGCCCAGTTCAAGGCGGTCGCCGACGCGGCCACCAAGAAGCTCTACGAGAGCCCGGAGGGCAAGGCGCTCTACACCAAGTGGTTCGAGCAGCCGATCCCGCCGCGCAACATCAACCTGAAGCTGCCGATGAGCGAGGCGATGCAGAAGCAGCTCAAGAGCCCGAGCGACAGCCCGGACCCGGCCGCCTACTGAGTCTCGCTCACGAAACGCCCGCTGCGCCGTCGGCCGGCGGGAGGGCTCCCGGGGAACCGGGCGCTTCGTGAGGTACGCTGAGCCTGCATCCGGCCGGACCCCGACGACCATCGCCGGGGTCCGCGATGCCGACCTGAAAACCAAGAAACGGTGACGGCGGGGCGATGAACTACAACTGGAACTGGGGCATCTTCTTCGAGGCCTCGCCCGAGGGCACGGGCACCTATGCCGACATGCTGTTGTCGGGCCTGCTCTGGACGATCGCCACGGCCTTGTGCTCGTGGATCATCGCCTTCTTCCTCGGCTCGCTCGTCGGCGTGATGCGCACGCTGCCGTCGAAGGCCGCCAACGCGGTCGGCACGGCCTATGTCGAGCTGTTCCGCAACATCCCGCTGCTCGTCCAGATGTTCCTCTGGTACTTCGTCCTGCCCGAGCTGCTGCCGCAGAGCCTGGGCAACGCCCTCAAGCAGCTGCCGAACGCGCCGTTCTACACGGGTGTGGTGTGCCTGGGCTTCTTCACCGCCTCGCGGGTGGCCGAGCAGGTGCGGGCCGGCATCCAGTCCCTGCCGCGCGGGCAGAAGATGGCCGGCACCGCGATGGGCTTCACCGTGGCGCAGACCTACCGCTACGTGATCCTGCCCAACGCCTACCGGGTCATCCTGCCGCCGATGACCTCGGAATTCCTGAACAACCTCAAGAACACCTCCGTGGCCCTGACCATTGGCCTCCTGGAACTCACGGCGCGGGCGCGCTCGATGCAGGAATTCTCCTTCCAGGTGTTCGAGGCCTTCACGGCGGCGACACTCATCTACGTCCTCGTCAACCTCGTCGTCATCACCGCCGCCTCCTTCCTGGAGCGTGGCGTCGCGGTTCCGGGACAACGCTGATGCTCTCGAACTTCGATTTCGGCGTCGTCACCGCCTCGCTGCCCTACCTGTTCGGCCAGGGCATGGTCTTCACCGTCACGCTGACCGCGCTGGCGGCCGGCATGGGCGTGGTCCTCGGCACGCTCATCGCCATGGCCCGGCTCTCCGGGGTGCCGGGCCTCAAGCACGTGGCCAAGGTCTACGTCGAGCTGATGCGCTCGCTGCCCCTCGTGCTGGTGATCTTCTGGTTCTACTTCCTGGTGCCCTATATCGGCGCCTGGGTGACGGGGGCATCCAACCCCGTCCAGGTCGGCGCCTTCTCCTCGGCGCTCATCACCTTCACCCTGTTCGAGGCGGCCTACTTCTCCGAGATCATGCGGGCGGGCATCCAGTCGATCTCCAAGGGGCAGACCGCCGCGGCCTCCGCCCTCGGGATGACCTACTGGCAATCGATGGCCAACGTCGTCCTGCCGCAGGCCTTCCGCAACATGCTGCCGCTGCTGCTGACGCAGACGATCGTCCTGTTCCAGGATACGTCGCTCGTCTACGTGCTCTCGCTCACCGACTTCCTCGGCGCGGCCTCCAAGGTGGCCCAGCGCGACGGGCGTCTCGTCGAGATGTACCTGTTCGCGGCGGTCGTCTACTTCGCGGTCTGCTTCTCGGCCTCGTTCCTGGTGCGGCGCCTGCAGAGCCGCGTCGCCATCATCCGTTAGTCCGCATCCGCTGATCCCGCGCGCCGCGCCAGACCTTCGAGGATCGTCCCATGACCTCCACGCCGATGCCGGCCCCGACCCCCTCGACCCCCGTCACCCCGCCCTCCCAGGCGCCGACTGACGCCGGGTTCCAGACGGGGCCCCTCGTGGACCCGGCCCAGGCCAAGGTTCCCGGCGGCACGATGATCGCCATCGACGCGATCAGCAAATGGTACGGCGACTTCCAGGTGCTGACGAACTGCACCACGAAGGTCTCCAAGGGCGAGGTCGTCGTGGTCTGCGGGCCGTCCGGCTCGGGCAAGTCGACCCTGATCAAGTGCGTCAACGCCCTGGAGCCGTTCCAGAAGGGCCAGATCACGGTGGCCGACACCAAGGTGATGGACAAGGCCACCAACCTGCCCAAGCTGCGCTCCCGCGTCGGCATGGTATTCCAGCACTTCGAGCTGTTCCCCCACCTCTCGATCACCGAGAACCTGACCATCGCCCAGCGCAAGGTGCTCGGGCGCCCGAAGGAGGACGCGCAGAAGCGCGGCCTCGACCTGCTGGCCCGTGTCGGCCTCTCGGCCCACGCCAACAAGTATCCGGGCCAGCTCTCCGGCGGCCAGCAGCAGCGCGTGGCCATCGCCCGCGCGCTGGCCATGAACCCGATCGTGATGCTGTTCGACGAGCCGACCTCGGCCCTCGACCCGGAGATGGTCGGCGAGGTCCTCGACGTGATGGTGGAACTCGCCCGCGACGGCATGACCATGATGGTCGTGACCCACGAGATGGGCTTTGCCCGCAAGGTCGCCGACCGGGTGATCTTCATGGACCGCGGCGAGATCGTCGAGGACGCGAAGAAGGAGGACTTCTTCGGCCAGCCCCGCTCCGAGCGGGCGCAGCAGTTCCTGTCGAAGATCCTCCAGCACTGACGGATTTTTTCGACTCCCATCCGTCCCCCTCATCCTGAAGTGCGGCGACAGCCGCCTCGAAGGAGGCCTCCAGATATCGCCGAGACTTCTGGAGGGCTCCGTCAAAGCTTCCACTGCGTGGAAGCACCTCAGGATGAGGGTTTTGGTCGGATGAACGGCTCGGTTCGCCGGTCTTACTGATCAAGGGGCTGTTTCAGGAGAACGCGGGCGGGCTTGGAGGTCACGACAGCTCTGCCTGCGCCTGCCGGTACTCCCGGCCGTGCACGCAGTAGCTCTCGACGATCCGGCTCATCAGGCTGCGCTTTCCCGCGTCCAGCGGCGCGAGGATGCGGGCCGGGCGGCCGCCCCAGAGGTAGCCGCCTTCGAGGAGCTGCCCCGGATCGGTGGTGGCGCCGGCGGCCAGCATGACGTCGTCGGCGATCACGGTGCCGGGGGCGACGGCCGCCCCGATCCCGATCAGGCAGCGGGCGCCGATGCGGCTGTCGGCGATCCGCACGTTGTGGCCGACCGTGGTGTCGCGACCGATGACGACGCCCTCGCCGCGGGTGCGGATGACGCTGTTGTCCTGGATGTTGGTGTCGGCGCCGACCACGATCGGGCCGACCTCCGCGTTGAGGTCGCAGCAGAACAGCACGCTCGACCCGGCCCCGAGGCTGACGCGGCCGCGCAGCCGCGCCGTCCGGGCGACGAACACGCTCTCCTCCGTCTCCGGCGCCTCGGCGGGCGGGATTGGGGCCGAATCGCCCGCCTGCTCGCGCAGGCGCTCGGCCCGCTCGGCCACCTCCTCCGGGCCGACCGGGCGCTGGGCCCTGGCCGGGCTTCCGGCATAGACGAAGCCCGATTCCAGGTTCGCGCGGGGATAGACCGTGGCCCCGGCCTCGATCACGATGCAGTCGCCGACGGTGGCTCCGTCGAGGATGACCACGTCGTCCTCGATCACCACGTCCGAGCCGACCGTGCAGGCATGGACGACGCTGTTGCGGCCCACCGTCACCCGGTCGCCGACATCGGTGCCGCGCTCCTGGGTCGCGATGTGCACCGTCGAGCGGTGGCCGAGCCAGAAGCGGTCGCCCAGCACCACGGCCTGTCCGTCCGCGCGGATCACGCCCTCGTCCCCGATCCAGGCCTGCGCGCCGATCCGGGCGGCGCCGATGACCGTGCTGCCCCGGCCGCACCAGACCGGGCGGCTCGCGAATTCTGGGCTGGCGCCGTCATAGGGCAGGGTCAGGTCGGGGCTCACGGGTCCGTCCTTCGCATCCGGGAAATCGTCTCGGCGACGAATCTTCTCAAGCGGGCGCCGCGCCGGGGCGGGCCTCGCGTGCCATATAGACCTGTGCGAGCGGAGTGTCAGTCGCGGGCGCGCCCGACGGCTTCGAAGGAGGACGCATGAGCCTGAAGACCGAGAGACGGACGATGCCGGCGGGCGGACGCTACGACGCCTCGAACACCCTGTCCCAGCCGGAGCGGCAGGCCCTGCCCGCCGAACGCTTCATGGGCGTCGGCGCGGGCGCGAACGTCCGCCCGCCGTTCGATAGTGACTACGGCACAGACATCCCCCTCGGCGGCGGCGCCGTCCTCGACTTCGGCTGCGTGATCCTCGACGTGGTCGAAGTCCGCATCGGCGCCCTCACGCGGACCGGCCCCGGCGTCCAGATCCTCACGGCCGACCACCCGCGGGACCCGGCACAGCGGGCCGCGATGCCGGAATTCGGCCGGCCAATCGCGATCGCAGCCATCGTCCGGATCGGCGCCGACGGCGTGGTCGCGCGGGACGTGCCGGCCGGCGCCACCGCGGTCCGGCTCCAGTCGCAGGGCCGGGCGACCCTGTGACCGGCGCCTGCCTCCCCTCGGTCGCCATCCAGGCCGAGCCCTTCGACGTGGCCGCCGAGATCGCGCGGGTCTCGGGCGACCTCGGCGGGCGGGCGGGCGCCGTCGTCACCTTCACGGGGCTGTGCCGCGACGAGGGCGGGCGCCTGCGCGGGCTCGAACTGGAGCATTACCCCGGCATGGCCGAGGCCGAGATCGGCCGCGTGGCCGAGGAGGCCGCCGCGCGCTGGCCGCTCCAGGCCCTGCGCGTGGTCCACCGCCACGGCCTCGTGGCGCCGGGCGACGGCATCGTGCTGGTGCTGACGGCGGCAAGCCACCGCATCGCCGCCTTCGAGGCCGCGAGCTTCCTGATGGACTACCTCAAGACGCGGGCGCCGTTCTGGAAGCGCGAGCATCTCGCCGACGGCACGACGGGCGGCTGGGTGGAGGCGAGCCGGGCCGACGATGCGGCGGCCGGACGCTGGGATTGATTTCCCGGTCGCGACCCGACCTCGTCGTACCGCGAGGACTGCGTCGTCTTCGGAAGCGCGCGTCGGCCGCCCCGTCAGCCCGCAGGCGACGTACGCGGCACGTGGGAGGCGACGCCGCCATCCGAAGCGTAGGCGTTGATGATCGCCGGGAGCAGGCCGGGAAAGCGCGCTTCCACGTCGGCCCAGCGTGAGTGGTTCCTCACCTCCACGCCGTGCCGCTCGCTCCGGATCAATCCGGCCTCGCGGAGCACCTTGAAGTGGTTGGACAACGACGATTTCGGGATGACCCGATCCCCCACCGCGGACACGGCGGAGCAGGCCTCCACGCATCCCGCCTGCATGATCTTCGCGAAGATCGCCGCCCGGCTCGAATCGGACAGGGCGTGGAGGATCGCGGCCGGCTGGATGTCCTCGGTCGCGGGGTGAAACAGGGGCCTCATGTTTTATCCATATGGGGCTTGATCCGGACTCTATTAGTTCCGAAGTTCCGAACTATGGGAACGGGGCTGCCATCCCGCAGCCGACCCATGTCGGAGGTTAGCACACATGGCAAAGCTTGAGGGCAAGGTCGCGGTCGTGACGGGCGCATCGAAGGGCATCGGTGCCGCGATCGCCAAGACCTTGGCGAAGGACGGTGCCGCGGTCGTGGTCAACTACGCTTCGAGCAAGGCGGGCGCGGACGCCGTCGTCGCGGCCATCACCTCGGCCGGCGGCAAGGCCATCGCGGTCCAGGCCGACGTCTCCAAAGCCTCGCAGGCACAGGGACTGATCGAGGCGGCGGTGAAGCAGTTCGGCCGGCTGGACGTGCTGGTCAACAATTCCGGTGTCTACGAATTCGCTTCGATCGAGGAGCTGACCGAGGCGCATTACCGCCGGCTGTTCGACGTCAACGTGCTGGGCGTCCTGCTGGCGACGCAGGCGGCCGCCAAGCATCTCGGGGAAGGCGGGAGCATCGTCAACATCTCGTCGGCGATCACCCATGTGCATACGCCGACAGCCGCGGCCTATGCGGGAACCAAGGGAGCGGTGAACGCGATCTCGGGTGTGCTTGCCAACGAGCTGGCCCCTCGCAAGATCCGGGTCAACGTGGTCAGCCCGGGCTTCGTCGTGACCGAGGGCACGCATTCCGCCGGCGTGGTCGGCTCCGACATGGAGGCTGGCCTCGTCGCGCAGACGCCACTCGGCCGTGCCGGCCAACCGGACGACATCGCCGGGGTCGTCGCGTTCCTCGCGTCCGACGATGCCCGCTGGCTGACCGGCGAGGTGATCACCGCCAGCGGCGGTATTCGCTGAGGCGCGACGATCGTGTCTGCGCGCGCTCCCATGGCAGGAGCACGCGCAGCCCGGAGGCTGACCGGCCGCTTCCACCGGGGAGATGCCGGCCACTGAACGTCCGCTCTTCGGGTCCCGCACGCATGGGCGGACCTGCCAAGGTCCCCCCGAAACAGCCGAGCCGGGCTCACATTTCAAACCGAAACACGACCCGGAATCCGCATCGCGAAGCGAGCGACCGAGTTTCGGTCGACGCCGTATCCGGTGCAGGGCGCCGGGAGCCGGGCTTGACCGGGCGGCGGCGCGGGCGCTGTTGCCCGGCGACGGGAACCGGGGACGATCATGGCCGAACAGACGACGGATGCGCTGCGCGGCCCGGTGGGCCCGTGGCGGGGAGCCGCGCCGCTGGCGCTGTCCGGCCTCGCGGTGGTCTGCTTCGTGGTGCTGCTGGCGCTCGCCTGGATGTCGGTCGGCACCCTGTTCCTGATCTTCGCCGGCGCCCTGCTCGGGGTGTTCCTCGACGGGCTGACGCGGGGGCTCGCCTACGTCCTGCCGCTGCCGCGGGCCATCCGCCTCACCCTGGCGAGCCTCGCGCTGGCGGCCGGCACCCTGGGGCTCGTCAGCTTCGGCGGCGCCACGTTGGTGCAGCAGGGCCGCGACCTCGGCCAGACGATCCGCGACCAGGCCGGCACCGTGAGCGGGTGGCTCTCGCAGCGGGGCATCGACGTGCCGCTGCTCTCGGGCGGCGAAGGGGCCGGAAAGGACGCGCCCAAGGATGCGAAGGGCGACAAGGAGGACGACCGGAAGCCCGGCGGCCTCGCGGGGCTCGCCTCGGGCGCCCTGAAGAGCCCCGGCTCGCTGCTCTCGGATGCGGGCAGCGTGCTCGGGCCGGCCGCGGCCGTCGTGCTCGGCCTGTTCAACGCGCTGGGCAACGTGCTGGTGATCGTGTTCCTCGGCGTCGCCTTCGCCGCCGATCCGGGCAGCTACCGCGACGGCATCCTGCGCTTCGTCCCGCCCGCGCGCCGCTGGCGCTGGGCGCGGGTGCTCGACGGGATGGGCGAGACCCTGCGGCACTGGCTGTTCGGCCAGCTCATCACCATGTCCGCGATCTTCCTCTGCACCTGGGCCGGGCTGGCCTTCCTCGGCATCGG
This sequence comes from Methylobacterium trifolii, assembly GCF_022179685.1. Lineage (GTDB taxonomy): Bacteria > Pseudomonadota > Alphaproteobacteria > Rhizobiales > Beijerinckiaceae > Methylobacterium > Methylobacterium trifolii. The sequence goes on from NZ_BPRB01000261.1 coordinate 10,420, forward strand.
CGGTTCGCTGATCCTCGGGTTGCAGGCGGGCTTGCTCGCCTTCGTGCCCACGGTCGGGCCGCTGGTGGCGGGCCTCGTCATTCTGCTGGCCTCGCTCGCGTCGGGCACGAACGCCCTGCTCGGGGCGCTGGGCGTCTACCTCGCGGTCCAGTGCCTGGAGAGCTACGGGCTGACGCCGTTCATCCAGAAGCGGGCCCTCGACATCCCGCCCGCGACGATCTTCGCCGGCCAGCTCATCCTCGGCGTGATCTTCGGGCTCTGGGGCATCGCCCTGGCCCTGCCGCTGATGGCGGTGATCAAGGTGCTGCTGGAGCAGCTCTACGTCGAGGACACGCTGGGCGAAGACCCGAGCCCCTGATCAGGGGATTCCGAAGGACAGGTCCCTTCGGCGGGTCCGGGCGGAGCCCGGTCAGACCCTGGACAAGGCTACCTCGATCAACCGGGCCGCCGCCAGGGCCCGCCCGTCGTCGCCGAAGCGGGCGATCACCTGCACGCCCACCGGCAGGCCCGCGCCCGGCACCGGGACGTTGACGCAGGGCACGCCCATCAGGGTCCAGAGCCGGTTGAAGCGCGGGTCGCCGGTCGATCCGAGACCCTGAGGCGCGGGGCCGGGCGCGGAGTAGGTCAGCAGGGCGTCATAATCCGAGAACAGGTCCTTGAGGGCGCGCCTGGCATGGTGGGCGTGGCGGCGCGCGTCGTCGTACTGGGCCGCGCTCAGGTTCTGCGCGGCGTCGAGCTGACGTCCGACCCGTTCGGTCAGCGCCTCCCGGTGGTTGGCGTATTCCCAGGCCAGCGCCTGCCGGCCCTCGAAATCCTGGATGATCGCGTGGCGCGCCCAGGCCTGGGCCAGCTGATCGGGCAGGGCGAGGTCGATCACCGTCGCGCCGGCCGATTCCGCGGCCCGCCGGGCCCGGTCGAGGGCCTCCATGGCTAGCCGGTCGGCCGCGCCCGCGAAATCCTGGAGCACGAGGCCGATGCGGGGGCTGCCCGGCTCCCCATCCCGCAGGTCGATCGCCGGCCGGTCGGCCAGCAGCGCGAGGGCATGGGCCACGTCGCGCACGCCCGCGCCGAACAGGCCGAGCGTATCGAGCGCCCAGGAGAAGGTCTTGACGCCGACCGTGGGCAGCAGCCGGAACGAGGGTTTGATCGCGGCCACCCCGCAGAAGCTCGCCGGGCGGATCACCGAGCCGCCGGTCTGGGTGCCGAGCGCCAGGGGCAGCATCCCGGCGCCCACCGCGGCGGCCGAGCCCGCCGAGGAGCCGCCGGGGGTATGGCCGGCATCGTGCGGGTTCGTCGTCCCCGTGGGGTCGATGCTGGCGAAGGGCGAGGTCGTGGTCTTGGCCAATGCCACCGCGCCCAGCGCCTTCAGGCGCATCACCACGGCCGCGTCGCCCTTCGGCTGCCAGCCCGCATAGATGGACGAGCCCATCTGCGTCGGCAGGTCGGCGGTGTCGATGATGTCCTTGACGCCGACCGCGATGCCGGCGAGCGGCCCCGCTTCCGACACGACCGGCTCGGCCAGCACCGAGACGAGGGCGCGGACGGTCGGGTCGCGCGCGGCGATGGCCTCGCGGCAGAGCTGGATCGCGCCGGCCGGCGTCAATGTGCCGGCCTCGATGCGGGAGCGGATGTCGACGAGCGAGAGCATCCCGCATTCAGTCCGGCCGCGCGGGTGTCCTGTCAACGTCAGAGCAATCGCTTGAAGGCGCTTGCTCTGTTTCTTTGGCTTGGCCTCAGTCGCCGGCGCCCGCATCCGCGGGCTCAGGCTTTCGCTTCGATCGAGGTTGTCCGGGACATTCGTCCCGGACAACCCGCTCCGCGGGCCGCTCTTCGCGTCTGGGCGCCGCAAGAGCGGCGCCGAACGATCGCCCTGTCGACAGTTCCAATCTCGTTGACGAAGGCTTTACGGGATCGCGCGCATCCTCCGCACCATGTGGCGTAGCGTGTTCGCGTTCTCCGCCCTTGCGCTGTTCGGCGCGGGGCTCACCGGGTGTGCGCTCAACAAGTTCGAGCGCCGCGACCCATGGCGCGACCAGGCCGAGCAGATCTGCCTCGCCAGGAAGCTGGTTCAGACCACGGAATTCGTCACGCCGGTCAAGGAGATCGACGGGCCCGGCCCCTGCGGCATGCAGCAGCCCTTCCGGGTGACGCGGCTGGCCGGCGGCACGGTCGCCCTCAAGCAGCGCATGACGCTCGCCTGCCCGGCGCTCTCCGAGGCCGAGGCGTGGCTCGCCGACACGATCCAGCCGGCGGCCAATCTGTATTTCGGGCAGCCCGTGGCCGAGATCAACGCGGGCACCTATGCCTGCCGCGGCCGCAACAACCAGGCCGGCGCCAAGCTCTCGGAGCATTCCTTCGGCAACGCCGTCGACGTGATGTCCTTCAAGCTCGCCGACGGCTACGTCATCACCGTCAAGGGCGGCTGGCGCGGCACCGAGGCCGAGCAGGGGTTTTTGCGCGAGGTGTTCCTGGGGGCCTGCCAGCGGTTCACGACGGTGCTGGCACCCGGCTCCAACGTGTTCCACTACGACCACATCCACGTGGACCTCGCCCGGCACGATCCGCGCGGGCTCAAGCGCATCTGCCAGCCGCTGATCAAGTTCACGCCGCAGCTCGGCGCCGGCACCGAGCGGCCCCTGTCGCGCCCGCTCCCGCCGCCGCGCCAGCCGGCGGCCCCCCAGGCGCCCGTCGACGTGGAGGAGGACGACCCCTACGGCCTCACCCCGACCTCGCGGGCGCCGAGCCCCTCGCAGTTCGCCCGCGCCCCCGCCCGTCCCGCCGCGCCCTCGGCCTACGCCGCGGCTCCCCCATCGCGCCCGCTCCCCGCCCGTCCCGCGTCCCGCCTCGCCACGGCCCTGCCGGAGGAGGAGCCGGCGCCCGGCTTCGAGGAGCCCCTGTCCCTCAGCCCGCCCGGCCTGTCGCCGGGGCCGATCTACTGAGGCCGAGACTGGCACCGATTGGCCCGACTATCAGAAAGTGATACTCGAGGGCCTGCAGGAGGATGCCGCATGCCGTCGAGCTACACCCTGGGGGAGCACTACGAGACCTTCGTCCGAAGCCTCGTCGCGAGCGGCCGCTACGCCTCGGCGAGCGAGGTGATGCGGGACGGCCTGCGCCTCGTCGAGGAGCGTGAGCAGATCCGGGCGGTCAAGCTCGAGGCCCTGCGGCGAGAGATTCAGACTGGTCTGGAAAGCGGGCCGACCGAGCCCCACGACATGGCCGCCATCAAGGCCGAGGCACGCAAGCGGCGCGGAGCCGGCAAGGGTGGCTAGGATCGCCCGCTGACTGCGCAGGTGTGACCCCCAGGTCGCACATCGCCCCGGAAATTCCGTGCAGCGCGACCCGCAGCTTGACTCCCGCCGGGCTCCGGCCAACCTCCGCGCATGCAGAAGAGCCAGCGGAATTGCGCCATGCGCCCGAACCGCCTCAGCGTCGCCCTCGGGCTCGGCCTGACCGTCCTGGGCGCCCTCCAGCCGGCGCTGGCGCGCTCGGCCCGCGAGGAGATCGAGCCCGCCGAGGAGCGGACGTTCCCCTACGACGCGGACATTCCCGGCTGCCAGGACGCGGGCGTGCTGGAGAAGATCTCGAGCCAGTTCGCCGAGAAGGAGGCGAAGTTCTGGAACTCGTCCCTGACGATCGTCGCCTATGACCGGATCGAGCGCACGGCGTGGCGTCCCTGGGGCCTGGACTTCGTCCCGCGCCGGTTCTGCTCGGCCACCGCCACCACCTCGGACGGAGTGCGCCGCAAGATCGATTATTCGGTCCGCGAGAGCCTCGGCATGATCGGCTCGTCCTGGGGCGTGGAGCTCTGCGTCCACGGCCTCGACCGGGACCTGAGCTACGCCTACGCCACGGCCTGCCGCATGGCGCGGCCGTGATACGGTCGGCAGCCCTCCTCGTCCTCGCCGGGCTGCTGCTCGCGGGTGGCGCGCGGGCGCAGGATTACGGCGGCTTCGGCCGCGGCAACGCGCCGGGCGCCTTCGACTTCTACGTGCTGGCGCTGTCCTGGTCGCCGACCTACTGCGACACCGCCGGTTCGCGCCGGGACGACCGGCAATGCGCGCCCGGCCGCGGGCTGGGCTTCGTCGTGCACGGCCTCTGGCCGCAATTCAGCCGTGGCTACCCGCAGAACTGCTCGGCCGTCGAGCGCCAGCCCACCCGCCAGGCGATGGATCTCGCCGGCGAGGTCTACCCGAGCGAGGGGCTCGCCCGCTACGAGTGGCGCAAGCACGGCACCTGCTCGGGGCTCGATCCCGCCGCCTACTTCCGCGCCGCCCGCGAGGCGCGCATGGCCGTGACGATCCCCGATGCGCTCAAGGGCTCGGGGGGCGAGCAGCGCCTCGCCCCGATCGAGATCGCGCGCCAGTTCGTGGCCGCCAACAAGGGCCTGCGCCCGGACATGATGGCGGTGACCTGCGCGCGGGGCCAGTTGCAGGAGGTGCGGGTCTGCTTCGGCAAGGACCTGCGCGGCTTCACGCCCTGCCCGGAGGTCGCCCGCGGCAATTGCCGCGCGCCGGAGGTCACGGTGGGCGCCTCCCGCTGACGTTTTTGCGGCGGGGCACTGGACCCGGGCGCCCCGATCCGCTTGATCGGGGATCATGAATTACCGGCACGCCTTCCACGCGGGCAACCACGCCGACGTGCTCAAGCACCTCGTGCTGACGCGGGTGCTTGAGCACCTGTGCCTCAAGCCGGCCCCCTTCCGGGCGATCGACACCCATGCGGGCCTCGGCTTCTACGATCTGGCCGGCGACGAGGCCGGCCGCACCGGCGAGTGGGCCGACGGCTGGGGCCGCCTCGACGACCCGTTCCCCGGCGCGGTGGAGGAGTTGCTCGCCCCCTACCGCGCGGCGGTCGCCGCGGTCCGGGCGCGCTATGGGGCGACGATCTATCCCGGCTCCCCGGCCCTGATCCGCGAGAGCCTGCGGCCGGGCGACCAGGGCGTGTTCGTCGAACTCCACCCGGAGGACGCCGCGGTCCTGCGCGAGCGCTACAACCAGGATGCCCGCACCAAGGTGCTCCACCTCGACGGCTGGACGGCGCTCAACGCCCAGATCCCGCCGCCGGAGCGCCGCGGCCTCGTGCTGATCGACCCGCCCTACGAGGTCGGCGGCGAGATCGAGCGCCTGGGCACGCTCCTCGGCAAGGCGGTGGCCAAGTGGCCGACCGGGGTGTTCCTGGCCTGGTATCCGATCAAGGACATCCGCGCGGTGGACCGCATGGTGGAGGCCCTCGGCCAAAGCCTCGCCCGCCCGGCCCTGCGCCTCGACCTGATGGTCGACCCGCCCGACGACCCGACGCGCCTCTCGGGCAGCGGCCTGATCGTGGTCAACCCGCCCTGGCGGCTCGCTGACGAGGCCGGCCTGTTCCTGCCCGCCCTCGCCGAACGGCTGGCGCGGGCCGATTACGGCGCCTTCCGCTGCGACGCGATCGGGGCCGAGGCCTGACCCTCCGGAGGATCGCCCCCCCGCGCCCGTGATCCCCACATGCCCGGCACGCATTCGCGTTCCGGGGCGGAATCGCCTATATCCCAGTCTTTCCAAACGAGAATCGAATCCGGACAGACATGGCGACGGCGTCGTTGGACACCGCCCGGCGCGCGGGCAGCGATCATTCCGCGATCGAGAAGGCGCCGGCCTTCCGGCCCGGGCCGGTGCCGGGCCGGCGCCTGTCCCTCGTCGGGCTGACCCGCGCCGAGCTGAAGCAGCGCCTCGTCGAGATGGGGGTGCCGGAGCGCGAGAGCCGGATGCGCTCGGGCCAGCTCTGGCACTGGATCAACCACCGCGGGGCGACCGCCTTCGAGGCGATGACCAACGTCGGCAAGGGCCTCAAGGCCCAGCTCACCGAGGCCTTCACCCTCGACCGGCCCGAGGTGGTGAGCCAGCAGGTCTCTCGCGATGGCACCCGCAAGTGGCTGCTGCGCATGGCGCCCACCGGCCGGCACGACCACAACCGCGGCGCCGAGATCGAGTGCGTCTACATTCCGGGGCCGGACCGGGGCACCCTCTGCGTCTCCTCGCAGGTGGGCTGCACCCTGACCTGCTCCTTCTGCCACACCGGCACCCAGCGCCTCGTGCGCAACCTGACGGCCGCCGAGATCACGGCGCAGCTGATCGTCGCCCGCGACCAGCTCGGCGACTGGCCCGGCCAGATGCCCTCGCGCGACGCCTCCGGCGCCGGCGATCCGGGGCGGCTCGTCACCAACATCGTGTTCATGGGCATGGGCGAGCCCCTCTACAACCTGGACGCCGTGGTCGACGCGGTCGGCGTGATGTCGGACCCGGAGGGCCTCGCCCTGTCGCGGCGGCGCATCACGGTCTCGACCTCCGGCGTGGTGCCGCAGATCCGGCGGCTCGGCGAGGAGGCGCACGCCATGCTCGCGATCTCGCTGCACGCCGTGCGCGACGACCTGCGCGACGAGCTGGTGCCCCTCAACCGCAAGTATCCGATCGCCGAGCTGCTCCGGGCCTGCCGCGAGTATCCCGGCCTCAACAACGCCCGGCGCATCACCTTCGAGTACGTGATGCTCAAGGGCGTCAACGATTCGGACACGGACGCGCGCGAGCTGGTCCGGCTGCTCAAGGGCATCCCGGCCAAGATCAACCTGATCCCGTTCAACCCCTGGCCCGGCAGCGCCTATGCCTGCTCGGACTGGGAGCGGATCGAGCGGTTCTCGGAGATCGTGTTCAACGCCGGCTACGCCTCGCCCGTGCGCACCCCCCGCGGACGCGACATCCTGGCCGCCTGCGGCCAGCTCAAGAGCGAGACCGAGAAGCTGCGCGCCCGCGAGCGGATGCTGCTGGACGAGGGCGTCAGCGCGGAAGGCTTCTACGCCCTGCACGACGGGGAGGAGTAGGGCGGCCTCACGCCCCCGCGAGGAGCGAGGCCGCGATCGCGTCCCACTCAGCGGAGAGGGAACCCACCTCGGACGGGCGGCCGGCGCGGCGATACCAATAGTCGGCATTGCCGGCATCGCCTTCGACACGATGCAGGTGGGCATGGACCCAGGCCGCATCCGCACCCGGCTCGTCCTGGACCAGGGCGTGTGCCCTGTCCCATCCGTCCGCGCCCCGTCCGATCCACCACAGGGCGGAAAGCGCCGCCGGCAGGGCCGGGGGCGCGTCGGCGGACAGGGATCGCTTGAACTGGTCCAGGCTTAGGGTCTGCAAAGGCGGCTTCCGTTCCGCGTGATCGACCCCGGCTAGGCCTGTGGCAGGTCGGGCGTGAGGCCGAGACGGTCCATGCCCTCCTCCAGCAGGTCGCCCGCGTCCGGCGAGCCCAGGAGTTCCTTGGCCGCGCCGTCGCCCGCACCTTCGCGCTCGCGGGCGAAGCGCACGGCCTCGTCCCACTCCTCGGGCTCCATGTCGCCGCGGCCGACATAGAGCAGGGCCAGCAGGTTGGCGCGCTCGTCCACGTTGAGGCCGGCGATCAGGCCGCGCACCTCGCTCTCGGTGGCGTCGTCGGTGCCGGAGACGAGGACGTCGGTCGCGCCGTCGTCGATGGGGTTCGAGCCCGAATCCGGATCGGTCGCGCCCTCTTTCACCTCGATCGCCCGCAGCCGCAGGATGAGTTCGGTGACCGTGTCGACGGCGATGTCCATGAAGCGCTCCCGGTGTCGGCCCTGCGGCCCTTGGTGTCTCTCACAAAACTCCCGCTGCGCCGGCGTGGCCGGAGGGAGGGCGCCCGGTGATCGGCAGTGTCGTGAGGTGCACTCAGCAGCGACAACTTGCGAGGCGCCGCAGGGTTCGGCCCCCGCGGGGTCGCAGGTTCAGAGCCGGGTGGTCAGGTCGGTGAGCCATTGCGGGGAGGCGTTCACCAGGGTGGTCTCCAGCGCCTTGTCGTAGCCCAGCAGGATCGCCGCGCCCGTCGCCACCAGCAGCAGGCCCAACGCCGCCTTCAGCCCCTTGCCGACACCCATCATGCGGTTGCGCCAGCGCACCAGCACCGCGCGCGACAGGGTGCCGAGGACGACGAGTGGCAGGGCCGCGCCGAGGCCGAACACGAGCATGGTCAGGCCGACCGAGCCGAGGTCCTGCGCCCGCGAGGCCAGCAGCGAGGCCGCGCCCAGGGTCGGCCCGACGCAGGGGCTCCAGACCGCCCCGAGCAGGAGGCCGACGCCGAACTGGCCGCCGAGCCCGGCCGTCGAGAATCCGCCGAACCGGTTCTCCGTCCAGTCGCTCACGGGGCCGGCCGCCACCGCCAGCCGTGTCTGGGCCGCGGGCACGATCAGCACGAGGCCGATCAGCACCAGCAGGATCGCGGCGCCGGCCCGGAAGAGTCCGCTGTCGAGGCCGAGGGAGAACCCCACGGTCGCCACGAACAGCCCGATCGCCACGAACGACAGGGCCAGGCCCGAGGCCAGCGCGACGGGCCCGAAGCGATGCTCGGACGCCGCCGCCCCGAGGACCAGCGGCAGCAGCGGCAGCACGCAGGGCGAGAGGACGGAGAGGATGCCGGCCAGGAAGGCGAGCCCGAGGGTGGTGGCCATGTCCGGTCCTCAGAATGCCCCGGTTCCCTCCGGCTCGTGCGCGCGGGCCGTCTGCATCCCCTTACGGCCTACACGGGTTCGGATCGACTGCGATCTGGAGGAAATCCCAGCTCGCGGGCCACCCTCTCCCGCAGAGGCTACCGTATTCACACATCCGGCGACGCTGGCGGAGGAGGCGCGGGTTCCCTTGTAACTTGCCCT